>NZ_BAABRS010000004.1:300000-404951 GCF_039545095.1 Fodinibius salicampi | reverse complement strand
GCGATCGTCTGTATATTCTACCCATCATGTCAAAGAACATCCGCCTCCCAAAAAAGAAGACCTCCTCCCGCCATCGGAAGGCGCTGCAATGATAACCACTTTCCCGATCACTTCCAAATGCTAAATTTTTCTAATTATCTGGAAGTAATGAGTCAACTCATTGCCGTTTTCTTCACTTCGAAAGCGGACTCCTAATGTAAGGATTTTACCCAGTTCGTGTCAATGTTTTTGTGGTATTTATTTTACAAATTTTCCTTATCTGCATTTAACATTGCTAGAGGGGCTTTTAGTCAGAAGATACCTACGAATATAGACTATATTCACTGGGATCTTCATCATAATCATTGAATAATTTCACTCCTAAATAACAAAGTGGAGTATCAAACAGTGCGAAGAAAAATTTAAATAGATAAGAATTGATTATTAGAATCATTAATTTACCAATAGTATCGATTTCCTCCCCTAAATTTCCAGCAATGAAGAGGATGGTTAGAATAGTAGTGGAGTCGACTAGTTGACTTACGGTCGTTGACGCATTGTTACGCAGCCAAAGATGTTTTCCCTGAGTAAGTCTTTTCCAAAAATGAAAAAGACGAACGTCTACCGTTTGAGCCACCAAATATGCTATCATACTTGCAATGGTATTGCCAATCATAAATTCATAGACTCCTTCAAAAAGATCAAGCCCTCCACTGACCCCCCCTGTATTAGGTAACCAATGATTCACGGTCATCAAAAAAAGCATAAACACATTCATCCAGAAGCCCACCCATACTACCAGCTGTGCTTTTTTTCTACCATACAGCTCTGAAAGAAGATCGGTAGCCAGAAAGGTGAAAGGGTAAGCAATAACCCCGACAGGAACACTCATTGTATACGTATTTTCCTCTCTAATCAGCTCCGGTACCAGTGTTCTCATCCAACCAGAAAGCTCAACTGAGAAAATAGTAACAAATTTAGTGGTCCCAATAACATTTCCCAGAACCAATGCCGTTAAGAATATACCCGACAATGTTAAAAAGAGGGCATCTCTTTTATATGAGGAAACATCAGATGGTTTTTGATTATCCATTTAACAAATTATTCCCTAACATTTAGTTTGTGTCGCTGCAATGATAAGTGAAATAAAGAGAAATTTCAGCTTTGTCATAAAATTTATATGAGCACCTCCGCCTATGCCCTTATTGACTGTAACAATTTCTATGCTTCTTGCGAGCGGGTATTCGATCCCTCACTCAGGGATCAACCTATCGCTATTCTTTCCAATAATGACGGATGTATTATTGCCCGCTCTAATGAGGCTAAGGAAGCCGGCATTGAGATGGAAGCACCCGAATTCAAGATCAGAAATCTTCTTAAACGAAATAACGTTATTCAAAAATCTTCCAATTATGCCCTGTACGGAGATATGTAGCTCCGGGTCATGAAAACGCTACGTCACCTTACTCCCCGAGTAGAACCTTACAGTATTGATGAGGCATTTATAGAATTTCCAAAGCTAATGACAGATGATTTACGATCCTTCGGACAAGTTATAAAATCGACAGTAAAACAGTGGACAGGTTTGCCGGTTTCTGTAGGAATTGCACCTTCCAAAACACTGGCTAAGATTGCAAATGAAACGGCAAAATCTCAACCGGGATATAACGGTGTGCTCAACTTGATAGGACATTCTGAACTGGATAATATATTAAGAGACACCAAGCTGACGGATATTTGGGGAATCGGAGCAGGTCTTTCTCAACGTCTCTTCAACGAAGGAATTACTAATGCGCTGGAATTAAAGAATTGATATACGCAGACGGACTAGGTCCGAAGCCGACTAAGTGTAAACGGGCTACGAACTGTGATGGAACTCAATGGGAAGCCCTGCCTGGAGATTGAACATATTAATGATCCCCGAAAAGGAATTATGACTTCGCGATCATTTGGTAAAGCAGTTACGAAATTAGAGGACCTACAAGAAGCTATTGCAGAATTTATTATGATTTCCACTGAAAAACTAAGGCTCAAGAATCGGTTACCTCCCTGCTGCATATTACACTGCGTACTAATAAGTATGGCGATGGTAACCCAAAATATAAATATGGAATTGAAATCCCTCTTCACATACTTACTGCTGACACTTCTTTTCTGATTAAATATGGACATAATACACTTATAAAGTTGTATCAATCCGGACTTAAATATAAAAAAGCGGCTGTTATGCTGACTGGCATCATTCCCCAATCAAAAATACAAGGCAATTTATTTAGCAAAAAGCAACAATCTAATAATCAACATGAATTGATGAGAAAAATCGATGATATCAATACAAAATATGGGTCAGACACAGCCCATTTTGCGGCCACTGGGTTTGAGCAATCCTGGCAAATGAAACAACAATTTTTATCCCCGAAGTATACAACGAGTTGGGATAACCTAATGGAAATAAGCTGTTAAATAAAAATCAATCTCTAAGCAGGATAGAATATGAAAATGGAATATCTTTCATCAAACATCTAAATCAGTTTTAAAAATGACTAGTTATCCTGTTTAGTACTCATAAGGAATGAAAGATCTTCTTCAATTTCCTTCTTTTTATTGGATGCTCCCGCTTTACCATCAATGACCTGAATAAATATTGCCCCTACAATAATAAAAACGGCAGAAACAACTTCGAGCCTAGATGGATTCTCTCCAATACTTAACCAAGCGATCAAAAGAGCAGCAATTGGGACCATATTTCCATAAAGCACGACTTGAGTAGGGCCAAGTATTTTTAGTGCACGAACTTTCGCCCATTGTCCAACTCCTACTCCAATAGCTCCACCCGCCAGTATAGCAATCCAGGTCCAGGGTCCAAGAGATAGCCAGGTTACTTCAACAAGAGCCGGGGAAGCAATCATCATGTATAACGAACAACCAATAGCTGTGCGTATTGCAACGACAGGTACCGGACCATATTGGCGGGCCAACGGTTTTATCAAGTGAAGCTCTATTACTGTAAGGATAAGAGCTACAATTAAAATTAAATCTCCCAACCAATATCCTTGTGCCGGACGTAACCCATCCCAGGCTAAAATTACTGTTCCGATAACAGCTAAAACAATCCCTATGTACCCATATAATCCCATGCGTTCGGTTCTAAACAGATAACCGCAGTATGTGCTGACTGCCGGTCCGAGTGCCAACCAAAGTGAGGCTCGGGCACCGTGGGTTAATCCTAACCCCTCAATTCCCAGCCAGGGAGCAAGAGTGGCACCTATAACGGAGATCAGGATAAGTCGGGGCCAATGTTTGCGTTTTATTTTTGGAAGAAATGAAACAGGCCCGGAAGTTCGGCGTTCTTCATAGCGGTATTGTAGATACATTACTAAAAAAAGCGCCAGCCCGCCCATTGCAAAACGAGAGACACTAAAGGAAATGGGGGACATTTCTTTTAAGGCAACCTCTGCCAATATAAAGTTGGCACCCCACAAAAGAGTAAAAAATAAAAGAATCCCATGATGGGATAAGGCCCCACCATGAGATTCAGTTGTATTAGGCTCGAAATTTGAGATAGAAATTAAACGCTAATAGTGAATGGTACTTTTGTATTATCCCAATGAAGAACTACCGTAGCAGAATCATTCGAAACATCTTTAAAATAAAAGAGCATGCGCTCCATATAATCTGCTTCCTGAGATTCTACTTTAAACCGGAGCACATCCTGACCCGAATCGTATTCGGTGCCCCACGAAAGCTTGGAATTAAGAATAATGGTCCAGCTGTCTTTATTAGGAATAGTGTATAAAGAATATGTTCCAGCTTCTAACTTATTTCCCTCAATCATCACGTCATCAGAAACAACCAGAGCCGTGGACTCATTCGCACCGGTTCGCCAAACTTCTCCATAGGGTACCAGCTCTCCAAAAACTTCCCGATCATTTACAGCAGGCCGCCCATAGGTAATTGTAACGTCAGTTGTACCAATTGTTTGGCTGACTGTAGCATTTGGGCTGGTACGAGGCTCCTCACTCCCTCGTTCTTGAGCCAATCCCAAAGTAGTTATGCATAAAACTGCAAGCAATGACAATCCAATATTTGCAACTATTTTTTTCAGTGTTGTCATAATCATTTAGTTAGGTTAATTATTGTTACCAAACTCATTCAATGTAACTAAAAATAAAAAACATTCGTTTACTTTAATGCGACTGTCAACGGCTTTTTATAATCGTAAATTCGAGTCGATAAACTTTGATTTGAATTATTATAACAAAGGCAAGAATGGGTTGCAGATTTTTTTACAACTATTATTACAATCGTTAAAATCCCTAATCAAATAATTATATACTCATATTATAAAATTCGATATTTTTTAAAAGTTTATTTTGCAAAGTTATCCTTCCGCATTCATTTGCCAGGCCCACTAATTCTTAGCATTACGCTGTTGGCTTTCTTATACTTAGATTCGGATAATAAATAATCGAATATTCCTTTATGTCTCTTTTATTTGTCGCTCCTGATCGAAATCTTTCAGAATGGAAAAAACATATCCATCGCATTGATCCCAATATTGAAACTGATATCTGGCCGGCCATCAAGAATAAAGACCGAGTACAGTTTGCCGTCTGCTGGAATCAACCCCAACACCTTTTGGATAGCTTCCCGAATATTAAAGCAGTCTCTTCACTGGGAGCGGGAGTCGACCATTTATTATCTGACGATAGCCTCCCGGAATCAATAGAAATTGCCCGTATTGTATCTCCTTCTCTTATTCGGCAGATGAAAGAGTATGTTCTAGGGGCAGTGATCAATATCCAGAGGAACCTGCCACAGTATATTCGTCAAAGTGATCAGGGCAAATGGCAAATACATCGCCATGAGCTTTCGAAGAATTTACGAATTGGGATTATGGGATTGGGAGCAATTGGACAGCCAGTAGCAGAACAGTTGGTAAAAACCGGATTCCAGGTTTCCGGGTGGGCCCGATCATCCAAGGAACTTGAAGATATAGAATGTTTTGCTGGTCCGGATAAGCTATCGCTCTTCTTGTCGGATATCAATATCCTCGTATGTCTCCTTCCTTTAACAGATGCCACCAGAGACATTCTGGATCTTAAGGTTTTTAAAGAGCTGCCTTCTGATGCCTGGATTATTAACGCTGCTCGGGGAGAACACTTGGTGGATGAAGACCTGATATACGCTCTTGACAGTAATCTATTACAGGGAGCTTGGCTAGACGTCTTTAAGGAAGAGCCTTTGCCTGATAAACATGCCTTCTGGAATCGATCTAATATAATAATCACACCTCATATTGCCAGCATTACCCAGCCGGCTGAGGCAGCAGAGCAAATTGTCGAAAATTATAAACGTGCTCTTTCCGGAATGGATTTGCGCAATGCCGTAGACAGGGAAAAAGGGTATTAACAAGACTAATAGTCAAGCGCTCTAAATCGATAAGATAATTACAAACAAGTAATTGTTTTAGCTATTCCCAACTTGTACAGAACGAACCCAATTGAATGGATCTTCTATTCTTGAACGTTGGATATCATAAATAGTGTCATAGAGTTTTTGTCCAACCGGTCCGCGGTCTTTTTCCTTTGGGATAACAGATATCCCATCATGATGGATTTCCTCTACCGGGGCAATAACCGCAGCAGTACCTGTTCCAAATACTTCTTCAAGCTTTCCCGACTGTCCAGCTTCAATAACCTCTTCTATATTGATACGTCGCTCTTCCACCGGTATCTCCCAATGGTTCGCCAGCCGGAGCACAGAATCCCGCGTAATGCCCGGCAATATCGTGCCCTGCAGTTTTGGGGTAACCAATACACCATCAATTATAAAAAAGATGTTCATTGTTCCCACTTCCTCAATATAAGTATGCTCGTGGGCATCAAGCCATAATACCTGATCGTACCCCATTTCTTGAGCTTTACGCGCCGGATAAAAACTGGCGGCATAATTACCGGCCGCTTTGGCAGCACCCACTCCGCCTTTTACCGCCCGGACGTATCTCTTTGAGGTTGTCAGCTTTACTGACTTATTATAATAGGATCCTACCGGAGAAGTGATCACAAAAAAGCGATACTCCTCAGCAGGATTTGCTGAAATAACCGGATCAAAAGCACATGCAAAAGGACGAATATAAAGAACATTTCCCTCTTTACGAGGGACCCACCGGTGGTCTATTTCGATCAACTTTTCGATGCCTCCCAGAAATACCTCGCGATCAACAGGAGGTATACACATTCGCTTACAAGACTGTACAAAGCGTTCATAGTTCTGGCCAATACGAAATAAGTTGACGGTTTCGTCGTCTACATAATAAGCCTTGGTTCCTTCAAACACCGATTGGGCATAGTGAAATACATTTAAGGCCGGGACAACTTCAATAGTACCATAGGGCTTAATCTTTGGTTGTTGCCACTCTCCTTCATTATACGATACCTCCAACATATGATCAGAAAACAACCGGCCAAATCCAGGATCATCAAGATCCACTTGATCAATACGACTTTGGGCTACTTTCGTTATATCAAAGGTTATATCGGTGCTCATAGAAATCTCCAAGAATTAGTATTTATTGATACTGTAATATACAATTTTTTGCTTGATGTTTATGCTTTCCTTCCTCTTAGTTCAAAGTCGAAAACTTTTTTCTTATGGTTTCTCTGTGCACTATATTAGGAAACTTCAAAATAACCACCATTCATAACAAATTTTAATCTACTTTTTTTCATAATGGCTGATCTCAATGCCCTTTTTGAGTTGTTACGCGAAACCCCGGAAGGAGCTTTTTTTAATCCATGGTACCAGCGCGATCCACAGCACGATCGATCAGAAGACTGTCCGCGTATCCGACGTGAGCAACTACGTACCTATTTATCCGAACGCTTCCAAACGGCAAATTATCTCTTAATTGCAGAGGCACTCGGCTACCAGGGAGGCCATTTTACTGGTATTGCCATGACTTCGGAACGTATTTTGTTAGGCCATCATAAACCAGTACATGGCATTCCTGCGGATGGTGCTTTTCGGGGAATAGAACCTAAACGCACCAGCAAGAAAGAAGTGAATGCCAAGGGAATGTCGGAACCTACGGCTACCATTATGTGGAAGGCGCTCTATCAACTGGAAATTGATCCCTATCAAACAGTTTTATGGAATGCGCTTCCCTGGCACCCCTACGATCCGGAGGATGGGCTACTCAGTAATCGAACTCCTACAGACGATGAGCTTGAAACTGGTTATCCGGCCCTTAAATTATTCCTTGAGTTATACTCCGATGCTGAAATTATTGCAGTAGGACGCAAATGCGAACAAAGTTTAAACCATTTCGGTATTTCACATACTGCAGTTCGGCATCCGGCTAACGGTGGAGCCCCGAAATTTCGCCGTCAGATGAAAGAATTAGTTAGGAATTAGGGATTACGAACTGAAAACAAGATGATGCTAATTCGTAAATCCCCAGCTCCTAATTCTTAACTTTTAGCCTGTACTCTGCATAGCAGCGGCAATACCGTTGATGCTGAGGAAAAGGGCATTTCTTAACGGCTCTTCCTCCTCTGCTTCCGGACCTTCATTCCAGCGATTCAACAATTCTACCTGCATCATATTTAATGGATATGTAAACGGATTTCTAAACCGGATAGACTTTTTGATAACCTGACTGTTTTCCAGGATATATTCCTGATCAGTTATCTTTTTGATAGCTGCTTCCGCCTTTCTAAAGTCTTCCGTTATCTCTTCGTGGAACGATCCGTCATCGATATCCTCATAAATGGTGGAAGTAGGTATATGTGTACGAGCCATTTCCCGTTGCGCATTGTCTAAAATGGTATTGAAGAAGATCCCATCCTCATACCATTGCCGAAACTTATCAAGAGTCCCTTCATCCTTCTCAAGCATCTCCTGGAGAGCTACCCCAATGCCGTACCAACCCGGCACATTATATCGAACCTGAGTCCAGGCAAATACCCACGGAATAGCCCGCAGATTTTCAAAATCTGCCGTCTTGGTACTCCCCCGAGAAACCGGTCGCGATGCAATAGGCAGGCGACTAATATGCTCAATAGGTGTCTTTGAAGTATACCAAGGCCAAAAATCCTCATCGTCAATGAGTTCCCGATATGCCTTCATGGAACGTTTGGAAAGTTGCTCCATTGTTTGAAAAAACTCATTTTCTTCATCCGAAAAGCCCTGCTCTGCAACTGTTACCCGAATCATAGCATTTACGATCTGTTCCAGGTGCCGACGCGTAATAGAAGCCAGCGAGTACCGGAAAGATATCACCTCTCCCTGTTCAGTAAAACGAATACGACCATTATTACTGATTGGAGGCAATGCCAGAATCGCTTTATTTGATCGTCCACCCCCTCGACCAACAGTTCCACCACGTCCGTGGAACAGACGGAAATCCATATCGTATTTCCGGCAGACCCGCCCAAGGTCTTGCTGCGCCTTTTCCAATGCCCAGTTCGCCATCCAGTAGCCCCCATCCTTGTTACTGTCGGAATAACCAAGCATAATTTCCTGAATGTTACCCCTGGCCTGCAATTGTTTCTGGTAAAGATCACTCTCATACATCTGGCTCATTAAGTCCCCGCATACTTCAAGGTCCTCAATAGTTTCAAAAAGAGGAACAACATCTATATCACTGTATACCTCTCCACCTTCTTCATTCCACAGACCTCGTTCTTTGGCCAGAACCAAGACCTCCAGCATGTCACTAACTCCATGGGTCATGCTTATGATATAGCTCCCGAAACTGTTCTTATCGAGGGCTAATAAATCACCAATAAGCGAAAAGACCTTCAACATCTGCGTGGTTTGGTCACTTAGCTGCACCTTTACCGGCGACAAGGGACGCGGATTGCTGAGTTCGCTTGTAAGAACTTCAAGCTTCTCCTCTTCTGGAAGGTCGGCGTAATTATCCGTAACCTCAGCGATAGATAGAAGTTCAGACACCGCATGTTCATGGACTCCACTGTGCTGGCGAATATCAAGTGCCGCCATGTGGAAACCAAAGGTTTCTGCCCGCACAATCAAATGCTCAAGTTTACCTACAGATCCAACTTCCTCCAAGCCCGATTGGCGCAAGCTTTCGGCGATAAGTTTAAGTTCAGACTTAAAGTCTTCAGCCGTATATTCGTCTGCTTTCCTGCAAATATATGAACGGCTATCAGACTCTATGGCCTCTAGCTGCTCTTCCAGCTTATGCATCATATGGGTCACCTTTCGGCGATAAGGCTCTTGCTTATACAGCCGCTGGTAACGCTCTGAGAGCTGGTCGTTTTCTTCATCCCTTTTAAGCGAAGCATCCAGTTCCTCTGAAATTTTATATTTATTTTGAGAAATACTAAGATAGCTGCGTAATTCATCCAGCTCTTCCAAATAAAGAAGCATTACATTCTCCCGCTGTTCTAAAATAGTATCCCAGGTTACATCCGAGGTAACATTGGGATTCCCATCCCGATCGCTGCCAATCCAGGAACGGTAGCGCAAAATAGTGGATAAGTCGGGAACCTCATCATAATAAGTATTGAAGGCATTGCGAAGATCATCATAGAGCACTGGCACTGTTTCCCAGATGGCATTCATAAAATAAAACATGCCGTTTTCGACCTCATCTTCCACCGTTACTTTTTCTGTCCGTACTTCATCAGTAGCCAGCAAAAGGTGGATTTCATTAAGAATATCCATTGTCTGTGCAATCTGCTCATCCGGAGTAAGGCTTCCCTGACGTAGTTCATCAATCATTCGCGTTATATGCTGCTGTTTCTGCAGCACACTGTGTCGACGTGCCTCGGTGGGATGTGCTGTAATTGTTGGCTGGATATCCAGCTTCGCAATAACCTCTGCAGCCTCTTTTGCTGAGTACCCTTCCTCCTTTAGGAAATAAATTGCTTCTCCAATACTTTCGCTGCGTGGAGATTCCGGATCGGTATGCATAGCCCGATCCCTGTTAATACGGGTAATTTCCCGCTGCTCCTGTGAATTCATCAGGTGAAAAAAGACGGTATAGTAACGTAGCAACCGCGTAATTTCATCGGTTGAAAAAGAGGCAATCAGCTCTTCCATCTCATCAAAAGCCTCATCATCTCCTTCATCGAAAGCCTTTGCTGCCAGCTTCGGCAGGTTCACCAGCTCTTGCAGAAAATCATCCTCTTCTTTTTTTCGAACAACCTTTTCCAAAAAATGAGTTAGCGATTCAACCTGATTGGAAAGGACTTTACTTATATCACTTTTATCTGCAAATTCATCTACGAGTTTTTCCCAGTGCATTGGTCTCTAGTCTTATGGATTATTGATACCTTTAATCAAGGCGAACTTTAACCTTCATTTAACAAAAAGGCAATTATGAAAAACAGATGTCCGTGGTGTCTCAATACGTTCGATCAATATGTATGTTATCATGACGAAGAATGGGGTGTGCCAGTGTATGATGATCGCACACAATTCGAATTTATTACCCTTGAGAGCGCACAGGCAGGATTAAGCTGGAGTACTATCTTAAAAAAACGGGAAGGCTATCGAAAGGCATTTGCCAATTTTGATATCCAAAAAGTGGCTCGTTTTGATGAACAAAAAATTCAAAAACTACTTAAAAACAAAGAAATTGTTCGTAACGAGCGCAAAATTCGTGCGGCAATCCATAATGCACAACAATTCATAGCCATCCAGGAAAGCCACGGAAGCTTTAGTAAATATATCTGGTCGTTTGTAGATGGGGAGCCCATCCAAAATAACTGGCAACGCCAGAATCAGGTACCTGCCACAACCCCATTATCCGATAAATTTAGTGCCGATCTAAAGAAAAGAGGCTTCAAATTTGTAGGCAGTACTACCATGTATGCTCACCTGCAGGCTACAGGTTTAGTAAACGATCACCTTGTCAGTTGCTTTAGGCATACAGAGGTTAAGAAAACAAGCTGATTTTCATGCTCAAAAAGAACTCTGAAAAAATTAAGAATTTGACATAGCAATAAAGTTCAATTTTTATATATTTAGCCTACGTCAAAAGTGAAATTAACTATTTCTACATCAAAATATTGTTAGCATATGCGTTCGATGTTCACACTGGAAGAAGTTGGGAAAATGTTGGATATGACGACTGACGAGGTTAAAAGCGAAATTGAAAATGGCCATCTCACCTATTCATTTGATGGTGGGGAAAAGAAGGTATCGCTTTACGATCTGGAAAAATATATGGGGGCTGAACAAACCCAGAAAATCACCCGTGAATTTCTTGAAAGTCAAGAGTCATAACAGTTTTTTTCTAAACACTGGAACGGTATTTCCTATCTCAGGGATTGCACCATATACATTGGATTTCTCTATCGGATTGTGTACTCAATGTCCGTAACAATCTGTTCATCATATACTTGATCCTTTATCTTAAGTAGCATCTAATAAGTTTGAAAGAGGGTCTATATAAGCTCATCTGTAAATCGTACCCTATTTTTCAAGCAAATATTCTTTTTGTAACCTTTTTGCCTTTTTTTCGTACAGCCTTGCTGATGTTGTACCAAAATTTCTTCTTTAGTTAATTAGAGGACCATTAATAAATTACAAACCACACGTTGGCCTTCAATGGGTGGATCAAAAGAGATAGTCCTTTTAAGAAGTTAATAGCGATAATCTTTCTAACTTAAATCGGGAGTATATATGAGACTCAAAACCAGTACCTGGATCTTGGGATTGCTGCTTGTGCTATTTGCCACATCCAGTCAGTTGACTCAAGCACAATCACTCGAAGATTTTGAAGAAAAAGTAACCGAGTTCACCCTTGATAATGGACTCACTTTTATCATTATCGAACGACCGGTAGCCCCTGTCGTCAGTTTCGCCACTTATGTAAATGTAGGAGGCGCAAATGAGCCTGTGGGTCATACCGGTATGGCCCATATTTTTGAACATATGGCTTTTAAGGGAACACATACCGTAGGCACTACCAATTGGCAGAAAGAACAGGAAGTGCTTGAAGAACTCGATAACACCTACCAAGAATGGTTAGCCGAAAAATACAGCACCCAACCAGACTCCGCTAAAATAGATACTCTCTGGAGCCAGTTCGAAGATCTCCAGGAAAAGGCAGGAGAATATGTCGTTAACAATGAATTTTCTCAGATTATAGATCGAAATGGCGGTACCGGCATGAATGCCACCACTAGTCAGGACCGTACCAATTACTTTTACAGCCTCCCGGAAAATCGCCTTGAGCTTTGGTTTAGCCTGGAATCCGACCGATTCAAAAACCCGGTATTTCGCGAATTCTATAAAGAAAAAGAGGTAGTACGTGAAGAACGTCGCATGCGTTCCGAATCGCAACCTATTGGCCGCTTAGTTGAAGAGTTTACAGCTGTCGCTTTCACTGCTCATCCTTACGGCCGGCCAACGGTAGGATGGCATTCTGATATTACCGCTACCACGATGGAAGATGCCAGAGAGTTTTATAACACCTACTATGTACCTAACAATATTACATTTGCAATAGCAGGCGATGTCAACCCGGAAGAAGCTAAAGAGTTCGCCAAAAAGTACTTTGGAGATATAGAACCTGGTCCCAAGCCGCCTCCTGTATATACTAAAGAACCAGAACAGCGAGGAGAGCGACGATTTACGATAGAGGGCCAATCACAGCCCTATTTCCTCATGGGATATCATACTGTTTCCCAGGATCATCCGGATTCTAAAGCACTGCAGCTGCTGGGCAGTATTTTATCTGGCGGCCGAACCTCAATTCTATATAAACGTATGGTTGATGAGGAACAAACGGCACTTCAAGTCACTGCTTTTAATGGCTATCCCGGTCAAAAGTATGAAACCTTATTTGCTACTCTGGCCATCCCAAATCAAGGAGTTAGTGTGGATACTATTGAAGCCTCTATCCTGGAAGAGATTGAAAAGGTAAAAGAGGGAGAAATATCTCAGGAGGCGCTTGACCGTGCCCGAACTAACGCACGTGCCAACCTCATCCGAAGCCTTGACTCCAATTCGGGATTGGCTTCCTCCCTGGCATCCGCAGAAAGTCTGCGTGGAGACTGGCGCAAGGTATTCACTGACCTCGAGGAGCTCCAGCAGGTTACCGTCTACGATATTCAGCGTGTAGCCCAGGAATACCTCACTAAAGATAATCGCACCATTGGGGTCATCGTTAATAAGAATTCAAATAATGAGGGGGATACCAATGCTAATAACTAATCAATCTATTCAGAATTCTTTCAATATCCAGAACTCAACTATTATGAAGAGATTTAGCATTCTCTGTGTATTAGTTTCTTTGATCACCTTTAGTACTCAGACTACCAAAGTGGCTCATGCACAGCAAACCGGCGAATCGCCACATGAAAATTTAAATTTCCCGGAACTTAATGATTTCCAAAGACCAGAAGTAGAAACCTATACCACCGACAATGGCATTACCTTTTATTTGGTTGAGGATACAGAACTACCCCTGATCAATGTAAATGCCCGAATACGAACCGGTGGGGTATTGGTTCCGAACGAAAAAGCAGGACTTGCTTCGATCACGGGTACAGTCATGCGATCAGGTGGAACGGAAACCTATCCCGCTGACTCACTCAATGCCTTACTTGAAAATCGGGCAGCAAGCATTGAAACAGGTATTAGTTTTACTAATGGCACCGCCAGTATGAATGTTCTCAAGGAAGATTTTGAAAACCTAATCCCTGTCTTTGTAGATGTACTGACAAATCCGGCATTCCCCGATGAGAAGATTGAGTTGGCTAAAACCCAAACAAAATCCAGTATATCGCGCCGAAATGATAATATTCAGCAAATCGGAACACGAGAATTCCAGCGCCTTATTTACGGTCCCGATACTCGATATGGACGCAATACAGAGTATGAAACAGTTAACAATATCAGCCGGGAAGACTTAGTAAATTTCCATGATGAGCACTTTACAGCTGAAAACATGATGGTAGGAGTCGTTGGGGACTTCGATTCTGAAGAGATGAAAGAAAAACTGGAAGAAACCTTTGGACAACTACCGGCGGGAGACGAAACTACCCTTGAATTTCCCGAAGTAGATTACGAGCCCCAAAGCTCTATCAACTTTATCAATAAGCCGGATGTAAACCAGAGCTTCGTTATGCTGGGACATATCGGTGGATTGCGCGACAATCCGGACTATGCCAAAGTACAGGTTATGAACCAGGTACTCAGCGGTGGATTTTCGGGACGCCTGTTACAGATTGTTCGCTCTGAAATGGGGTTAGCCTATTCGGTCTACGGACGATACGGCATGAATAGCTTTTATCCCGGTGTATTCTACGCAGGTGTTCAGACAAAAAGCTCGACCACTGCCGAAGCCATTGATGCCATTATTGAACAAATTGAACGGCTACAAAACGAACCTATTACTGAAAAAGAACTGCAGGATACTAAAGATCAGATCTTGAATTCTGCTGTTTTTGAATATGACAGCTATGAAGAAGTGCTGAGCCAGCAAATGTCCTATGCGTATCGTGGATTGCCCAGTAATGCCTTTGAACAATATATCGAGGATGTAAAAGAGACAACTATTGAAGATGTCCAGTCTGTAGCTCAGGAATATCTGGATCCAGGTAACCTCCAGATCTTGGTCGTCGGCAACAAAGATGAAATCGGAGATCAGCTGGAGAAATATGGGAAGGTCAACGAAATTGACATCAGTATTCCCGAACCTGGTAGCGGAGAGCAGGAAGTAGTCAAAGGAGATGCAGAGAAAGGACAGCAACTGCTCAACCAAATGGCCGATGCGGTAATTAGTCCCGATACAGAACTCAATACGCTAACTGTATCCGGACAAGTACAGCAGCAGGGACAAACCATGCAAACAACTATGACTGTTGATTATCCTGATGCTATTGAGCAAACGATTCAAGCCCCCATGGGTAAAGTTCAACTCTCTTACAAGGGCGGATCGGGAACCATGACAGCTGGCGGACAAGAACGATCTCTCCCTCCCCAGATGGCCAATAGCCTTAAAAGTACGCTAAACAAAAGCTTTGTTTCTATTGCTTTGAATGCTGGGGAAGTTAATCCACAGTTTCTGGGTACTGAAGAGGTAGGTGGTACTACCTACAATAAGCTTAATGTAACTGTGGATGATTCAAATGTTGCCATATTGCTAAACCAAGAAACAAACTATCCTGATATCATTCGTTATAAGCAATTCAATCCTCAAATGGGTAGCGAGGTAACGGTTGAAAATCGTCATTCGGATTGGAATACTGTAGATGGTGTTGCTTATCCATATACACAAGTTACCATCATTAATGGTAATGAATCAGGTAAAGCAACATATGAGAGCCATGAAGTAAATAAATGATTACTTTCTGTCTTACTGTATTTTATGAGGCCGGAGTAATCCGGCCTTTTTTATATTTATATTTTCTTATCAGTAAATGATCTCCTAATATTAGGAACATTAACAAAAAATGTATGAATAATTATGGCTCTTTTTACCTGGGAAGATAATCATCCCGCACCCTATGAATATGGTGATTTCTATGAAGGATATATTAGTCTGGTTAACGGATCTAATGCCCTCCAAATGCTTATTGAACAGGGACAAAAAACCTATACTCTGATTCAACGGCTTACCCCGGACAAAGCTGATCACCGCTATGAAAAAGATAAATGGAGTGTAAAGCAGGTTATTGGTCACCTTATTGATACGGAAAGGATTATGGCTTATCGGGCGCTCAGTATTGCACGGGGCGAACAAAAGTCACTCCCGGGCTACAACCAAGATGACTATGTGGCCCACGCTTCTTTTGATGAGCGAAGCCTTCAAAGTTTGTCTGCAGAATACGACGCTCAGCGGAATGCCAATATCAGTCTGTTCAGCAGTTTCGATGAAGAACAGACGCAACGCATGGGTACCGCCAATGGGATGGAACTATCTGTCAGGGCTTTGGTCCATATTATCGTTGGTCATGAAAAACATCACCTGAATGTACTTAAAGAGAAATATGGTATTGATATAAACTCTGAATAAGTAAAAGAGTCCGTTGATCCGTTTTATCAGGCCATAGCCTTATCTTTTTTAGTTCCTATTGTAAGAAGATTATTAACCACCTCTTTTGGATCAGCAATTTCATTAATAGTTACCGTTTTGTAATCTTCAAGCCAGTTCCAGAGCGCAAGCGAACGATCATGAAGGGTATCCAGAGTTACCACTCCCATTCCCCGAAGAGCGGCAGCATTGCAAGCCTGCTCATACTGGTTTTGGATAGGAACTGTCAGCATCTTTTTCCCCAGATACATAGCTTCAGCACAGGTTTCAAAACCCGCTCCACAAATAATACCACTGCAGGAAGCAAAACTTTCTAAAAAGGATTGGTATCCTATCGGATGAACCAGACAATGCTCCTCCTCAAAGGCATCTGAACAAGATGGAGAGAATATATGCCAGTTGACGTGGGTAAAAGGAGCAAAAATATCCTGAAGTACTTTATGATGATAGGCTGGAAGGTAAACCGTAATATGGTTCCACCGCTTTACCTGTGCCTTGCGAATGTCCGAACGAATAATGGGAGGTTCGATGAAATCATCATACCGATCAAAGTGAAATCCTATTGCATGGTCGGCAGGCGCAAGATGCTGAAGAATAGTCTCGGCGGATGTAGAACATTCAGTGGGACGTGGCGTTGCATCTGATAAAAAAGAAGCCTGATGACTAAGTGCTATGGAGGGCACCTGTTCCAATCTTGCCGACCACGCCGATATCGGTTCATAGTCACTGATTACCAAATCATAATCTCGGGCAGAAATTGATCGGATATCTTTTAAAAAGCGAATCGGGCGTAGATCTCGCAAGGTCCCTAAAACAGAAACCCCTCCCCTGCGATTATATGTTAAACTAATTCCGGATCTGTGGTATTTAATCGGCTTATCCAGCCTTATATCTCTATCATGTCCGCTAATTATTACATCCACATTAGCATGCTTACTCAATTCCGGTAATAATTCACGCGCGCGGGTCAAATGTCCGATTCCTGTCCCCTGTATACCGTATAATATTTTCATCCTATAACTGCTTTTTCTTTAAGTTTCTTGCGGATCGGTAATACGACCGGATTACTTTTATCAATAAAGCTATCCTCTTCGTATTTATACATGCTCCACTCCTTACCATCGTATTCCAGGGCTGTTAAATTTTCGACCCAATCGCCTGAGTTCATATATATAACCGAGCCTTCTTCGTTTTCATATCCCCGCACTTTCGGCTGATGAATATGTCCACAGATCACATAGTCATATCCGTTCTGTATGGCCAAATCCATAGCCGCTACCTCGAAATCATCAATAAATTGAACAGCTTTTTTAACACTGTCTTTCATGCGTTTAGAAAGAGAAACTTTATCCCTTCCTGTTTGCTTCAAAACATAATTGATAGCTCTGTTTAACAGAATGAGCAGATCATATCCCTTTCCCCCAATTTTTGCAATCCATTTGGTCTGTTTCATTGCTATATCAAAAATATCACCATGAAAAATCCAGCATTTTTCTCCATTCAGATCCAATACCATCTTATCTTTTACGAATAAAGGACCAATCTGGAGACTTGAAATCTTACGGATCACTTCATCATGGTTTCCGGTCAGATAATAAATATCCGTTCCATTAGCTAACATGCTGATAAAACACTTTACTACCTCCATATGCGTGTCTGGCCAGTAGTATTTTTTAAAATTCCAGATATCAAAGATATCGCCGTTCAGTATCAGCTTATCGGGTGAAATTGAGTTAAGATATTTCGTTAATTCTATCGCATGGCATCCAACCGTACCGAGATGAAGATCAGACAAAACCACAATTTCTACAGCTCGTTTATTCATCTGAAATTTGTCTTTGGGATTATTTGACGATAATAAAAGGGAAGGATATTACTATCGAATAGCCTGTAGATTAATCCTGCGTCAAGATTTTATAAACTAATCGTTATGAATGATTTCTGTCAAATTTAATCAATACTGAAATATTCATATTCTATATCTCTTGTTCAATCTTCCTACTTTTCCTAAACCCAATCTCCATTTTTGTTCATATTTTCGTAGTATATATTTTAATCCACATTACTTTAAAATTTCATCCCTCGATTTATGGCTAAAGATTCCGACAAACAAAAAATTGTACATATCCATCTGCCAAAAAACGAAAAGTATACTACCACTCTTACAGCCGGGAAGCATGAACTTATTGGAGATGAACCGGAAAGTGTAGAAGGAGGCAACGATAAAGGTCCCGATCCCTATGATTATCTCCTGATGTCGCTCGGTTCATGCACTGTAATGACTATTAAAATGTACGTACAGCATAAGGGTTGGCCCCTGGAGGATGTGTACATGGAACTTCGTCATAATAAGCGGCATGCCGAGGATTGCGACAACTGTGAGGATCCCAAAAGTAAAATTGATGTTATCGAAAAAGAAGTGATTGTTGAGGGAGAGCTTACCGATAAACAGATTCAAAAAATTCTGGAAATCTCACAAAAATGCCCCGTACATCGTACTTTAATGCAGGATATCAAAATCGAAAGCAGTATTGAACACCATTGAAAAATCTGATAAGCTGATATAACTATTTATCCCATAATAGCTATATCAGCACGTTTTTGATTTATTCATTCAATTGCTGCAGGTTGCTGTCCCTCCGAATAAGCCTCCAAAGGAACACAATTACACATAAGGTTCCGATCGCCATATGCATCATCCACCCGACTGACAGCCGGCCAGAATTTATCGAATCGAAGATGATCAAGCGGGAAAATCGCTTTTTCCCGACTATACGGATGATCCCACTCTTCTGCCATGGCTACACGCATGGTATGCGGGGCGTGTTTGAGCACATTGTTTTCAGGATCTGCCTGCCCTTCTTCTATTTCCCGAATTTCTTCGCGTATAGATCTCATTGCCTCACAAAAACGGTCGAGCTCTTCTTTCGACTCACTTTCGGTAGGTTCAATCATCAATGTACCCGGCACCGGAAATGACATAGTTGGAGCATGAAACCCGTAATCCATCAATCGTTTTGCAACGTCAATGGACTCAATATTCGCTGATTGCTTAAAAGGGCGCAAATCTACAATAAACTCATGAGCAGTACGGCCGTTCTTTCCAGTGTATAAAATGGGATAGTGATCCTTTAACCGTTCCTTCAGATAGTTCGCATTAAGAATGGCTATTTCAGAAACTCTAGTTAGCCCTTCTGCCCCCATCATTTTGATATAAGCATATGAAATGGACAAAATACTGGCACTACCCCATGGAGCTGCTGAAATACTTTTAATCGCATGTTCTCCTCCCGTTTTTATAACAGGATTCCCGGGTAGAAACGGAGCCAGTTCTTTTGTCGCAGCAATGGGTCCCATTCCTGGTCCGCCGCCCCCATGAGGGATGCAGAACGTTTTATGCAGATTCAAGTGACAGACATCTGCGCCAATTTCAGCCGGACTGGTTAGTCCCACTTGGGCATTCATGTTCGCTCCATCCAGGTACACCAAACCACCATTTTCGTGTATAACCTGACAAATTTCTCTGATGTCTTCCTCAAAAACACCGTGGGTTGACGGATAGGTAATCATTATTGCAGCTAAGTCTTCCTTATTTGCCTCCACCTTTTCGCGCAGGTCATCAAGATCAATACTACCATGTTCATCGCACTCCGTTACTACCACCTCCATCCCAGCCATAACCGCACTGGCAGGATTGGTACCATGAGCAGAATCGGGAACAATCGTCACATTACGATGGCTTTCACCTCTATGCTTATGATAAGCACGAATAGCCATCAGACCTGAAAATTCACCTTGCGCACCTGAGTTAGGTTGCAGTGAAACAGCCGGGAATCCGGTGATAGCTGCAAGCTGATATTCTAATTTTTCAAACAATTCATGATATCCCTCGGCCTGATTTTCCGGCGCAAACGGATGCAACTTGCCAAATTCCGACCATGTTAGTGGTATCATTTCCGATGTGGCATTGAGCTTCATCGTACACGAGCCCAGCGAAATCATGGAGTGGACTAGGGAAAGGTCTTTATTCTCCAGCTTCTTCAAATAGCGGAGCATCTCATGCTCGGAGTGATACAGATTAAACACCGGGTGTTCCAAATAGTCAGAAGTACGAGTGAGTGATGAGGGAAAGTCAACCTCAATCTTTTCTGACAAGCTTTCAACATTCACCGTTTGGTCAGTGTCCTCAACGGATGCAAAAATAGAAAGCAACACTTCTACGTGATCCAAATCTTTAACCTCGTCAAACGAAATGCCGACTGCCGGCTCGTCGAAATAGCGTAGGTTTAATTTGTGATCAAGCGCTTTCCGGCGCAATTTTTCTTTCTGATCATCATTTTCAAGCCTGACTTTAAGTGTATCAAAATAGAGATCGTTTGCCACTTCAAAACCTAGCTTTTCAAGGCCTTTATCCATCACTTTTGTCAGTCCATGAATACGTTCAGCAATACGCCGCAGGCCTTTGGGACCATGATATACTGCGTAAAAACCTGCAATCACTGCAAGTAGAACCTGCGCTGTACAAATATTGGATGTCGCCTTTTCGCGCCGAATATGCTGCTCCCGTGTTTGTAGTGCCATCCGGTAAACGGGATTTTCTTCTTCATCCTGCGTAACACCGATAATACGCCCCGGTACCTTGCGCTTGTATTTTTCCCGGGTCGCAAAATAAGCGGCATGCGGTCCGCCGTATCCCATTGGGACGCCAAAACGCTGGGTTGATCCAACGACAACATCGGCTCCCATTTCACCGGGCGGAGTCAATAAGGTAAGACTCAGCAAATCGGCAGCCACAACTGTTTGCACGTTATTTTCTTCGCAGGCCGCAATTAAATCCGAATAATCTTCCACCGTGCCATCCGTGACGGGATACTGTAGCAATATTCCAAAAAGTTCTTCATCCGTTACATCCAACTCATTGTGATCGCCAACTACTACTTCAATATCGAGCGGTTCAGCACGTCCTTCTACTACATCTATTGTCTGTGGATGACATAGCTCCGAAACAAAAAACTTATGCGCATTCTTACGTTTAGCACCACGCCGCATGGAATAGAGCATCGACATCCCTTCTGCAGCAGCTGTCCCTTCATCCAAGAGCGATGCATTGGCCAACTCCCGTCCCGTTAAATCGCTTACCATTGTTTGAAAGTTGATGAGCGCTTCGAGCCTTCCCTGAGCAATTTCAGCCTGGTAAGGTGTGTAGGCTGTATACCATCCGGGGTTTTCAAGTACATTGCGTAAAATCACATTAGGTGTCAACGTATCGTGATACCCCATCCCAATGTATGATTCGAAAATCTCATTCTTATCGGCAAGCTTGCGAAACTCCTCCAAAAACCGATATTCGCTCATCGGTTCATCGAGATCGATCTGTTCTTGCAATCGTATACCTTTGGGTATAGTTTGATCAATCAGTTCATCAATCGAAGATGCGCCAATGGATGAAAGCATTTCACTTTCCTGCTTTTCATCCGGACCATTATGGCGATGCATAAAACGTTCTTTATCGAAATCAATGCTCATCGAAAAGGATTTTTAATTAAAAATGGTATTGGATTCAATAACAACGACCCATTAATAAAGGTTCTTCTCTAAACAAAGTAATCACCCATATAATGGAGATTCTATAAGTGCAGGAAGGTAAGGAAAAGTCTCCGAAATAAACAGTCTATACCTCTTCCTTTTTGCCTTTTATAATCAGCCTTTCATACAAATTTAGCTAATTGATAGGAAAAGAAACACGAAGGGTGACAGGTACTTACCATAGCCATACTTACTATCCGAGCACCCCAAATCCCATGCTGGCATATGGCCAAAAATAGTAGATTAAAATTCCCACAATCAGGGCCGGTATAGTTGTGTAAATAGTAGCAATAATGGCCGCTTTCATATCAATAGCCATAAGCGGAAACAGCGCATCGCCATCTTGACTGATAGCATTGGCCACCAAAGCCGAAAAGGGAATTTGATTGCTTGCATAAAGCGTGGCAAAAATAATCTGAGGACCACATCCAGGCACAATACCCAGCGCAGCTCCTGCTACCGGTGCCCAAATACCTACGGCCGCTGCCAGTGTTCCAATATCCAGTGAGAATATAACTATCGAATATTCATAAATCAGATATGCAGCAATAACCCACACAGTAACCATACTTGTTTCCATTGCAGCATGTTTAAACGTATCGTAGGTATTAGCAAAATCACGCATTTGGCCCGAACTCCCTTCCCCAATTATACGACGTCCTACAACATACAGATAGAATGATAAGCTCGTACCCAAAAGTCCGGCAACTGTAAATAAGGTTGGAAAATCGAGTCCAAAAGCAAGGGGTACCTCTGGGGCTCCACGACGTAAATACTCAATACCTGCAATTAATCCGGCTATTGTCAATGCCCACCAAGCAATATGAATTCCATGGCTAACCTTGTACAGAAATCCACCATTGCTAACATCAGGAGATATATCATGCTCACAATTTTTATTGATATTGGGGATATTTTGCTTACTGTTGCTTACACTGGCTGTTGCTAAGCTTCCATTCATTACTGAAGCACTAATCTGTTGAAAAGCCCGATCGAGTCGACCGGTACCCAAACCCCAAAAATCAATAGCATAACCAAATAGAATCCCCGCCAATGCCGCCAATCCATACGCATAGAAAGCCGCGACTGGGGCCTGTGTAAGAATAACAAAAGCGGAATCACCGGCCGTTGCGGTAAGAGTTGCTACAACGGTTCCAAAACTAATGGAACCACGCACATATAACGGCATTGCAATAATTGCCCCACCGCAACCGGGTGTCAATCCGAGCAAAACACCTGCAATAGGTTGTAGATGTTTATGTTCTTCGAGAAATCTAACAAGTCGCCCCCCAGATCGATACTGTATATAGCTGAATAATAATACCGTGAGGGCTACAAATGCACTTACCTGAACAAAACCATCACGGACTGAAAATATAAGGATGTCAATAAACTCTTGAGCCGTAATCATATATAAATAAAACAGCTAACTTACCACTTTAGCTTAGTCTGAAAGCAATGGAATTATAAAGTCTAAATATTTGATAAGTTTAATATAATATATATTTTAGTCTAAGCTAAATATGAGCAGAAGAAAATATCTGCCATTCCTTTGGATTGGCAAGTCGTAGACAAATAACGAAGTTAATAGCCTAAAAGATAAGTGAGTACAATCAAATTATTAGAACCAGCTAAATTTTATTTTTATTAAACCATTAATAGGAGTAAACTCATTGCGGAACTTTTAAGATTAATATTCTAATACCAGCATATGGATATCACAGTCATACAGGAATGGTTTTTATCACTTGGAGCTGTTAATCAAAGCCTCCTTGGAGGACTATTCACCTGGGGTTTGACGGCACTTGGGGCTGCCCTTGTCTTTTTCACTAAGAGTGTCAGCCACAAACTGCTGGATGCCATGATGGGCTTTGCCGCCGGGGTAATGATTGCTGCCAGTTTTTGGTCACTGCTTGTTCCCTCTATTGATATGGCCGCGGCACAAGGTCTGATCGAGTGGATGCCCGCTATCATTGGATTTCTAAGTGGCGGTTTATTTTTGAGAGTTTGTGACGAATATCTTCCTCACCTTCATATTGGTATGCCTGTAGAGGAAGCAGAAGGATTACCTACCAGCTGGCGGCGGGCTACATTACTCGTACTGGCTATTACCCTTCACAATATCCCCGAAGGTCTGGCTATTGGCGTACTCTTTGGAGCAGCTGCCTCTGGCATTGAAGCTGCAGGAGGTGCGACTGTTATGGGAGCTGTAACCCTGGCCATAGGTATTGGCATCCAAAATTTTCCGGAGGGGACGGCCGTTTCCATGCCTCTTCGGCGGGAAGGGATTTCGGTCGGTAAAAGTTTTTGGTACGGACAGCTTTCCGGCATTGTAGAACCCATCTCTGCTGTTATTGGGGCCGCAGCGGTTCTCATGATCCAGCCAATACTACCCTATGCCCTTGCTTTTGCTGCCGGGGCCATGATTTATGTAGTTGTTGAGGAGCTTATACCGGAGTCCCAGCATCGAGGAAATACCGATATTGCTACCTTGGGTACCATGCTAGGATTTAGCGTTATGATGGTTTTGGATGTTGCTTTAGGTTAAATCAAAAATAATTACTTTATTAGCTATCTAAAGTTTTTTACTAAGGTGACGGGTTTACCAAATAGCTATGCAAAGAGATCAATCAAAGAAAGTACTCATTGTAGAAGATGATATGATCATCTCTATGGTTTTAGAACGGATGATTAACAAAATGGGGTTTGAAGTTGTTGAAAAAGCAACAACTGGAGAAAAAGCCATAACCCTAGCACAAGAACATGAGCCAGATATCATTTTAATGGATATACAGCTCAAAGATGATATTGACGGAATTACAGCTATGCAAAAAATACGTAAATCATCAGAAGTACCGGTAATCTACATTACTGGCAATTCTGACCAGTATTATAAGGAAAGGGCACAGAAAACCAACTATATAGATTACTTAGTAAAACCCATACAGATGGACGACCTCAAAGAATCCATTAATAAAGTATTTAACAGTAATTAAACGAGCATCTCTGCATAAATCCTGTTGCATTCCTGCTTCCGCATTCCTATCTATTAAGCAGAGGCATCAAAAGTTTTAATTTATATAACAGCTTTTGATTTTCTAGCTGTGTAAAACTGGAGGCTTATGGAAGCTAATCTCTATATTGCAGCATTTGCTGGTTTTATCGGTGCATTTATCCTTACCTTACTCATCTACCTGTTAAAACTGGGAGGTCAAAATCTGGACATTCCCTATCTGATAGGTACTCGTTTCGTCGATCCACAAAACACTCAGAAGGTATATACGGTTGGGATAATCTTACATTTGCTAATTGGAGCCGGATGGGGCGTATTATATGTATTCCTGCTAACAGCCATGGTAGTAACACCCAACTGGCCAGCCGGGATATTATGGGGACTAGGTCATGGTATTTTTGTGGGTTCCGTAATGGGTATTATGGCCGATACACATCCTGAGATCGGAGAAGACAAAGCCATTCCTGATCCCGGAATCATGGGCCAGAAATGGGGATCGCTCATTCCCTATTATGTGCTGGGCCTTCATATTATTTATGGGGCCTCAACGCTCGCTATCTATTACCAATTTGTTTTTGCCTAACCAAAGGATGTGCTATTAATCTTCGCTTGATACTTCGGCGTCAGGGTGATTGAATGGTGTATCCTGTATCTCTGGTTGTGACTGACGTTCCATTGCCAACCACTGCCAATACCGGTTGGCGTCCTGAACTGCTATATCTCTTACGGAAAAAGAGCGGCCCTGATTACCACTTGCTACATGTACAATAAAATCGCGCAAGGTCATACGCTTCTGAAAGGGGTTTTGCTTTAATTGGGTTGCCTGCATCCGATATCGCTTTACAATAGCTGTTTTTTTACTTAATTGTCGCGCACTGATAATAAGAGTATCACCTTCAGTACAAATTCCGGCATCCCTATACTGCTGATAACCTAATAACAGTCCCATAGGCAATAAAAACCAAGTATAGACCCCATATGGGATAGCTGCCCATGCTACTAAAATAACAGGTAGAGTCCACCACAAGGTGCGTATAAGATATCGGCGTAACGCCCTTTTGGGAGGCACTGCTCCTTGTTGCATCATTTCATAGTTATATTCGGGAAGCACCTCTTTCAAAAAACCATGCATTTTACCTTTATCGATAAGGGGAAAGAGAACCGTGGAGTTACCTTCTTTCTCTCCATAACCGGCACTCTCGATTACCAAAGTCACATAACCGAACGGTTGACGCATAAGGCCTTCTTTAACCTGTACAGCCTGAATACGATTAAAGGGAATGGTTAATTGAATACGCTCAAATAATCCGCGTGAAATCAATAATTCATTCTTTCGGACTTCAACGCTAAAGCCGTAGTAAGTGATCAGCGTGGTTATAAAAGAAAACAGCCAAGAGATGAGCAATATACCGATAATTGACATGATAACTAAGGAGGCTGAAGTCGATTGAGGCATATTGGCCTCAATAAACTGATAGATTTCCTCATCTGAAATGAATTGATCTATTTGTGAAAAAGCCGCTCCTACTATTGACAGGGCTACTCCCATTCGTCCGGATGTTGAGGCAGCTACTAGCAGATCGCGAGTTGTAAGCGAATACACCTTTTGTTCCGGTTCGTCCCTGTCTTCATGCTCAATATCCTTTTCCTTCCCATTTACAGCCTGGCGCAGCTTTGATTTCAACTCTTCTGCCTTTTCTCGGCTCAACGCACTTATCTTAGCTTCTTTGGATGAGCTGCCTGCCGTCTTAACTTCTACTGCTACCAGGCCAAATATTCGTTGTATAACACCCGCACTGATATCAATTACCTGGATACGATCTGAAGTTAAATAAAGCTTTTTCCGTACGAACACCCCCTGTTCTATTTTAAGTTCTCCTTCATTTAACTCAAACGTAAAACGCAACCAGGACAATACTCCCCAAATAAGAAGAAGTACTACCATTCCTATAATCCAATAAAGAAGAAAGGTATCTTCGTCTCCACCACCGATAAAAATAACTAGCAAAATTGTGATAAAGTTACCCCGTAAAACGTCTAATGCCTTCGTAATTGCTGCAACGGGATGTTGACGCTCTGGTTTAGACATCTTCTTTGGCTAATCGAGCAAATTTAGAAATTCGATCTCGTACGTCCTCTGCCGTTTCTTCTTCCAGTGCCGGAATGCGATGGGTTGTGGCCGCCGTTGAAATAGTCACATCAGCCAATCCGTAGGAACGAAGAATAGGTCCCTGGCGCGTGTCTACATGCTGGACCCGCTTTACGGGCACCAAAGTGCGGGTAATAATCAGTATTCCACTCTGCAAGTCAATCTCATGTTCATCGACTTGGTAAGACCAACGT
The DNA here is from genome assembly GCF_039545095.1 of Fodinibius salicampi. Classification (NCBI taxonomy): domain Bacteria; kingdom Pseudomonadati; phylum Balneolota; class Balneolia; order Balneolales; family Balneolaceae; genus Fodinibius; species Fodinibius salicampi. The sequence continues at coordinate 378,012 of NZ_BAABRS010000004.1, read as the reverse complement.
TGCCATCGAATTTCAGGAATGAAAAATATTGCTAATCCCGCTAAGACAACCAGACCAAAGGTAATGGCACTAATAATCCAGAGGGACATTTGCCCCGACCCAAGATAGCTGATCATCCACATAGTCAGGGGTATCAAAAACAAGAAAAGCATAGAAAGTAAAGTGGATACACGCCAGGCACTAATTGCTGACTTAGACAAATTGTTTTTAGGTGAAGAACGCATTAACAAATTTTTTTTGAGAAAAATAGCATGTCTAAATCTATAAATAAAAAAAGCCACTTTGCAGTGGCTTTTCTAAGGAAATTCAAACAGAATTAACCGTTGTTTTTAATATCCTGAATTTCCAGTCGTACCTCTTGAGAAAGCTTGCGAAGCTGCTGCAAACCTTTACGAGCACGAGTACCTGCGGCCTTGTTTCCTTTTTCGTAAAACTTTGTCATGTCTTCTTCCACTCCGGCCACAATTCCTTTTAGTTCATCAAATCGGCTCATAGTAATGTATTTTATTATATTAAAGTTGAATATCAGAAAGCTCTTCTTTTTAAGCTATTCCGAATGAATATCCCCTAAGGTACAACATTAGTGCATAAAAGACGACTTTTATTCCTTACTGGCCTCATTTTTCAAGAATAACTTTTTCTGCATCAGGGATGCGGTAAAGCAAGATGAAACCTATAATGAAAAGAACTACGATAACACTCATCCCTATGCGCTGGCTATCAGCAAAAAAGGTCAGCCACCCAACTAATAAGGGTCCAGCAAAAGCCGTTACTTTCCCTGAAAGTGCCAAAAGTCCAAACATCTGGTTCTGGAGATCTTTAGGAGCCACCCTGGCCATATAGGTTCGGCTCGCAGCTTGTGCGGGTCCAACAAAAATGCCAAGCAGCAGCCCAAATACCCAAAACCAGAATACCTCAAAAACAAGAAGTACGGCAGTAGTAGTTGCAATTAAACCTGCCAGTGAATACAACATGGTCTTTCGGCTTCCCAGTATATCATCCAGCCAGGCAAAAGCGATAGCTCCCAATCCTGCGGTTACGTTTAGTCCAATACCAAAAAGAAGCACATCCCGCTCGCCCAAATCAAAAGTGCCTGCCGCATAAATACCGCCAAAAGCAAAAACAGTCGCAAGACCGTCAATAAAGACCATTCGAGCAATCAAAAATTGAACAATCGTCTTATATTTTCGAACCTCACTGACAGAAGCTTTAAGCTGTTTCCATCCAGAACGTACTGCTTGCGACAATGTTACTCCCGTATGGGGACGGTCAGAAGTAAAGCTAAACATCGGAAGAGAAAACACAGCATACCATACGGCTACCAAAACGAAGGTTGCACGAAGATGCTCAGCAGCTGCCTTTTCCAACCCAAAAGGAGGTTGGTCCACATCTACAAACACAAAAAGCGCTATAATGAGACAAACAAGTCCACCGGCATAGCCTAACCCCCAGGACCAACCCGACCAGCGTCCCATTTTTTCATCTGAAGCTAAATCGGGAAGCATAGCATTGTAAAAAATAATAGCAAATTCCGATCCTATGGTACCCAGAAATACGAGTGAAAGAGCTAACAGTACAAATTCCTGAGAAGGCATTACAAACCATAGTCCTGCCGTAGCGGAGATCGATAATAAGGTAAACCAGGCGATCCACGGCTTACGACGCCCCATCTGATCAGCTACGGCACCCAAAAAAGGTGCAGTAAGTGCTATTACCAATCCCGCTGCACCTATAGTATTTCCCCACTGTGTACTTCCCAGCGTATCATTTTCTGCCACAGACTGCATAAAATAGGTAGCAAAAACAAAAGTCTGGATGACGGCAAAAAAAGCGCTGTTGGCCCAGTCATAAAGAGCCCAAGAAAAGAGTGATCTCACCGGCTCCCGATTATTTGTACTCATAAATATTTCCCATTTAATTTATAATACCGTCTATTATGAATGGAATACTTGTGAAATGCAACTTGTTATCTTAACCTGACAAACAGATATAAATTCAAGAACCTATACATTTTATGACCGAGCAGAACAAAAATCTGATCTATATTTATGACACGGATGATCAAAAGATCATTATGATCGATAGCGAAACCGGGGAACGGGTTCGTGAAGAAGATGATGAGGTAACTACCTTTCTCAAGTATCTGGATGAACAACGGGAAGACCAATTACTCCGCAAGTTTGCCGTCTGGTGTACCCGACAAATTAATAAGGAATTAAAACCAATCCAGAAAAAAATCCTGGATCTTGCTGAGAAAGCCATCCAGGAAGATGTAGAAACCAAGGATTTAGAAGAACTGTACAATGAAACAGAGGGAACAGCTGTAGCAGCAGACACCGTGGGTTTGCGTCAGGGGTCTGAAAGTGCCCCTGGCTACCTTGCAGCACGGGAGTGCATCAATCCTAATGCCTTGGAGGGAGCGATACAGGCAGCACGGTTTCATCGCCTGTGGGTGGAAATGAAGGAAAATAAAGAATCACTTTCGGACAAGGCATTGGAAGAAATCAAGGCTTCTTCCGATAGAAGTACGATCCAACAGGTGAAACAAAAACAGACTGACCAACTTCTTGATCTTATGAATGATTAGGGCTACCATCATCACAAATCTGCTCATTTTCAAATAGCGAATTTCTTATTTAAAATTCGAAGTAGCATTTTTCGTGTATATTATTAGTTTATAGGGCATTTGTATTTATCGTCGTCCTCAAAAAAAGATCAAATAAATAGTACTTCATGAAAACACTCAGAGTTGGCTTTATAGGATCAGGATTTATTGCACATTTTATGGCTAAAGCCATGAAGCAGGTGCGCAACTTAGAGCTAACAGCCGTCTATAACCGGAGCGGTGCCCAAGAGTTAGCACAATTTGCAAAAGATAATCGCCTTGGGAATTGTGAAATATATGATTCCATTGAAGAAGTCTGTCAAAATTGCGACGCCGTAGCGGTACTGGCTCCTAACTTTGCCCGGGTAGAATTGGTAGAGGAAATTGTTGATGCCGTAGAGGGAGGAGTGGAACTGCGAGGTATTATCTGTGAAAAACCATTGGGACGTACTATTGCGGAGGCTCAACGCTTGGTAGAGTTAGCTGATTCCGTAAATTTATTAACGGCCTATTTCGAAAACCAAATTCACATGCGAGCCATTAATAATGCCTTGGAACAGCTCCAGCCTCAACAAAAAACCATGGGCTCTTTTACCCTGGCTCGTAGTACCGAAGAGCATGCCGGCCCTCATAACAGCTGGTTCTGGGATCCACGTAAACAAGGTGGGGGTGTTCTCTCCGACATGGGTTGTCACAGCATTGCTGTTTCACGTCATATTTTAACTCCCAAGGGCAAAGCTCCCGATTTTTTACAGGTTGAGTCGGTACAGGCAGACACTTCCTTACTTAAATGGGGCCAACCTCAATACCGAAAAAAGCTGAAGGAAGAATACGGGGTAGATTACGCCGAAACACCGGCAGAAGATTTTTGTACGGGACTTGTTACCTTTCGGAATCCGGAAACCGACCAAATAGTTAAGGCACAGTTTACCGATTCCTGGATGTATGATAAACAGGGTCTTCGCATCACCATGGATGCTCTTGGTCCCGGTTACGCAATGGAAGTCAATACCCTTATATCCCCTCTCGAAGTCTTTATTGGAGATGATGCTGCTGATGCAGTTGCAGATGCCGAAACGGCACTCGAAAAATCAACCGCCTCACGTGGCTTGCTTGCAGTACAGCCAAACGAAGCTGACCTATATGGCTACGTAGGTGAACTTGAGGAGATGAAAAATGCTTTTCTTGATAATAGAGATGCCTATCTGGACTGGAACTATGGCCTGGATATTACACGTATCTGTCAGGCGGCTTATATGGCGGCAGAGCAACAGCAAACGATTGATCTTACCGATCCCCAAGTTAGCAAAGAGCTTGATAATTACCAGTCACTCATTTCACAAGGTGAGGGTGCCCAGGTACTTTAGAAGAGCTTTAGAATTCTAGAGCAAGTAATCCAACACCGAATCCCAGTCGGGAAATTCAGGGCTTTCAAAATGGATATGCTCGCCCCTGAAATTTACTACACCATTGGCTTTTCTGTCATCGATGAGGTAATCGCCGTAATTTAAATTTTTGTGATGACTCAATATAAGCCGTTTGTGTCCGGTTTTGGGCAGATGTTTTTTTACCCATAAATGCTTGTCTGTCCATGCGGAGGGATTATTCCAGGGTGCCGTTGAAAGTATATAGGTATCGAAATGTTCCTGAAGGGTACGAAATCCCTCAATTGCCCCATCCACTGGTGGCAAATCTCTGAAAAAGTCTGGGACCTCATCAAAATCGCCTTCATATTTCTGCCTGAGCTCTTCCGATAATTGATCAATTCCCCACGGAAAATCTACCAGTACATTATCCATATCCACATATACAATACTCATAATCTCATTCCAATACCTAAATTTATGCCGGGTATTACTTAATCGTTTGTAATAACTTTAATTCCTTTGTATCTGTAAAAAAAGTATCCCCATTTTTTCGATCAAAAACCAACAGAAAGATCTTACGCTCTCATTTGTCTCTTCTATCTGTGTCATAGATTTTTTATAAGGGATCAGGTCAGGAATCAAGTATCCATTTTTGTATCTTGGGCTCGCTTCATCATATTGACAACATTTCTTGATCTTAACTTAACGAATGGCAGCCTCTTCTCCCTACGAGCAAAATTCTACTTTACAGAATATTCTCCTTATCAGTGGAATTGTACTTATTGCTCTTAACTTACGACCAGCTCTTGCAGGGGTAGGACCTCTTATTGGGACGATCCGGAATACTACCGGACTTTCCAATACGATGCTTGGCTTGTTGACAACACTGCCTCTGCTTGCTTTTGGCGTAATCTCCACCCTTACCCCTTTATTTACCCGCCGGCTGGGTATTGAAGGCACAATGGCGCTAGCAATGGGAATACTAACCGGGGGGCTTTTTCTTCGCGTAATCCCAACCAACTTTGCCCTTTTCGGGGGCACCCTTCTGGCGGGTATTGCCATTGCATTTGGAAATGTACTACTGCCCAGTATAGTTAAGCGCGATTTTCCTAATCACACAGGAATTATGACCAGCGTATATTCAAGTATTTTAGGGCTTGGTGCCGCCATTGCCGCGGGTATTAGTGTTCCCCTGGCTTTCGACCTGAATTGGGGCTGGCATTGGTCACTCGGAGCCTGGGGTTTTGTTGCTGCCCTCGCTTTTATCTTCTGGCTTCCCCAATTAAAAGATCTCACGCTTCCCAGAAACAAGAAAACCTTCCTGACCTCTTTAAAAGAACTTGGGAATTCTTTAACTGCCTGGCAAGTGGCCCTTTTTATGGGGCTCCAGTCACTGGCATTCTATGTAATTTTAGCATGGCTGCCAGAAATTCTTCAGGATAGAGGGCTTACAGCAACTTCCGCCGGATGGATGTTATCGCTTTCGCAGGGGATGGGCGTGGTAGGAACCATTTTCATACCATTATGGGCCGACAAAACTAACGATCAACGAGGCCTCGTTTGGATTTTATTAGGTATGGAGGCTATAAGTCTCATGGGACTTTTATTTCCGGATCCGTTTTTAGTCGGACTTTGGGTTTCCCTTATTGGCTTTTCACTCGGAGGGAGCTTTGGCTTGTCGCTGCTTTTTATTGTTCTGCGTTCCCACGATACCGAAGCGGCCACGGCTCTTTCTGGCATGGCACAATCGATCGGATACCTTTTAGCAGCAATTGGACCAACCCTTTTTGGTGCACTTCATGATATAACGGAAGCCTGGGTAGTTCCGCTTGTCTTTCTCTTTATAGTAGCTATAGCAAAACTTTTTGCAGGTCTTGGGGCTGGAAAGCCACAGGAAATAAACTAATTCCCTGTGCTTCTTCCCAATTAATTACTCGCCGATATCAAGGATAAAATTAAGCTACTTTTACCCTGACTTTCTTTCCTTTTACCCGGTTACTATTCATAAACTTCAATACATCTTCTACATGCTTACCAGGAACATCCACAAAAGAATGGTGAGGATGGATATCAATATTGCCTATAACATTACCGGGAACGTTAGATTCTCCTGCAATGGCTCCCACCAAGTCACCGGGATAGACATTATTTTTCTTACCCACATTAAAATGCATCTTTATCATTGCTGAATCATCATAACTTTTGCTTGTACTATCGGATTGATCCGGCGATTCACTAGCGGCAGTAACCTTCTTTAATAACGCTGCTGCAACTTCAATGGTTGTAAAACGATCATCCGCAAAAGATTCTATCTGCTCAATGAAAGGCCGTAAACTACCCTTCTCCAGCACTTCTACCAAGTCATCCATTTCACCGGTTATACGTGATTCCTGCACCTCTGCTGTAGATGGTAAATTCAGTGGCTGTAACTGGTTCTTAATTTGCTTCTCAATACTACGAAGCTGTTTCTTTTTATTTTTGGTCGTAAAAGTAATAGCCATTCCTGATCGACCCGCACGTCCGGTTCGACCAATGCGATGCACATAATATTCCGGATCATGTGGAATATCATAATTGAATACCACTTCAATATCCTCGATATCAAGTCCACGCGCCGCTACATCCGTACCTACCAAAATATCAATGGCTCCGCTGCGGAATTTTGCCATGACTCGGTCCCGCTGATTTTGGTTAAGATCACCATTAATAAAATCCGTAGAATAACCGCGGGATTGCAGTTCTCTGCTCACTTTTTCTGTTTTTCGCTTTGTATTGCAAAAAACCAGAGCCAGTTTAAATCCATTGATATCCATAAATCGACAGATAGCTTCCGTCCGTACCGAATCACGTACTTCCACCACATATTGCTCGATATTCGGAGCCGTAACTTTTTTACGCTCAATAGCGATAGTCTGCGGATTATTCATGTACCGCTTCATAATTTTTTGGATGCCTTTAGACATCGTCGCTGAAAACATAATCGTCTGAACGGGCTGATCCGCATACGATAGGATTTGCTCCATATCATCCCGGAAACCCATATTCAGCATTTCATCGGCTTCATCAAAAACAACGCGCTGCAATTGATCTAATTTCATGGTGCCTCTTCGAAGGTGGTCAATCGTACGTCCGGGAGTTCCTACCACAATATGGGCACCTCGTTTCAGGGCTTTAATCTGCCGGGATATAGATTGTCCCCCATAAACCGGAACTACATGCAATCCATCTATATGCTTGCCTATTTTAATAAGTTCTCCAGTAACCTGAATTGCAAGCTCGCGGGTAGGACACATTATAATGGTCTGCACTTCCTGTACCGAAATATCGGTCTGTTGAACAACAGGAATACCAAAAGCTGCTGTTTTACCGGTTCCCGTCTGGGCTTGTCCTACTATATCCTTTTGATTTAATAGCGGAGGAATGCATTGTGTCTGAACGGGTGTGGGCTCTTCAAATCCCATATCTGTGAGACCTTGAAGAATAGGTTGGCTGAGATTAAGCTCAGCAAAAGTCAAATCTGTCATAAATTGAATAAAAGTAAATGAGTATTATAAAGTACCTGACGTCAAAAAGTATGCTTTTAATAGCAGTATTTTTACCTGCTATCCTAAAACCGTACACGAAAGGTACCGACAGACCTAAGAGAAGGATGTAAGAACCTGTTTAAATGAATAGGTAGGTTTATGTAACACCAGAGCGGCTAATATACGGATAATTATTTCCAATCCACATTACTAATTATTTGGTGTCAAAAAAAATATGAGATTATTCTTCTCCCGGAACCGTAGTGCTATTCACTTCAACCTGTTTCTCTTTTTCAACACGAGCCTGTTCGGCAGGACTTGCAAATAAAATAAACAGCCAATCCCGCCAGCCTTCAGCTTTTTTCAGATCTTTCCAGATAGCAATAAATTCATGGAATACCAGATAAACCGGGTTATACGATTCCGGCGGCTTTGTAATTCCGTAGTTAGGCGTATTGAGCTCAGGCTGGAATGTTCCGAATATCCGATCCCATATAATCAATGTGGAACCATAATTTTTATCCAAATAGTGATCATCCTTTGCATGATGGACCCTATGATGAGACGGAGTAGTAAAAATAAATTCTATGGGTCTGGGCAGCTTGTCGATAAGCTCTGTATGAATCCAAAACTGGTACAAAACTGCTATCTGATGACATATAAAGAACACCACGGGATGGAAGCCAGCCATTGCTACAGGTAAGAAGAAGATCACTTTAAAGCCCTGAACCCAAGAGAGACGGAATGAAACCGAGAAATTATACTGCTCCGAGGAATGATGCGGTACATGGGTAGCCCACCAAATGCGTTGCTCGTGTGCTATACGATGTGCCCAATACCTGCAAAAATCAAGAAATACAAAGCACAATGGGAACGACCACCAGGTATAGGGTATTCGCCAGGGCATCATATTATAAAACAACAGGATAAGAGCAAAAATACTTACCTTTGTAAGTGAACTTACAATAATATTGCCGATTCCTATGGCCGTGGATGCCCAAAAATCCTTGCCATCATAAAGATCCCATTTCCGCCAGGCACTAATGGCCCACTCAATAAATACGAGAGCAAACATAATAGGTGCCGCATAAATAATAATCGGGGGAAGTCCCATCGCCATGAGCTCTTCAACAGTAATCAGTTCGGGCATAAAAAATTGAATCTAAACTAATATTTCGAATTTTAACATATTGTTTATTATACGCTATTTAAAATAATAAAGGACCGAAAATAATCGGGTTTTAATTTTATTCACCCCTCAGCCGTGTCCACTTCCGGCCAATTTATTAATACTACCGCTCTCTCAATTTAGAAACATCAGGCTTCACGGTTACGACCGGAATATCAAGATATTGGGCGACCTTTTCGGTTGTGGAACCCAGAAAGAGGTGTGCCCAGCCGCTATGCCCGTGCGTAGCCATCACCACAACATCTGCATGCTCACCGGCATAGTTTTCGATACCTACATGAGCAGTAACGCTTTTCTCTATAACCGTATGGAAATTCACTGTATGACTTGAGGCGCCCTCTGTTATGACAAACTGATCCTCAAAATCTACTTCCCCACGGTTAATCTGGATATTTTCCAGATTCTCACCATCCAGATAATCTTCCAGCGAATCTATTAGTGCTTCATAAATATTTTCTTCATCTGATTTTTCAGGATTCCGTTCCCTGCCATCATCCAGGGAACTACCATATAGCTCAATGGCGTGATAAAAAGTGATTTTCGCTTTATAAATATCAGCTATCAAAAGTGCCATTGAGAGAGCAGACAAGGATATTTTTGAACCATCAGTAGGCAATAATATGCGCTCTAACCCCTTGGACGATAACCCGGCATCCACCGTGAATACCGGAATTTCGGAATGTCTGATCACCTTCTCCGTTGTTGACCCTCGCAATAAATGGGAATCATGGCGGCCTTTGGAAGCCATCACGATCAGGTCATAGTCTCCTGCTTCGGCCCAGTCCAACATTCTGGACGACGGCTTCCGACCTATTCTGCAAATAGCCTCTCCTCTGTGCTCATCAGCAAGGTGAGTATCCATAAGCTCGTTCAATTTTTGGACCGCTTCTTTTTGAGCTTTGGGATATATCTCTCCTTCTGTATCCAAAGAACCTTCCAACCTCGAAATACTCTCATGAAAATACTTCAGTGTAGGAATTATATGGATGAAATCGACTTTGGCATCAAAATGATGAGCAATTTCCTGGCTGTGTGCATAGGCCGATTCAGCATTTTTAGAAAAGTCAGTAGGTACTAAAATTTTTTTAATAGTCTCCATGAAACAATATTAATTAGTTCATTTAGCTTTATAAAACATTATCCTTTCGCTCGCAAAGAGTCAACTCCGACAACCATAAAAAGTCCGATTATCATCCCCCATATTCCGCTGTAGAAATGGTCGGTTTTGACTCCCTCCACTGTTATATATGGAACAAACGGCTCACTTCTGATAAGCTTCTGCTTAACCGTTTCTACTTTTACTTTCTTAAGGCGATCCAACTCTGCATCGGGATTTGTGATTTCTCCCAGTCGATCATATTCCGGCTGCTGTTTATTAGGAGTTTTGCTTAGTAGTTCCTGAACCTTTGAACTATTATATGCAAGGACCTCCTCTTTCGTGACAATTTCGGAATAGGTGCGATCCTGATAAGGCCAAATTACATACAACGATCCTATCAAGAAGCCGATAAGTATTGCTAATGTTTGGGCTTCATACCGATTCAGCAGCCACGATAAGATTCGTGAAAAAAGTACGAGACCAAATATAGCACCCAATCCGAACGGCAGTAGATTTATCAGGCTACTGAAAGTATCTAGTGTACCCAGTTTTCCAATTTCCGAAAGAATATAATCATATTTGCGCAGAATAAGCAGAATATAAGATCCTGAAATACCCGGTAAAATCATTGCACAAATAGCTATTGACCCGCTGATAAAAATAAACCATGACGATTCGGGCGTAGCCGTTGGCACTAAGGTAACCACCCAAAATCCAACGATAGTCCCCAAAGCAATCAATAGGCCGTGCAGCCAGTTAAAGCCCTCAATTGCTTTAGCCAGCACAAAAATTGAACCCACAATCAAACCAAAAAATAGTCCATATACCAATTCCGGATCGGTAAACATATATACCTGTAGAGGCACAATCTTAGTAAAGAAAAAGACCGCGCAGGCCATGCCTGCTAGCAGCATAACCATAAATTTCCACTCGACCTCGCTAAGGGCCTGTCTGAACTTTAAGGTAACCAATCGCTTGATAAAGCTATAGTCAAAGCTGCGAATGGCATCGATCAGCCGGGTATATATGCCGACAATGAGGGCCATTGTTCCCCCGCTGACGCCCGGAACCACATCCGCGGATCCCATTAAAAAACCTTTAATTAAAAGAAAAGGAGCTTCTTTCCAGGAGGTGGGTGTTTGATTATCGTCTGCTGATTTTTGTTTGGTTTCAGGCAATGGGCGATCAGGAATTAATGATTAAGAATACAGTTTTTGATACAAAATGATTGAAGAGAATTTAAAATTCATTACTCTCAATTCATAATTCCTGACTATCCCTTCCAACCCTTTTCCCCGATAAGAGGTACAAACTTAAAACTGCTGTAACGCTCTCTTTCAAACTCATCTTTTCTTATTTTAATAATCCGCACCATTTCTTGCCGTTCTTCACTGCCTACCGGCACAACAAGCCGTCCATTTACGTTGAGTTGATCAACCAAATCATCCGGTACTACCGGAGCTCCGGCCGTAACCACAATGGCATCGTAGGGAGCGTAGGCCGACCAACCTTTTGTGCCGTCTCCCAGCTTGGCCTGCACCGAATATCCCAATTCTCTCAGTGTTGAACGGGCTTTTTCATAAAGCTTCTTATGTCTTTCAACGGTATAAACTTCCGCGCCGAGCTCACATAAGATGGCAGCCTGATAGCCAGAACCTGTCCCAATCTCCAATACCTTTTCACCGGGTTTGGCTTCCAACAGTTCTGTTTGGCGAGCTACAGTATAGGGTTGGGAGATCGTTTGTTTCTTTCCGATTGGCAGAGCTGAATCTTTATAAGCCCGGTCCTCAAGGGCCGTATCCACAAAAACGTGCCGGGGCACCATATTAATGGCAGAAAGTACTCGTTCATCTTCTATGCCCTTATCTCGAAGTTTATCTACGAGATTTTGTCGGCGCTGTTTAAATTTAGGATTGTTCGCTCCGGATCCCCAGTTCAACATAGATCGAATAATTGCTGTTTTACATGCGTTAAATGTTATTTTATAACATAAGGAACTTGAGGGAATAAAATCGACTTTATTGTACCTTATCAAGTCATAAAACAAACGACTATATGATGAAAACATTTCTCAAGATTGCAGGAGCGGTAGCGTTAGTCCTATTACTCTTTGTTATTGGATTGAACCTTTATTTCACGGATGATCGGCTCCGAGATACCCTGATGCCCTATATCAATGAATCGGTGGGTCGCACTGTTCAGGTGGAATCGATGTCTCTTGCTCTTTTTAAAACATTTCCCAATCCCGGACTTGAAGTAAACAATCTCCGCATCCCCGGCGACACTGAAGAGGATACCCTCCTGTCAATGGAACAGCTGGTAGCGGGAGTAAAACTCTTTCCCCTCTTCCGAAACGAGATTAATATTACTGAACTGACCCTCACCAAGCCTCAATTTACGTACAAGCTATATGCCGACAGCACGACTAATCTGGATTTTTTACCAGGGAATGAAGAAACCGATACCTCATCAGCAGGGTATGATATTAGCATCCCCTATTTTAAAGTAACCGACGGGCAGTTTGGCTATTGCGACTTTACCTCTAATACTTCTGTATATCTGGATGACGTGGATGGCGATATTTCCCTGGCCTATGCCGATTCTATTCAAAGCAGCATTGATATGCAGGTAGGCGCATTTCATGCTACCGTTGACAGTACAGAATATCTAAGCGGATTACCTGTACGCCTGACACAAGAATCGGTTATTCATACAGGCAGCGAACAGGTCAGGATTACTGAAGGTACGCTTGCTGTTCGGGGCCTGGAAATGGATCTTACCGGTTCACTCAGCAACTGGAGCGAAGCCTTTACCGTTGATCTGAAGTTTAACTCTTCAACCGATAACTTTGGAAATCTGCTCCGGTTAGTGCCCGAAACCTACGCAGAATCTATTGAGGGACTTGAATCAAGCGGGACACTCGATCTGGGTGGTTCGGTACAAGGCCCCATAACGGCCGATTCTATTCCCCGTTTTGATGTTCGGGTTAATGTAGAAGATGGCTACCTGAAAGATCCAGACTTGCCTCAACCTATTGAAGATATTCAAATTTCCGCTAATGCCACGAATGAATTGGTAACAATACAAACTTTCAACGCCATTGCAGGTGCCAATTCACTGAACGGCTCAGGTACCCTTGATAATCCACTGGAAGGCAACGGTACTTTTGACTTGGATTTTGTGGCGGACGTGGATCTTTCTACCGTGGATCAGTTCTATGATATTTCTGAAATGGATATCGAACAATTGGGGGGACAGCTCGACATAGATGCCAATGCAGAGGGACAGCTCGATCAGCCTGAAAATACCATTTTTGATGGTAAAGCAATGCTGGCCGATGGCTTGCTTAAATACCAAGACGTACCCGAAGCAATACGGAATATCAATGTCGATGCGGCCGGAACTCAGGAACTGTTCACAATTAATAGCCTGGATCTACAGGCAGCCGAAAACTCTCTTTCGGCCAACGGAGAAATACAACACCTGCTGGACGAAAAGAACCGGTATATCAATATGGATACCAATCTGAAGTTTAATCTTGCCACTATTAAGGAATTCTATCCGATCGATGAAGATACACTTCGAATGGAGGGTATACTCACTGCACAGGCTATTCTAAATGGACAGGCCGACCAAATTGAACGAGCGGTGCAAAAAGGAACAATTAAATTATCCAATGGACTCATTGAGCACAAATCACTCGATAATCCTATTCAGGAAATTACTTTCAACTCTACCCTAAACGGACCTACACTCAATATTTCGGAAGCATCATTCATTACCGGAGATAATAATCTCTCTGCTGATGGAACTATTACCAACTATCTAAGCGACAACCGGTCTATTGACCTGAATATATCAGGTAAAGCAATGCTACAGGAAATTACTAATTACTATAACCTGGAACCCGGTATTACGACTCTCAATGGAGTGGGAGATCTCAATATTCGGGCCCGCGGTCCACTAAATCAACCAGACGAGCTACAACTAAACGGAGATATTAGTTTACAGGAAGTCAACATGGCGGGCGACAACCTTGTGCAGCCGGTTAGCAACCTTAACGGCAAGCTGAAACTTAATCCGCAAAATGCTACGCTCTCATCGCTTAACTTTAACCTGGGCTCCTCAGACATAAACATTCAAGGGACATTAACGGACTATATGGCCTATCTGAAGAATCCGAAAGAGCGTTCTTCTACTCCCCGCCTGAAGGGTTCCTTTTCCAGTTCGCATCTCAATCTCGATGAACTCATTGACTGGACTGATACCACAAGGACAGAGGTGCCTATCCACCTACCCGATTTGCAAAGTACGGTAGATGCCAACATAAAAGAAATGATCCTTACCGGCATTACCATGACAAACGTTCGGGGCAACGCGTCTACCACTCCCGAACAAATTGCCCTCGACCAGGCTACAGCCAATCTTCTGGGCGGGACTGCAACCGGATCGCTGACGTGGGATGTCCTGCGTCCTGATCAAACCACAATCAGTTTTTCAGGAAAGCTTGACAACCTTCGGGCCGGTTCTTTTTTCGAAGAATATCCGGTACTGGGTGAAAAAAGTAAGTTACACCAGTATGTGGAGGGAACTTTCAATGCCGAAGTGGATTATGAATCCGGGTTAAACGTATACCTGGAACCACAGCTTCCCACTTCAACTATGAAAGGCACCTTCGGAATGAGTAAAGCCGTTCTTGAAGGACATCCGGTACAGGTAAAACTGGCCGAGAGACTTAACGCCGGTAACCTACAGAGAATGGCGCTGGATAAATGGGAGAGTTCCTACAATCTGAAAAATCGCTTATTCACTATCAACAACCTGAGCCTAACCAGTGGTAATATTGGTGTGGAACTGAATGGTAACAAACATTTGGTCAGTGAGGTAATGGATTATCAAATGACCCTTTACCTGCCCTCCCGCTTCGATAAAGCTATCGCATCCCTAATTTCCGACCGGGCACTTAAGGCCTTAAAACAGGAAGACGGAACCACCATGCTACCTCTTCGCGTAAGCGGCAATCCAAGTAATATTAACGTTACTCCTGACCAAGAAGTAATTGAACCTAAAATTAAGAACTTCTTCAAAGATAAGGGACGAGATGTTCTTAAAAATATTTTTAACAGAAACACACCCAAAGATACGACAACTGCCGATACAACCTCTGGAAATTAAATAAATCTGGTACTATTGCCAGTCGAAAACAATTTTCATAAACTCCAAATTAAAGCAAATAACATATATATTATGGGTCCCAAATTAATTTAAGGGACCCATCACTTTTAGTTATAATTTAAGGGTAATTATTACGCGCCCATGAAATGAGTGCCGAAAGACCCGGACCACCTCCAAACTCATTGTCACCGGACGTATTAAAAGCCGGATTATTGGATTCCGCACTTTGAACACCTACTACCCTGGGCCAACTTTCTCCATCCCACCAGCCCCAGACAGGACCACCGGAATGACCTCCTGTAACATCATTAAAGTGCCCGAGTACAAATCCTTCTTGGCCAGATGTTGATTCAGAACTAATAGAAGAAATAGAGCAACTTCCCTCATAAGCTGGACGTTGAGTACTCGTTAGATCTCCGGGATAGCCCATATGCTGCCATACGCCCAAGTCATCCCAAGATTCCGAGTAGGTCCGGTAGCCCGGGTATCCTACTCGGTTCCCGATATAATCATTCATCACCAATACTACATAATCAAATGCAGTCTCCAAGTCGGATAAACCACCCTGGGCTTTATTCCAATAAATAACCCGCGTGGCATAGAATTCTCCCCATGGACCATTGCCGTTATAATAGCTTGGCGAAAACTTAACCCATCCTGCCCCGCCTCCGCTCTTCCAATTTATACAATGGCTTGCAGTTAATACCAATCGCGGCCCGATTGTACATCCTGTACATGCACCGGTTTCAGTCCATACTCTTCCCACCGTACGCCACGGGAAACTGGTATCCTGGTATATATATCGTTCGTCCGTACCAAAAATATTGGTCGGTCGATCTTCTCCTCTGCTTCGCCGTTTGAATTCCCTGGCTAACTCAAGATCAATCTTTGACTTCTCCGGAAAAAAACGGCCGGGTGCAGAGGCTCTTTTCTTGCCAATAATAGATTCCACATCCCCAAACTGTCTTAAGCAATCTTTACCTAGCGGTGTGACTGGTATCCTCGGAACAGGTGTTGGCTTAATGAGTTGCTCTTTTTCATATTCTATATGCTTGCTTTCAAGCTCCACAACTACATTATATGAGCCGGGTTGTTCCCAGTTACGTTTAAGTCTCGGTTCTGCTCCTTTCGGTAGCGTAAATGAACTTACGTTAACCTCTTCAAACTGCTGTTCAGGCTCTTTGGGCTTCTCGAACGTTATTTCCTTTAACTTATCAATTCTTAATGGATCAGTTGATTTCATATCAACACCTCCTTTTATTTTTTTTGAAATATGCGCTCTCTTTATATAAGAGATACATAAGTAAGATCCTCAGGAAGGCCAATCCTTACAACTTATTTATTCCATTAATAAATAAGTTTAGTATTCCGGAAAGGCTAAATAGGATTAACTACATTAAGCATAAACAGTTATAAGGATCAGCTATATAGAAAATAAAATGGCTAAATAGGCCTTTTTGCTTCGACTTAGTGTTAATCTCTCAATGTTAATTCCAATCTGGAACTGCTTTCTAACCAATTTAGCGCATCAGTCGATGAAAAGATACCTATTCTTTAAAGGAGCTATACCTTCATTCAAAACTATCTGAGTATTAAATCCTACAAGGAATAGGGATGTTTATTACACTACTCAGTTGCCCCACTATCAACTCTCCATGGTAAGCGTTATCTTTGCATTCGTACATATTTAGAATATTATATAATTGCTCGTTGTTCAATGGATGATCTACATATTTACAATACTTTAAGCCGAGAGAAAGAAAAGTTTGAACCTATTACCGACGGCTTCGTAGGAATATATGTTTGCGGACCCACTGTTTACGGAGATTCCCACCTGGGCCATGCCAAAAGCTATGTTTCATTTGACATTGTGGTTCGTTACCTGCGCTATCTCGGTCATAAAGTACGATATGTCCAAAATATTACAGATGTAGGACACCTAACTGATGATGCTGATCAAGGAGAAGACAAGCTGGAAAAACAGGCCAAAATTGAAAAAGTAGAACCGATGGCCCTGGCCGAGAAATACACCTATAATTACTTCCGAGACATGGATAAGCTCGGAATTGAGCGGCCGGATATCTCACCACGTGCTACAGGTCATATTATCGAACAGATTGAGATCGTCAAAAAGCTCCTTGAAAACGGCCACGCTTACGAAACAAACGGCAACGTCTATTTTGATGTATCCTCAGATGAAAATTATGGAAAACTAAGTGGGCGGACTGTAGAAGACCAAGAAAGCGGGATGCGTATTGAAACTGCTAGTGATAAACAATCTCCCGAGGACTTTGCCCTTTGGAAAAAAGCAGATGACGGCCACATCATGAAGTGGCCCTCTCCCTGGGGAATGGGATATCCCGGCTGGCATATTGAATGCTCAGCAATGTCAACCAAATATCTGGGAGAGCATTTTGATATCCACGGAGGTGGAATGGACAACCAGTTTCCCCATCACGAATGCGAAATTGCCCAGAGCGAATGCGCTTATGACGAACCTTTTGCAAACTACTGGATGCACAACAATATGGTAACGCTCGAGGGGCAAAAGATGGGTAAATCTCTTGGAAATGCTATTTCACTCGATGAATTCTTCTCTGGCGACCATGAACTTCTGAGCCGTGCCTGGGATCCCCAGGTTATTCGCTTCTTTTTGTTACAAAGTCACTACCGAAGCACTACCGATTTTTCGGAAGATGCACTTGCCGGGGCAGAGAACGGGTTGCACAACCTTCAGGAAATGCTGTTAACCATTGACTCAGCAAGTAAAGGATCCGGTGGAAAATATGATTTGGATCATTTGCGTACCGATCTGGAGTCAAAGCTTAATGACGATTTCAA
The DNA here is from genome assembly GCF_039545095.1 of Fodinibius salicampi. NCBI lineage: Bacteria > Pseudomonadati > Balneolota > Balneolia > Balneolales > Balneolaceae > Fodinibius > Fodinibius salicampi. Next base: position 360,212 of record NZ_BAABRS010000004.1, on the reverse strand, counting down.
TACGGCCCAATCCATCGCCCTCCTGTTCGAAGAGCTGAAAAAAATTCGGAAACGTATAAACAGTGATGACACTCCTGAAAATATTGAGGAAATAGGTCAGTTTCTGCATGACTTTGTAGAGGATGTACTAGGGTTATGGCCTAAAACCGACTCGACTTCCGGAGATACTGACAAAACAGAACAGCTTGTAGAACTGCTTATCGAATTGCGTAATCAGGCTCGCAAGGACAAAAACTTTGAACTGGCTGATACCATTCGCAATAATCTAAATGAAATGGGCATTGAATTAATGGACAACCCAGACGGTACAGATTATAAGATTGAGTATTAATTTGTATCTCCGTCCATCCTTCCCGAGTCAAGGGAGATACCATTACCAATATCCAAACCAGAAAATATTATTCAACACTCATTACATATAATAATTTAGCCCATGCAATCATCCGATTACTTTACATGGAATGCCGATCCCATTGCTTTTACCATCGGAACAATCGAACTGCCTTTTCCCATAGCTATTTGGGGGATCGTCGCTGCCTTTGTGTTTATCTATTTCGGATATCAGAAACTGATCCCCGATAATCTTTCGGACCGGGAAGATCCGGACATCCCACAGTGGAAATTCTGGACCCTCATTCTGGGTTCATTTATCTTAGGACAACTGATCTTCCAGATTCTCCCCTCCCCTACATTTAGTCAAATCGGGCCTATACAACCGCGCTGGTATGGACTGCTCTTTGCCTCCTCTTTTGTGGTTGGATACATTCTTATGCAGCAAATGTATACGGTTTCAGGGCGTACCCAAGAAGAACTCGACAAGTTACTTACATACGTTATGATTGGCACCGTGGTTGGGGCCCGCCTCGGCCATGTACTCTTCTATGATCCTGCTTTTTATTTTCGGTACCCCTCTCAAATTCTGGCAATATGGAATGGTGGACTGGCCAGTCATGGAGCTGCCATCGGTATCATTTTAGCTATGTATTTGTATATAAATAAAGTCAGAGAGATGAACTTCCTCTGGCTTGCTGATCGTGTAGTTATTGTTGTGGCTATAGGCGGGGCTTTCATCCGTACAGGAAATTTTGTTAACTCGGAAATTATTGGCCGTACTACTGATTTGCCCTGGGCAGTGGTCTTTGAAAATGCAAGGGGGCTTAGTGCTACTGAACAAATGCTGCCCCGACATCCGACCATGCTCTATGAGGCTCTACTTTGTATTGTGATCTTTATCATACTATGGGTTGTTTACAAAAAATATCAGTCTCGTCCACCGGAAGGTGCTCTTTTCGGTAGCTTTTTAGCACTCCTGTTCAGTGGCCGGTTTCTGCTTGAGTTTACAAAAATTAATCAAGCGGCCTTTGCAAGCAATTGGTCTATAAATATGGGACAATGGTTGAGTCTTCCGTTAATAATTATTGGTCTGTGGCTGCTCGTTAAGAAAGTAGATTGGCAAAGAGAATCATAACATATATGAAAGACTTTACAAATCTGGCTGATATTAGAAATAATGGAATTGAAATAGTACTTTCCTTTTACTGATACCAAAGATAAACATTATCAAATTCTAAATCGTACTGTTATGGAATCATTAGATCCGGCTATTCAGGAAAAAGTTGACCAATGGCTAAAGGGTAACTACGATGAACAGACCAAAGCCGAAATTCGCTCAAAGTTAGAGAACGAACAGTATGAAGAACTGGCAGATGCCTTTTATAAAGATTTGGAGTTTGGTACGGGAGGCATCAGGGGAATTATGGGGATAGGTCCCAATCGTGTAAATAAATATACCTTTGGAATGGCTACTCAGGGATTCAGTAACTTCCTGAAAAAGAACTATCCAGACGAACAGATCAGTGTGGCTATCGCCCATGACTGTCGCAATAATTCGGAAACCCTGGCCCGCGTAGTCGCTGATATCTTTTCTGATAATGGTATCTATGTTTATCTATTCGATGGATTACGTCCGACCCCTGAACTCTCTTATGCCATTAGGGAACTGAAATGTCATGGAGGCGTTATGCTTACCGCCTCCCATAATCCCAAAGAATACAATGGCTATAAAGCTTATGGGGCTGATGGTGGTCAACTGGTATCACCTCAGGATAAGATGGTGATGGAGGAAGTCCAGAATATTGAAGATGTACAGGAAATCGCGTTTGAAGGTAATGAAGAAAAAATAGAGCTGATCGGAGAGGAGATAGATAACCGCTACCTGGATACCATTAAAAAACTTTCTATATCGCGCGATGCCATTGAGCGTCAAAAAGATTTAAGTATTGTCTTTTCTCCTATTCACGGCACTTCAGGGGTATTAGTGCCTCCGGCTCTGGAACGTTACGGCTTTGAAAATGTATCGCTGGTTGAGGAACAGATGGTCTATGATGGAAATTTCCCGACGGTGGAACTGCCTAACCCCGAAGAAAAGGAAGCCCTGTCGATGGCCCTGGATAAAGCCAAAAAAATTGATGCTGAATTGGTTATGGCAACCGATCCGGATGCCGACCGGGTAGGTATTGCCGTTAAAGATAATAACGGGGAATGGATACTGCTTAACGGTAATCAGACCGGTACGCTTATTATCAATTATATGCTCAATGCGTGGCAGGAAGCCAATAAGCTGAGCGGCAATGAATATATTGTCAAGACCATTGTAACGACCTACCTCATTGATCGCATCGCCGATCATTACGATGTAGAGTGTTTCAATACGCTAACTGGCTTCAAGTACATCGGCGAACTAATGACGAAACTTGAAGATGAGAAGCAGTTTATAGCCGGGGGTGAAGAGAGTTACGGTTACCTGATTGGCGAACATGTACGTGATAAAGATGCTGTTGTATCTGCTGTCATCATCGCCGAAATGGCCGCCTACTACAAAGACAAAGGCAGCAGCCTGTATGAAACACTGTTGGACATTTATCAACAGTATGGCTATTTCAGGGAAAAGCTGGTTTCTGTTTATAAGCGGGGACGTGAAGGAGCTTCGGAAATTCAGCAAATGTTAAAAAACTACCGCGAAGATCCTCCCAAATCACTGGCCGGATCGGAGGTTGTAGTCATTAAGGATTATAAAAGCAGCAAAGCCAAAAATATAACAACTGGTAAAACCGAGGATATAGGACTCCCCTCTTCCAATGTCTTACAGTTTATTACTGAAGATGGTTCCATTGTATCAGTTCGTCCTTCAGGAACCGAACCCAAAATTAAGTTTTATTGTAGTGTCAATACCGAACTTAACAGTATTGATGCGTTCGACACGGTCACTGAACAACTCGAAGGTAAGATGGATACCATTATCAATGAGTTAACTGGTGATGAATAACAGTAACAGCTCCATATTACTTCTATAACAATCATCAATAAAAGCTATTTAATTTTATTCTAAATATACCTCAAGTGATGGATTAGGAATAACCACTCATTATATTTGGTGCTAACTAAAAAAAGGTATAATGAGTGAACTGCTACAACATCCTACCGCACAGGTTTTTCTATATGCCCTAATTACGGCGGTCGCCACCGGTCTGGGAGCTCTTCCCTTTTTCTTTTTTGAGAAGTTAACGCGCTCCTGGCTTGGTATTTCCAATGCTATTGCATCGGGACTTATGCTAGCGGCCAGCTTCGGCTTAATTTATGAAGGACTTAATTATGATCTGTGGTTTACCTTTTACGGTATAATTATTGGGCTCATCCCCAGAGGCACCTCCCCTTTGAAGGCTGCTTGGTGGAGTGTCTTCTCAAGCCTACCTCAACCATTAATGGCTGTTCCGGCATTCATTTTTGTAGAAATCTTTCGTGACTATTTGCCCGTGGGACTCGGGTTTGCCGGGGGTGCAATGATCTGGATGGTCTTTGCGGAGGTCATTCCAGACGCTATGGAGGAAAACGATGCCTCAATTATCGCCACTGCTATCACTATCTCCGTTGCCCTTATGATCGTCTTTCAGGTTCTTATTGGCTAATCTGCAAATTTCACTTGCCCTGACCTACAATATTTGATTAATTCAATCCTTCTAACAAAACTTATATAATATAAACAGCCAGCATTTATACATATATGAAACATTCTATCTCATCACTCTATAAATCAATAGCCCTCACCATTCTCCTGGGTGCATTTATTTTTCAACAGCCAGGTATTGCGCAGGAGAAACAACGATATTCTGACGTAAAGGAGGCCCTGTCTCAAAGTGGACAGCTCAGTGGTTCCAATGGCCCACGCAATATCAACTGGATTGACGAAGGTAACCGGTATTCCTATATGCAGTACAACGAGGAGACCGAGAATATGGAGATAAGGGTGTATGACCCTGCCACCCAGGAAGATGAGCTAATTTTTAACAACGCTGAACATACGTTTCCTGATACTGATTCGACATTTGAATATTCTTCCTTCCAATGGTCAAATGATTCAAAATACCTAGTCTTTCAATCCAACTTTCGACCTGTTTATCGCCGTTCCGGCATTTCTGATTACTATCTATACTCAGTCGAAAACGAAACGCTGGAATTACTCGTCGAAGACGCACGTACTGCAGAACTCTCTCCTAACGGACAAAAGATCGGTTATGAACGCAACGGTGATCTTTTTGTATATGATTTGGCTTCAGAAAAAGAAACACAGCTTACAAACAGTGCTGAAGAATATTTTTATAACGGACGTTTTGGATGGGTCTACGAAGAAGAATTCGGTTTGGCACAAGCCTGGGAGTGGTCACCCGACAGCGAACATATTGCCTACTGGCAAACCGATGAACGACATGTCAATATTTTTCAAATGACCGATTATTCCGGTCAGCACCCTGAGTACGAAAAAATCCCTTACCCAAAAGTAGGTGATGAAAATCCCGAGGTAAAAATCGGTGTTGTAAATGTTGAAACCAAAGACCAGCAATGGATGGATTTACCCAGGGACGGATATATTCCCCGATTGTACTGGACGGCCAATGAAAATAAGCTTGCTATTGTGCACCTTAACCGGGCACAAAACCATCTCAAACTTTTCTTTAACGATATTCATAGTGGCGAGAATCGCCTGGTTATGGAAGAAACATCAGATACATGGATCGATATTTTTGACTTTTTTGCGGGTATCAATCACCTGTTCTTTTTTCCGGAAGATAGTAAAGAATTCTTCTGGATTTCTGATCGTGATGGATGGAGTCACATCTATCGTTACGGATATGATGGAGAGGTAAAAAATCAAGTAACCCGGGGAGATTGGGAAGTCACCTATGTCCATACCGTTGACTACGCCAGTAATCGCATTTTTTATACATCCACCGAAACTTCTCCCCTCGAACGACACCTATACTCTATAAGCTTCGACGGACAGAATAAAACAAAACATACCACAGCAGAGGGAACCCATAACATAAGCATGGGTTCAAACGGCAAGTATTTTATCAACCGTTACTCCAATATTTCTACCCCAACACAGGTAGAACTATGGAATACAACTGATGGTAAACTCATGGTACTTGAAGATAATGAATCCGTTAATGAGTTCGTTGAATCCCACGTTTATTCGCCGCGTGAACTCTTTACATTTACAACCTCAGACGGACAGCAACTCGACGGTTACATGATTAAGCCTGTCGACTTTGACTCAACCAAAAGCTATCCGCTGCTGCTAAATATTTATGGCGGACCCGGTGCACAGGGGGTTTATAACCAGTGGGAATCCAGCGGGTGGAACCAGTACCTCGCCCAAAAGGGATATATAGTTGTAAATGTTAATAATCGAGGAAGTGGTGGTTACGGCTCAGAATTTGAAAAAATCGTTTATAAACAGCTCGGTAAATGGGAAGCCAACGACTTTGTTGAGACGGTAAAATATATGGCCGACAAAGACTGGGTTGATGGTAATCGCATGGCTATTCGTGGACACAGTTATGGCGGCTACATGACGACCTATACTCTTTTTACTCATCCCGATGTTTTCGTCGCAGGAATTGCTACAGCACCGGTTACGAACTGGAAATTATATGACAGTATTTATACCGAACGCTACATGGGATTGCTGGATGATAACGCCGAGGGCTATAAACAGAGTTCTTCAAATACACATGCTGAAAATTTGGAGGCTGACTTATTGCTCTCACACTCTACCATGGACGAAAACGTACATGTCCAAAATACGATGCAACTAATGACCGCGCTTACTGGCAATGGGAAGGATGTGGATTTACGAATTTATCCCCCCGGAGCGCACGGCGTTTCCTTTAATACAGCCAGCTATTATCTGCTATATCAATCCTATACCAATTACCTGGAACGTCACTTGAAGTAAAACCTTAACACCTGCTCTAATAAGAAATGCCAAGGACCTTCCTCCTTGGCATTTCTTACATATATCAGTCTTAGGAGCTATAGTTTTCTAAGAATCCGCTCCGTTTTCTTCAGCCGGAGCTGTTCCCTTAAGCATACTATCCAGTTTTTCCCCTCCGCGTATGCCAAAATCAAGCGTCCGAATGGGAAACGGAATGGTAATATCATTTTCATCAAACTTCTTTTTAAGCGCCATAATCGCATCACTTCGAGGAGTAAGAAAATCAGAATTCCTCCGGAAATTTACCCAAAAACAAACCTTGAAATTGATAGAACTCCCTCCGAATTCATCGAAAAAGAACAGGATATCCTTATCACTGTCATAGTTTTCAAGCTCTTCAATAGCCTCAATAGCTAGTTGGCGAACTTGCTCAAGATCTTCGGCATATGAGACCCCGCAACTCAAATCAATACGACGCTGACGCTCATCCGTAAAGTTAGAAAGCGGATTTTCAAATACCATTTTATTCGGGATATATACAATCTGTCCCTGGGGCGTTTGTAGAATTGTGTTTCGAAGATTTAACTTCCGTACAGTGCCATATATATCATTAGTTTCAATAATATCGCCAATGCCAAACGGATGCCGGAGCGTAAGAATGATACCCGAGATAAAGTTTGATGCAATATCCTGAAATGCAAAACCTAAGGCCAAACCGACAATACCAGCACCGGCAAGCAGCGAGGTAACTGCCCCATCCAGGTTCAAGACACTCAGGGCAATAAATATACCGATACTAATAATCATGATACCCACTATGGTTTCCAGCAGGTCAATAACGGTTTTATTCATCGTTGCCTTTGACAACAGTTTGTGGACGGCCTGCCGAACCAGCTTACCAATCACATAAAACACAATCAGTACCAGCAGGGCCATCACCATCTCAGGAAGCATGCTTATAAGCGTATCAAGCCAAGTCTCAAGCTTGCTTGTCACTTCCTCATTAAACTTGCTCCTCAAGTCATTGAAAAGGGTAGAAAATTCCATTGCTTATCTTTTATATTTTATTTCTTGCAGACTATTAAAATCTATATAACTATCATCAATTCATAATAACCGCTTCTTTTTTATAAAATTTGTTAGATTCTACCTATCCGGTGATTTCTATTCTTAAATATCATATATACCCATCAACCACTTAATATTTTGTCTCTAAAGTTTAACATCCGTGCTGTAGTCTTTGTATCTTTGGATATATGACTACACAAACCCATAGCGAAGAAAAAATAAACCTTAAAGATCTTACAAAGCAAGAACTCCAGGAATTTAGTGCCGATATGGGACTGGCCTCCTATCGGAGTGATCAGCTCTTCCAGTGGCTCTATCAAAAGGGAGTACACAGCTTTGATGAAATGACCAACCTTTCCAAGGACTTACGAATACGCCTTAAAGAAGTAGCAAAGGTCCCTACCATTGAGCACAAAATGCAGCTCGAATCTAAGGATGGGACTATAAAGTTTCTCTTTGAACTCGAGGGCGACGAACAACACAAGGTCGAGTCTGTACTTATCCCTGATTTTTATCCTGATGGAGCGGCTAATCGATTAACGGTGTGCGTGTCATCCCAGGTGGGGTGCGTATTTGGATGCTCTTTCTGTGCCACCGGAAAAATGGGATTTTTCCGGAGCTTAACCCACGGCGAAATTGTAGATCAGGTACAGTACATTAATAACCTGTGTCAGGAGAAGTTTGGAAAGGGCATCACCAATATCGTATATATGGGAATGGGAGAACCGCTTCATAACTATGAGGCCGTAGTTAATTCTGCATCTATTATCATGGATGAACTAAGTATTGGACTTTCTCCCAAAAGAATAACCGTTTCTACGGTAGGACTTACCAAGCAAATTAAGCAACTGGCAGACGAGCGCCAGCCTTTCAATTTGGCGATATCTCTGCATGCAGCTAATGATGAAAAGCGGGATGAAATTATGCCCATAAATAATTCAATGAACCTGGAAAAACTCAAGGAAGCAGTTCAGTATTATTATGATAAGCTGCACCGGCCTATCACCTACGAATACCTGTTATTTGATGAATTTAACGATACCAAGGAAGATGCGCGCCAGCTTGCCGAAATCGTACAGTGGGTACCCAGCAAAGTAAATATTATCATGTACAACGATGTGGCAGGCGTAGAACTCAAACGAGCCCGAGAGCAACGACTGGATGCCTTTATGCAGGAACTTGTATCAAGGGATATTACTGCTACAGTGCGCCGAAGCCGTGGTGATGATATCGATGCCGGCTGCGGACAGCTGGCCATTAAAGAGGGACAAGCCCAAGGAAAATCAATACGAAAGAATTAAGGAGCAGCCCTGAAGTTAGGAGGAAGGAAGTACTCGACTCCTTCTTTCCTCACATACATACACCAATACTAATCATGGATAACATTCAGAAGACGATCAAAACGGGGCAGCCACCGATCTTTATCCCATGAGAAATAAATAATACCTGCTTTGCCGACTATATGCGTCTGTGGTACAAATCCCCAGAACCTGCTGTCCTCACTGTCATCTCTGTTATCACCCATTACGAAGTAGTAATCCTGCTGAATAGTATATTCATTGGTTTCTTCTCCATTGATAATAAACTGCCCTCCATTTCGCTCCACATCATTTTTCTCATAGCGAGTAATAATAGCTTCGTAAATATGGTAATTATCAGCCGTTAAGGTTACGGTTTGTCCTTCAAACGGAACAACGACCGGAGACATGTGATGGTGGTTATTAAAACCGGAAGAAAAGCTGAAGGACCGCCGATCATATTCATTAAAAGTATCAGGCAACACAAAAAGCTCTACATTTGTTACTTCCGGCCAGTTGCTAATGTTCTCAGCCACCTCATCAGTCATATTAATACGGTAGCTTCCTGAGTTACCGTTACGTGATTGATATATTGTTCCTCCAGCTGCTTGTACCTTTGACGCACTTAACCTTATCCTGTTCCGAACATCCACCTCATAGACTTGCTGAATTCCAGGAAAAGGATTGGCTTCTTCAGAGTTTACATAAAGCTGTTTGTCATCTATAGACAGGGTATCCCCCGGTATCCCCACAGCACGCTTTATGTAGTTTGTCTTACCGGCAATAGGTGCAATATCAATCGGATAGTTAAACACCACAATATCATTCCGTTCTACCTCACTAAAACCAGGCAGACGAGTCCACGGCAACACGAGTCCCTGCATATAGATATTCGTAAATGGAACTCCTAATACCATTGGTGTACGGGGACCGTAACTTATCTTTGAGACTATCAAGAAGTCTCCCGTCATCAGTGTTTTCTCCATTGAGGGAGTTGGAATACGATAAGCTTCAAAAAAGAAAGCCCGAATGATAAGTGCAGCTACTGCTGCAAAAAGGAGAGCATCCAGCCATTCCCTTATCCAGCTTTTTGCTTTCTCGTTTTGATTTTTTGTACGCCGATTGCGTCTTTTACTGCGTTCTTCTTTTGAAAGTTGCTTTGCCAATGTATCTCCTTCTGTGGTTCAGTTTATTAAAATCCCAAAATCTAGTTGATTGGAGAGGATATTTCTTTTGTTCTATACTGTCCCTCTTGGAGGCTCACTTCAAACCACTTCCGCCGCTCCGGAGCGTAATAATAATCCTCATAATCAGGTAAGCTGTCTCTTTTAATAGCCATCAGTTCTTGAGACAAGGTACGCTTCACTTCTGGCATAAGATCAATATATTTGCTGGCTCCCGCATAAACGAGTCCTCTTCCAAAAGGACCATCAATATCTAAAAGCATCATAGGGATCGAATCGTCTACCACAAACCAATATTCGAACTGAATAGCCTGTGCCGGACGGAAATCTGGCTGAGTGATTAAATCTTCAATGGTTTTTGTAGGATCTCCAAATACCTCCTGTAAGCGGGCCCGGATTTCATTTGTTTGTCGTTCATCAAGTTCTGTTCGTCCGTAAAAACCCTGGCCGGTCCATTTTACGTCTTCAAATTTGTTCATAAACCAAGTTTTTTGATCGGGATCAATCCGTTCTATCTCCGGCTCCTCAAATTGAGCAGAAGCGGAAAAAGTAGAAAAAACTACAATGAGAACAGTAAGAAATAATGAGTTTAGTAACTTTTGCATCAGTAGAATATAATTTTAGTAGTATTATTGTCGTTTACATAACGCACTTTGCATTAGGATATTACAAGATATGGACGATTTAATCATCATCCATAGATAATACCGCAAGAAATGCTTCTTGTGGTACTTCTACAGTTCCCACCTGTTTCATTCGCTTTTTCCCTTCCTTTTGTTTTTCCAGAAGTTTTCGTTTTCGGGAAACATCTCCGCCATAACATTTTGCCGTCACATCTTTTCGTATAGCCGGAATAGTCTCCCGGGCGATAACCTGCGAACCAATAGCAGCCTGTATGGGTACTTCGAACTGATGTCGTGAAATCAGATCTTTCAGTTTCTTACACAATTTGCGCCCCAGATCATAGGCTTTATCACGATGTGTAATGCTTGAAAGAGCATCCACCGGGTCGCCATTAAGCAAGATATCCAGTCGAACCAAATCTCCTTTCCGATACTCAAGAAAGTCATAATCCAGCGAAGCATACCCTCGGGTACCGCTTTTAAGCCGATCATAAAAATCAAACACTACTTCTGCCATCGGCAACTCGTAGGTGATATCCACACGCTGACTCTGCATATGTATCTGGTTTACATACTTACCCCTTTTCTCCTCACAAAGTTTCATAACCGGGCCAATATAATCAGAAGGGGTAATAATGCTGGCTTTTATATAAGGCTCATATACGGCATCCACATTGGCAGGATCCGGCATTTCACTGGGATTATCAACCGTTACTTTCTTCTGCTCATTTTTCTCGGTCATATGAACTTCATACTCCACATTGGGAACGGTCGTGATAATATCAATATCAAATTCGCGATCAAGGCGTTCCTGAACAATCTCCATATGCAGCATACCCAAAAATCCGGCGCGAAATCCAAATCCAAGCGCCTTGGACGTCTCGGGCTGATATGTAAGGGAGGCATCATTCAGCTGTAGCTTTTCCAGTGCAGAGCGCAGATCCTCAAAATCATCGGATTGAGTCGGGAATAAGCCACTAAATACCATTGGTTTCGGTTCCTGGTAGCCCGGAATGGGTTTATCGGCAGGGTTCTCTGTTGAAGTAAGAGTATCTCCTACCCGCGCATCCTGCAGAGATTTCACACTTCCGATAACATATCCCACATCACCGGCTTCGAGCTTATCTGTTTTTACTTTTTTCAGCTTCAGGTGCCCGATCTCTTCCGCTTCATAATCTTTATCAGTGGCCATAAAGTGAATGCCTTCGCCCTGTTTCAGGCTTCCTTCCATAACTCGAACATATATAATGGATCCACGATAGGTATTAAAAATCGAATCAAATATAAGCGCTCTCAGGGGTTTGTCGGTATCTCTCCCTGGTGCAGGAATCTGCTCTACAATTGCTTCGAGAAGTCCATCCACCCCCTCACCGGTTTTGCCGGATACATGTAAAATATCTTCATGGTCGCAGCCGATTAGATCCACAATCTGCTGGCCTACGCCTTCAGGATCTGCGCCGGGTAAATCTATTTTGTTAAGGACCGGTACAATTTCCAAATCCTGTTCAATAGCCTGATAAAGTGTAGAAATAGTTTGGGCTTCAACTCCCTGAGCAGCATCGACTACCAACAGTGCTCCCTCACACGCTTTTAATGCCCGGGACACCTCGTAAGAGAAGTCAACATGTCCAGGCGTATCAATGAGATTAAAAATCACATTCTCACCATTAGGACGCTCATAATCCATCCTGATAGCATGGCTTTTAATCGTAATGCCCCGCTCGCGTTCCAGATCCATATCGTCAAGTATCTGCTCGTGCATCTCGCGCTCGGTAATAGCACCGGTACGCTCCAGAAGTCGGTCAGCGAGCGTTGATTTACCGTGATCGATATGAGCTATAATACAGAAATTACGAATGGGAGTCATAGGCTTGTGCTACCTGCACAGGTTTGCTTATAAAAAAGAACGCTTAAGATACAAAATTAAGCGCCTGTTTTCACACTCAAATGTGAGAAAGGATAAAATATTTACTCAATAAAAAAGTCCGATACTTTTATTCGCATCGGACTCTGCTGAAATACAAACACCCTTTACTTATTGGGTATATCAAGAGATTCATCAGCAACGGGGCTTAACAACTCCACATGGAAACGGAATTCTTCTCCTTCAATAGTCATCGTTTCATACATATCGCTGATGAGTTCAAAAACAACTTCGGTCTCTCCCCGAACACTTGTAGATAAGTAGTTAACATCTACCTCCACTTCGTGCTGTGCGACTAATTCAAGCAAAAAGTCTACACTTTCGCGTGGATCAGCTGATTTTAGAGGGATATAGGTTAATTGAGCAGTAGTTATCATAATAAGATATCTGATTGATTGCTGTATTAATCACTTAACTTTTTAAGTAGTAAGGATAATCGTTTCCCGCTAATAGTTCAATCATAAATATAGCTTGTCTCATCACTAAAAAAACAGACGCCGTTCACCTCATTTAAAACCTATTTATTTTCCGGGAACATATTTCCAAATAGTCACTATAAAATCAGCAAAAAAGAAATCTTTCATTAGCTAAATCATGATAAAGAAACGAATCGGAAGCGCTTTTCTTCAATTAGCCATTTTTACTCTTTTGCTAATTGGGGTTGTAGCTACAATGTCAGCTTAATTAAGCTCATTGCTTTTTAAGACATTTCAATATCAGATAAATTATTTCTGGATATAATTGCAATGGTGTGTTGGTTTATTCATATTTGAGCACTGCAATAAGTAAGTGGTCCATAGAATAATTGAGACGATTGAGAACAGGGATAACTTATTAGGGATAACCGAACGACCACTTATGGGATACACTTAAGAAAATTTAATACTCTTCCAGTTTAATATTTTAGATCACTCTCCAACTTTAAATAAAACAGACTCTTATGGATAAAAAACAACTATTATCGCAGAGCGTACTCATGTTGCTGCTGCTCATATTTACCAGCTGCAGCTCAGATACCGAACAACAAGAGGAAGAAGCTCCCACGACATCACTGCAAGAAGTGGACGATCGAATAACAGTAATTGACCAAGGATTATCCGGCCCGGAAGCAGTTCGCTATGATCCGGATCAAGATGTTTATTTTGTTTCCAATTTTAATGGATCCAGCAGTGAGGCCGATTCCAATGGGTACATCGCCAAAGCCCGGCCAGATGGCTCTATTGACTCACTGAAGTTTATGACCGGTACTGAGGAAGCCCCCCTGCATTCTCCGCGAGGTATGTATATTACGGGAGACACACTATATGTAGCTGACCTTAAGGGTGTACACGGATTTAATAAGCAAACAGGCGAACAGGTTGCATTCAACGATTTCACAGATTTTGAACCCGGCTTTCTCAATGATGTTGCCGTCGACACGAATGGCACAATATATGTTACGGACACCGGACAGGCCCGGGTTTATCAAATAAAGGGATCCAATATTTCCATTGTTGCCGATTCACTCGCTGATCCACCCAATGGAATCACGCTGGATGAAAACAATAATCAGCTGGTAATTGCTCCGTGGAATGGCGGACAAATATTCCGCTCGTTCTCACCCGCTGACTCTACTCTTCAGGATTTCATTACGGTGGAATCGGGTGGAAACTTTGATGGCATAGAGCCTTATAATGGATCTTTCCTGGTTTCCAGCCAGAATGATTCCAGTCTCTACCTGATAAGTAATAACCAGGAAAGCAAAGCACTCATCAAAACTGGACCCGAACCGGCTGATATTGCGCTCGACACTAAACGTGAACGAGTTGCCATTCCTTATATTGAGTTAGACCGGGTGGATATCTGGCAACTTAATACGGAAGAACGATAATTATATTCGGACTTTTATTTATTTTTGATATTTAAAAGGGGATTACGCAAGTAATTCCCTTTTTTTATGGATTAACTTTGCAGAAATTTTCTTTACATTAATTTTATATGGAAGATTTCTTAAAAAATATTATCTTAGAAGCGATGCAAAAAAATATGATCCATATTGACTCCCTCCACCATCATGGCGGTTTCGACCGTCAATAGCATTGCTACAGGCAGCTTAAGCTGCCCTCCACCCTTTTTATTCTTATTCTCTCTTAACAAACTTCTTTTCAATTATATCTATCCCTAATTGCTATGGAACGAACTGCCGATTCTAAAACTTCACTACGTATCGCGATCCAGAAATCAGGGCGTCTGACCGACAAGACTATTGATCTGCTCAAAGGTATCGGACTCCGTTTTGATGATTATAAACGCAATCTACTGGTAAAATGCCGTAATTTCGATGTAGAGTTACTTCTTATTAGAGATGATGATATTCCGGAATATGTTCAGGATGGAGTCTGCGATCTCGGTTTTGTAGGAGCCAATGTCACCGCCGAAACCGGGGCAAATGTAAGCGTACTCCGCGATCTGGATTACGGCGTATGCCGGCTGTCACTGGCAGCTCCCAAAGATGGTGATATCCAAACAACAGAAGACTTCGATGGAAAAACCATTGCCACCAGCTACCCTAAATTAACCCGCGATTTTTTGGATAAACAGGAATTGAACGCCAATATTGTTACTATTTCAGGCGCCGTTGAGGTTGCACCCCGCTTGGAAGTAGCAGATGCTATTGTAGATTTGGTATCTACCGGTAATACGCTGAAAGCAAACGGACTTCAGGAATTGAATACCATCCTTGAGTCGGAAACGCAACTCATCCGCACAAATAAGGAACTCTCACCCGGAAAAAAAGAACTGATCGACAAGTTCCTCCAGCGCATGGATGGCCATCAACAAGCCGAGCGCAGTCGATATATTATGATGAATGCTCCTAAAAAGGCCGTGCCTAAAATAAAGGATATTATCCCCTCTCTAAACAGTCCGACGGTAATGCCTCTGGCCGACGAGGATATGGTAGCTATACATACCGTTATCCCCATTGATCAGTTCTGGATTGTCATGGAAAAACTAAAAGCCGAAGGAGCTACAGGAATTGTTATTTTACCAATCGAAAGCATGATTCTGTGATGAAACAATACGACATTACAAAACTTACCAAGGAAGAGATACAGGATCTCTGCCAGCGGCCTAAAATGGATTTTATCTCCATCTTTTCAGAGGTAGAGCCAATCATAGATAAGGTTAGGCAGAAGGGAGATTCAGGAGTTAGCTATTATACCAAAAAGTTCGACGGTGCTTCGCCGGATACCATTACCGTTAATCCTGCTGATCTTTCGATAAATCTGACATCCTCCACTCGTAACGCTATTGATACCGCTTTTGAAAATATCCAGCGTTTCCACAAAGGCCAGCTGCCCCAACCTTTAGAGGTGGAAACCATGCCCGGAGTGAAGTGCCAGCGGGTATCGCGACCTATAGAAAAGGTAGGGCTGTATGTACCCGGCGGAACTGCTATATTGCCTTCTACGCTTATGATGCTGGGAATTCCGGCGAAGTTGGCAGGATGCAAGACCATTGTTACAGCCACTCCTCCCCACAAAGACGGAAGTATTGCCGATGAAATTATCTATATCGCTCAAAAAATTGGGATTACAAAAATCCTTAAAGCGGGCGGAGCCCAAGCCATCGCGGCAATGGCATACGGTACGAATACGGTACCCAAAGTGGATAAAATTTTAGGCCCCGGCAATCAATATGTTACGGCCGCTAAAATGATGCTCCAAAACAGTGAAGCACAAATTGCCATTGATATGCCGGCCGGACCTTCAGAAGTACTGGTTATTGCCGACGAAACGGCCAATCCGGAGTTTGTAGCCGCCGACCTGCTTTCCCAAGCGGAGCACGGTCCTGACAGCCAGGTTGTTTTAGTTGCTACTAAAGACTTTGACCTGGGGGCCTGCTCAACTGCGTTGGAAGAACAACTTATGAGACTTCCCCGTAAGGATGTAGCCCAAGAAGCCATTAACAAGAGCTTTACCTTAATCGTAAATAATCTGGAACAGGCATTTGACTTCTCTAATCAATACGCACCGGAACATCTGATCGTCCAATGTGAGGATGCCGAACAGTGGCAGAACAGTATTTACAACGCCGGATCTGTTTTCTTTGGCCAATGGACCCCCGAGAGTGCGGGCGACTATGCTTCCGGAACCAATCATACGCTTCCAACCTATGGCTATGCCCGTATGTTCAGCGGGGTATCGGTTGATTCGTTTCTTAAACAAATTACCATGCAGACCATCAGTCGGGAAGGATTACAAAATATTGGTCCGACCATAGAAAAGCTGGCCTCCCTTGAGGAACTCGAAGCTCACCGCAGAGCAGTCTCAATTCGATTAAATAATCTGAAATAATTTTCAGCTCGTTATGTCTAATCCATTTGATCTCGAAAAAATTGTACGACCCAATATCAAGCATCTAAAACCCTACCACAGCGCCCGGCAGGATTTTAGCGATGGCCTGTTATTGGATGCCAATGAAAACAGCCTCGGAGCTCCCTACCAGGAGGCAGAAGGACTACACCGTTACCCTGATCCTTCTCAATCCAGATTGCGCGATTTCATTGCTGATTGGCGCGGAGTAAGAAAGGAAAATGTGTTTACCGGTGTGGGGAGTGACGAAGGGATCGATCTATTGTACCGAATATTTTGCAGGCCGGGACAAGACCGCGTTCTTACTACCCCTCCCACCTACGGAATGTATACGGTTTCGGCTGACATCCATAATATTGCTGTGGATTCAGTACTGTTAACGGCAGAAACATTCCAGCTTAATGTGGATGAGATTCTCAATACCATCCGTGACGAAACCAAACTGCTTTTTCTTTGTTCTCCCAACAATCCCACGGGCAACACTTTTAAAAGATCATCAATAGAACAACTGATTAAAGCCTTTCCAGGTATTGTCGTCATTGACGAGGCCTATATCGATTTCAGTGAAGAGCCAAGCTGGGCTTCAGAGGTCGTTAATTATCCCAACCTGGTGGTCCTGCAAACCCTGTCAAAGTCCTTCGGACTGGCTGGCATCCGCCTGGGGATCTCCTATGCTTCCGAAGATATTATCAATTACATGATGAAGGTTAAGGCTCCCTATAATATCAATCAATTGACCTCGAACTATGCGGTACAGGCTTTTGAAAATCTTAATACCGTTCGATTTAATATTGATGCAATAAAAAAGGAACGGAGCCGCCTCCGCGGAGAGTTAGAAAGGGTACCAACTATCCGAAAAATTTATCCGAGTGAAGCTAATTTCCTGCTTGTGAAAATTGATGATGCTCTGACCATATATAACAAGCTGACACAGCAAAATGTGATTGTTCGTTACCGGGGAAATGAACCACACTGCGACAGCTGCCTGCGTATCACCGTTGGTACGCCGGATGAAAATAAGCGCTTAATTTCAGCACTAAAACAACTAACGCCATGAATATTAGAATATCGTTAGAGGCATTATCCGGAAAGAATGAAACTTTACTTTGGAGCGGGGCTCTATACGGTCTTAAAAGGCTACAGGAATTAGGTCACAGGCTCTTTTTTCTCATCGATGATCTGTCTAACAAACAAAAGGATCTGCTGGAGAACGAAAAAATAAAGGCCACAGCATCCATCCCGGAGGAAACAGATTTACAGGTCATTGCCGACAACGGAAAGCTAGAAGTTATTACCAGAGAGGGGAAAACGATTGAAGAAGCCTCTGACTGGATCACCATCAGTAATCGGATATGCTTCCCCACTCGGAAGGCCACGCTGTCTCGGCAGACCGCTGAAACGGACATCCATATTAAGCTGAACCTTGATGGCACCGGTAAAAGTGCCATTGACACGGGACTTCCTTTCTTCGACCATATGCTGGAACAAATTGCAAAACACGGACTTATCGACCTGGAGCTTAGTTGTAATGGCGACCTTGAAGTAGATGAACACCATACCATTGAGGATGTAGCTATTGCTCTTGGAGAAACCGTCACTAAAGCCCTGGGTAACAAAGTGGGCATTAGCAGATATAGCTTTGTACTCCCGATGGACGAATCCCAGGCAACTATAGCCCTGGACCTGTCGGGCCGCCCCTATTTAAAGTTTGAAGGCTCTTTTGACCGGGAAAAAGTAGGAGACTTCCCCACCGAAATGGTGGAGCACTTCTTTTACTCCCTGGCCATGAATCTACAGGCTACCCTCCATATTTCCGTTGTGGGGGATAATGCTCACCATAAAATTGAAGGTTGCTTTAAGGGTTTTGCCCGCTGTCTGAGAGCCTCTGTCAGCCGAAGTGAACGAAACGCAAATATTCTTCCCAGTACTAAAGACTTACTTTAATACATATTCATGATTGCAATCATTAATTACGAAGCCGGAAACCTTGCCTCAGTATCCAATGCGCTGCAACGTTTAACGATTCCACACACGATTACAAATAAGGAATCTGAACTGGATAAAGCCGATGGTATTATTTTTCCGGGAGTAGGTCATGCTACCCCGGCAATGGCTTCCTTGCGTGAAAATGGACTTGATAGCTGGCTTAAGCAGACTACAAAGCCAGTACTAGGCATCTGCCTGGGTATGCAGCTGTTTTATGAATCCTCGGAAGAGGGAGACTCGGAAGGACTCGGAGTTATTCCCGGACGGCTAAAAAAGTTTGATTCTTCCCAACACAAGGTCCCGCATATGGGATGGAATACCTTCTCGGATGTTAACGCCCACCCTTTGGTCAAAGGATTCGGTACCGAAGAGTATTTCTATTATGTACATAGTTATTATGCTCCTGAAAATGAATTTACGACTGCAAGCTGTCACTATATCAACGAATTTTCTTCGGTTGTTTGCAGAGATAACTATATGGGGGTACAGTTCCACCCTGAGAAATCCGGAAAAGAAGGATCATTGCTGCTCCAGAATTTCATACAGATCGTTTCCAGCGAGTAAAACTGTTCTGAGTTAACAGAATATAGTGGAAACACCGTAACGGGTATGTTAACAGGTTTACTGCACAGCCTGTGCATGGAGACCGTTAGGAAATTTTTCGAAAAATATTCCTTGACTGGAATCTAAAAAATAAGCAGTCTGTTGATGACTGCCTTCCCTCCCTAATCGCAGGAACAGGCAAGAGAGAAAACCGTAACCAGATTATCCAGTATTATGGCTATACCCTACACTATCGTCAAGCAAAAGAATCCCCGGAATACCAATCAGACCCTATATTATCCCCGCGCCGCATCCAACGGAGTGGTTGAATTAGAAGAGATCATCTACAAACTGGAACAAATGAGCACCCTGAGCGGCGCCGATATTGAAGCGGTGCTATACGGACTTACTGATCTGGCCGCCCGGGAACTCTCCAACGGGAAAATCGTGCGTTTTGGTCGGCTGGGCAGCTTTCGCATTACATTTGAAGCCTCAGCCTCGGAATCCAAGGAAACGATTAGCCCGGACAATATCCGCAAAGCAAAACTGCGCTTTCAACCTCATCAACGCTTTAAACAGATGCTCAGTACAGTAGAGTTCAAGGAGAAGTAACCTTCTTTCGGTCATTTAACATATGTTATTTATTATTTAGCATATCTCATATGTAGAAATAACACATGTTGTTTTCCCTACTCCTGCGGATGTTCTTGAGAAAAGGTAGTGGTTATCCAGCAAGGAAGTGCGCAGAGCTATTTATCGAAGCAACTTTCTTATAATATTCCTCTTCTGGGCTTCGGCTACATGCCTCCCCTGTGCTGTAATATTCTCTGCTTGTACATCAGTGAAAAAGTTGCTATAATTTTGACTGAACGTTTAGTCAATATAAATTATGTCTCCCAGAACACCACAACAGAACGAAGAGATTCGCCAGCAAAGCCGGAAACAGATTATTGACGCCGCCTTTGAACTATTTGCCAACGAAGGATATTCCCACACCAGTATTTTAGCAATAGCCAGGAAAGCCAGCGTTTCCAAGGGACTGATCTATCACTATTTCGACAGTAAAGAGTCTATTTTAGTTGCAATCTTTGATCAGATGGTGCAAATAGGCGAAGAGATGCTGGATTTCCCCGACCATTTTACTTCCACTGACAAAATAAAACAGGTATTGAACCAAACATTTGAGTTCATTGAAACTCAACCCGGTTTAGGGCGGTTAATGATTCGCTTAGCTCTCCAGCCGGATACTATGAGTACATTGAAACCCAAGATTGATGAAGTCCAAGAAGCTCAAATGGTACAACACGCACAAATACTGGAAGACCTGGGGTATGAAAATCCTAAGCTTGAAGCTTATGAACTTGGAGCTATACTGGATGGTGTTTTACTTGGTTATGCTTCTCAGGGCGATGATTATCCACTAAAAGAAATGAAAACCAAAATTATGGATGACTATGTACCCTCTTAAATCAATATTGATATCTATTGTCATTTCGGGCATGGTTGCCTTGCCGGTTTATGCGCAGGAGGCCACGGAGATTGTACGTAAAGCCGACCAAAAGATGCGCGGGGAGTCCTCGAAGACTGAGGCCACGATGACCATTGTGCGTCCAGACTGGGAGCGGGCCATCTCCATGAAAACATGGAGCCGGGGCACTGACTACGCGCTGATTCTTATTACTGCACCGGCTCGCGACGAAGGCACAGCCTACCTGAAACGCGGAAACGAGATCTGGAACTGGGTGCCTAATGTCGGACGTACCATCAAGCTGCCTCCCTCCATGATGATGCAGTCCTGGATGGGATCGGACTTTACCAATAATGACCTCGTGCGCGAATCTTCTATCGTCACTGATTATGAGCATGAGCTGCTGGGTGAGGAAACCATCCGGGATTACGAGACGTATAAAATTGAGATGGAACCCACCCCTGATGCGCCGGTCGTCTGGGAGCGGGTGCTCATTTGGATATCCAAAGAGGAATTCCTGCAGCTGCGCATTGAGTTCTATGACGAGCGCAATGAGCTGGTCAACACGATGATTGCTTCCGAGATAACGGAGTTCGATGGAAGGAGATTACCCTCCCGTATGGAGATGATTCCGGCAGATAAAGAGGGACACAAAACAATAATGGAATACCAGTCTATGAACTTTAACGAAGAGATCTCTGAGAGCTTTTTTACGGTCCAGAATATGCGAAGAGTAGATTGAAACCAGTAAACAGTGTATCAGTAAACAGTTAACAGTATAATAAACTTATTAATTTATGCGGGTTTTCTTAAGTATAGTAAACAAAATTCTGGCAAGCTCATCGGCGTCAGCATGCATGCTTGTATATATTGCTTCATCAATAAATTCCGTGTCTTTTAACAATGACAACCAATATTTGGTTTCCAGGCATTCTTTGTATGAAATCGAGAGCTTGGATGAAAAATCAGCTGTGGATATAGCACCATTGGCTTCGGCTATATTGGCCCCAATACTGGTACCGCTTTTAAGCAACTGCTTGGAAAGAATAAATTCTCGCTTCTCCAGACTTAAATATTGATATGCTTTGGTAATGCGAATAGCAAATGCGTACGCTTTTTTATACAAATTATTGTCCATATGTCTCTCATAATATATGTAGTTAACGATTTTAATAGTAAGATCTATTTGGACCGTCTTCCTTACAAAAAATTTATTGTGGCTATTGGCACACTATACGCTGACACACTGAACACTGTTAACTGATCACTGAAAAATGCTTTTTCTCAAACTCGCATGGCGAAATATCTGGCGGAATAAGCGCCGCACACTCATTACGATGGCATCGGTGGTGATGGCAGTGCTGTTAGCCTCCGTGATGAGCTCCATGCAGGAGGGGTCCTACGACCAGATGATTGACAACACGGTCGGCTCATCTACCGGACATATCCAGATACAGGCACAGGGATATCACGATGAGCCAACTCTTGACAACAGTTTTGAGATTGACTCTACTCTGTTGGAAGAAGTAGCTGAACAGCTGGGCGTCGCCTCCGTAATTCCACGTATTGATTCTTATGCACTATCTGCCGGAGAGGAACGTTCCCGCGCTGCAATGGTAATCGGCATTGATATCGAAGCAGAAAAATCGCTCAGCGAACCTCATGAGAAGATCGTTGAGGGTACCTATCTTGAGAACAATAATCAGCAATCAGCACTGGTAGCAGCGGGACTAGCGGACTACCTTGATGTGACAATAGGTGATACGCTCATACTACTGGGACAAGGTTTCCGGGGTACCAATGCTAGCGGGGCCTATCCTATTGGAGGAATCATTGAGTTCGGTATCCCCGATATGAATAACTCATTGGTGTATCTTCCACTGCAAACCGCCTCCCGGTTTTACGGCACCTACGATCGGCTAACCGCCTTAGTCCTCCTGGCCGAACGTCCTGAAGATGTACAAGCAATCACCCGCTCGCTCCGCTCTCAGCTGCCGGAACAATATGCAGTCCTCGACTGGCAAACCCTTATGCCTGAGCTGGTACAGGCCATCCAGGCCGATTCGGGAAGTAACTTCATCATCCAGCTTATTCTCTATATGGTGGTTGGTTTCGGAATATTTGGAACAGTATTGATGATGACTGCCGAACGTAAATTCGAGCTGGGTGTTATGATTGCCACCGGTACCTCCCGAATAAGTGTAGCAACTATTCTGCTGCTTGAGATGATCTTTATTACTTTTATGGGCACCCTCGTTGGAATGATTGCCAGCGTTCCTTTCATGTATTATTTCAACCGGAATCCAATCTACTTCAGCGGTGATGCTGCTGCCGCTATCAAAGAATGGGGTATGGAGCCGTTTGTCCAGTTTTCAACAGATCCGTCTATCTTTTTGACTCAAGGAGCTATTGTACTGAGCATTACGCTGCTAATCTGCATATATCCCCTGTGGTATGCCTTCAAACTTCAACCTGTAAGTGCAATGAGACAGTAGAAATTAAGAATTTGGAATTAAAAATTAATGAGCCAACCCCATCCCTTCCTAAAGCTTTAGGGACGGAGTGGATAAAAATAAAAGATGACAAACTAACAATCCCTTCATGTGGTCAATTATTAAATTAAGCTGGAAAAACATCTGGAGAAATCCCATGCGCAGCGGGGTAGTCATTACTGCGGTGGTACTGGGAACATGGGCCGGTATTTTTATGTCAGCCTTCATGAGTGGGATGAGTCAGCAGTATATCCGTGATCACCTGCAAAACTACACCGGACATATACAGGTTCACAATGCCCGCTACGTCGAAGACAACTTGCCGGAATTTTATATTCAGGAGGCAGACGCCCTGGTCAATCAGCTCCAGCAACAGCCTTTTGTGGAAGAAGTTACCCCACGCAGCGTGGTGAACGGGCTGGCCTCTAGTGCTACCAATAACTTCGGCGTAACCATTCAGGGTGTTTGGCCGGAACAGGAAAAACGAGTCTCTGGTCTTCATGAATATATGCAGGAGGGGGAGTATCTTGATCCTTCTATTCGCAATCCCGTGGTAATAGGGGCTCCGCTGGCCCGGCGGCTTTCCATAGAAACAGGATCGCGTATGGTCCTTAATTTCCAGGATGTGGATGGCAACATCACGGCGGGGGCATTTCGCGTTTCGGGTATCTTTAAGTCTGCCAACTCCGGTTTTGATGAGTCAAACGTTTTTGTCCTGGCTGAGGACCTTAACAACATCCTGGGACGAGAAAATGTCATCCATGAAATAGTATTAATGGTAGATGACTTCAAACAAGCCGGTTTATACACCTCCCAACTGGAAGATACTCTTCAAAGTGAAGGACTCGCTATTCAAAGCTGGGGAGACGTCGCTCCCACCCTGCGATATATGGATACCAACATGGATTTTACTCTTTATATCATCATGACCATCATCATTATTGCACTCATGTTCGGTATTATTAATACCATGCTAATGGCCGTCATGGAGCGCACCCAGGAAATCGGCATGCTAATGGCAATCGGTATCAACAAAAGACGCACCTTTGCCATGATTTTTTGGGAAACCCTCTTTTTAACTATGATCGGTGTACCGCTTGGCATGGGTCTGAGCCGCCTGTCTATAGCTATCTTCAGCAATACCGGCATTAACCTGGGCATGTTTGCCGAGGGACTCTCGGAATATGGCCTGAGCTCCGTTATATATCCCGAACTGGAAGCCTTTTACTATCTGAATATCGCACTGTTAATGGTTGGAGCTACCCTAATATCTTCGCTTTATCCCGCCTGGAAAGCACTGCAGCTCAATCCCGTGCAGGCAATTCGAAAAATTTAAGATTAACGCTATGGCTATTATTGAAACACATGACGTAACAAAAATTTATAACCAGGAACAGGTGCCAGTGCACGCCCTTAACGGTGTTACCCTGAATATCGAAGAGGGTGAGTTCACCTCAATTGTAGGTCCCTCTGGCTCCGGAAAAACCACGCTGCTCAATATGATTGGCGGCCTTGATAAACCGACTTCCGGCAAAGTGGTAGTCAATGGAATTGACCTCTTTGCCATGAAGGAAAACGATCTGATCAACTTTCGGCTGCAACATATTGGCTTTGTATTCCAGGCCTACAACCTTATTCCGGTACTTACCGCTAAAGAGAATGTTTCTTTCATCCTGCAGATGCAAGGCAAAAAAGCCGCTGAGTACGAAACACGCAGCATGGATTTGCTCAAAGCAGTGGGACTTGAAGACAAAGTGGATAAACGTCCCTCAGAGCTTTCGGGCGGACAGCAGCAGCGGGTAGCCGTTGCCCGGGCCCTGGCCTCCAAGCCGGATTTTGTACTGGCCGATGAACCGACCGCCAATCTTGATTCGGTCTCCAGCGGTAACTTATTAGATATGATGCTACATCTGAACGAGGAAGAAAATATCACTTTCATCTTTTCCACCCACGACCAGCGGGTGGTTGATCGGGCGCGCCGGGTGGTTACCCTGGTAGACGGAAAAGTGGATAAGGATGAAAAACGCTGAATACAATAATTGGAATTGCCAATGATTATGAAGCTGCTTACGAACACAGAATATAGAATTACGAATGTAATCCACTTTTTTATATCCCTTATCTGGTTTTCAATATTTATATCCACCCTTCTGTTATCCATTATATCATCCCCTGTCCTGGCTCAAGATGGAATCGACACTGATTTTGGGGGATACCTCAAAGAACTTGGACAAATAAGCGTTAGTAATGATCTCGGAACCCTCCGTTACGATAATGTCTTACACCACCGTATCGAAAGCGAGTTCGACTTTGGCAAAGGATTCGAAGTCCGGGCTGATATGCGTACCCGACTACTCAACGGCTGGACGGTACGAAATTCTCCAAATTACACCGACTTCCTGGATGAAGATCCCGGTTATTTTGACCTGAGTCTTACTTGGATCAATACCGACCAAACCATTCTTCATTCGACCATAGACCGGCTCCACCTCTCCTATATCACTGGTCCGTGGGAAGTACACGCCGGACGCCAGCGCATTAATTGGGGCAAGACCATGGTTTGGAATCCCAATGATCTGTTTAATGCCTATGCTTACCTCGATTTTGATTACGAAGAACGGCCCGGCACCGATGCAATTTCTCTGCAATATAACTGGAGTTACGCTTCCAGCGTAGATCTTGGATACCGTATTGGTGCCTCCATCGACGAATCGGTAATCGCCATGATGTTCAGAGGGAGCCTCAAAAATTATGACATACAGCTTGTTGGTGGCAGCTATTACGAGCACCTAACACTCGGGGCCGGATGGACAGGTTATGTTAAGTCAGCAGGTTTCAAGGGCGAATTTTCTTATTTCCATCCGCGCCAATCATTTTGGGATGAAACAGGACATATCACAGCAACAATAGGCGGTGACTACATGTTTTCGAATTCGGTGTACCTTAACGGAGAACTACTCTACAACAGCGGATGGGATAGCGCGGCCAATCCTGTTGCAGAACTTATGCAACCTCCTACCGCTGATGACCTTTTTATGGCTAAAACAGGATACTTTGTAGATGCATCCTATCCACTCACCCCGTTAACCAATATAAGTGGTGGAATCATGGGTAGTTTTTCACGCCCCCTGGCAATCTTTATCCCCAGGCTAACTCATTCACTCAGCAATAACCTGGATTTTATGGTCCTTGCACAAGTACTTAAAGGATCAGTTTTGGAGGACTTCACAGAAACACCGAACTTGCTTTATTTTAGACTCAAATGGTCTTATTAAACTACCATAAAGTTCTAAATAAAAAATTCTTTATTTCCGAACTTTTTTCTTTTTGATCATTCTATGACACATTATCGTTTCATAATACTTGCTTTTCTTATTTTAGTAAGTTGCTTGTGGCCTGGAGTTGTATCTCCCGTTCAGGGACAAGATACCAATAACCCAGATAAACATTCTCCTAAAATTGGTCTGGCCTTAAGTGGCGGTGGGGCCAAAGGTTTTGCGCATATTGGCGTGTTAAAGGTATTAGAGGAAGCCGGAATTCAGCCCGATATTGTCACAGGCACCAGCATGGGCAGCGTTGTAGGCGGACTTTACGCGATAGGCTATACCCCTGCCATGCTTGAAGAAATTGCCCTTTCAAACAATTGGGAAGAGTTCTTTAGCAACCGGGCTCCCCGTCAATACCAATCTATTTATCAGAAAACAAATCACTCTCAAAACCTGCTCACCTTTCCTTTCAAAGACGGCTCGGTCAGGTTACCGCGTGGACTTATAAAAGGCCAGAAAATTGCGATGATGCTTTACCGGCTCACCGAACCCTATCACGGAGTTACTAATTTTAGAAATTTGCCTATACCTTTTGCTGCTATTGCTACCGACCTTGCTACCGGAGAAGCAGTAAGGATGGACCGCGGCTACCTTCCGGATGCTATTCGAGCTAGCATAGCGATCCCAAGTATCTTTGAGCCTGTAGAGATCGATTCCGTTAGCTATATTGATGGCGGTGTTGTCCGTAATATCCCTGCTTCAGATGCTCGTGAACTTGGCGCTGATATCGTGATTTCTTCAGATGTGAGTTCCTCTCTTGCACCGGTGGATAGCCTTAAATCATTTGTAAATATTCTGTCGCAAGCCGTAGGCTTTACTATGCAGGCCTCTAATAAACAACAGTTGGCCCTAACTGATATACATATCCAGCCAGCCATAGGGAGTTATTCGGCCTTCGATTTCGAACAGGCTGCCCAGTTGATCCAAAAAGGTGAGCAGGCAGCCCGCAAAATGCTTCCCCAGCTAAAAGCGCTGGCAGACTCTCTCGATAAACCAAAAAATAAGCTTCCCCCCGTTCCCCAGCAATCGGATACATTATTAATCAAAGAACTTCAAATAAATGGCTCAAATTCTTATATCCGGGATCGACTAAAAAACTCACTCCATCTTGAACCGCCTACCCGGCAATCGCTCTCAGAGCTGGAATATAAATTAACCCGGATCTATAATTCCGGTTCTTTCACCGACCTAATCAGTTACCGCCTGCAGCAGCTGCCTGATCAAGACGGATATTTATTAAACCTTGATATCTCCACCCAAAATCAACAGACGGTTGGTCTTGGCGCACGCTACGACAGCCACTATAAAGCCTCCCTGTTATTTAGCGGAACTTTCAATAAGATTTTTACGCCTGGTGATGTACTATTAGCAGACTTGCGACTCGGTGAACAGATACAATTGCAGAGCAACTATTTTTTGCCCCTTTCGTTTTATCCCAAAACGGATTTAGCCCTGATGGGTAGTATCACGCGGCTCCCCATTGATATATTCAACAATAATCAGCGTATCTCTAAAATAGATGTGGAACAGCTTTCCTTTTCCCACCACTTGCGTGTAGAGATTATGCCAGAACTGTTTTTTGGTATTGGTCCGCACTTCGAGGTCTTCAATTTGAATGAAGCAATTGGAGAAACCCTCTTTCTTAGTAATATAGATGGATTAATTACAGCCCAGATGTTGGTTTACGGCGATTCTTTTGATCATGCTTATTTCCCTTCAAAAGGGCAAAAGTTATTTATTAAATCTGATCTTTCAGACCGTCGATGGGGAAGCAGTCGGTCTTTTTTCCAATTGACAGCAGATTGGGAAACCAGACTCCCTGTTTCAGACCGGTTTTCATTTCTCTCAAGACTTACAGCGGGACGTACTATTTCTTATTCGTCAACACTTCCATTGCATTATCGCTATTTTGGTGGAGGAGCTGTTCCCATATCCATTTATCAAGAGAGACAATTTCCTTTATTGGGATATGAGGTTCAGGAACTGTCAGGACAACATATACAATCATTGGAACTGGGCGCTCAGCTAAGAGTCAAAAATACATTTCTGCAATTTAAATGGAATGCCGCCAGCTTTTCCGATCAATCCAAGTGGAAGATTCAACCTTCAAATTTTAAATCGGGTTTTGGTATCTCCGGGGGGACAAAAACAATTATCGGTCCAGTAGAACTTATCTTAATGGCCCCGGACTTTGACGGACCTTATGCTCTGCGAATAAATGTAGGCCATTCCTTTTGATCACTGATTGGGTTCTACAATCTCGTATTTAAATTCATCGGTAAATGTACGCCCAAACATATCGGTTACCCGTATTTCAATCGTATGCTCTCCAAGTGGTAAATTATTCGGTACGCCGGCTTTCCACAAGTGAGATGATTGAATCGGGTTAGACGGCCTTCGCCCCTCTTCGGGCAGCTCATCAGCTGTATCCCACTTTTGGCGCAACTTTGTGACATGAGGATCCTGTTCTTCTACCTTGTTCATTGGTCGCCAGCTCTCCCATTCATTCTGAACACGAAATTCCACTTCCGTATATTCATTACCCAAGAAATAGTTAACATAGAGTTCGGCTCCATGCCAGGAATCTTGTGGAACGATCTCAGGCCCCCACTTACTTAATCGATAATCTTCTGGCTTATCTGCAACCTTATAATCGATAGTATATTCATTTCCCTCTATATTGAGCATCGCATAGCCATTGGGGGTTCCGTCACGCATCAACGTGGGGGGAATTCCACGCTCATCCACCTGCCCGGACCACCAGTCACCGTTAGTTGTCCCCACGTTGTAGTGAATATGGGGTTCCAACCGTTTCCATTCATCTTTATCATCAAAAAAGTGGAATTTTTGAATATGAGTATGAGCTGAAAGCGTCAAGGTATTTGGATACTTCTTTAGTAAATCAAATAATCGATCACGATTTTCAATGCGGAACGTACGTCCCCACCCATCCGGCATAAAAATCGGAATATGAAACGCAATTACCACTAGCTGGTCTTCAGAAACATACTCCAAATCATTTTTGATAAATTCGAACTGTTTATCCGTAAAACCTCCGATATAACCTGATTCACCATCTTCGCGCGGGTAAACTACATCATCCAGTACAATAAAATGGGCATTGCCATGATTAAATGAATAGGTCGGGGGACCAAAAGTAGCCTCAAACGTTTCGTCAGCCAGAGAATCACTATTAGCATCAAAATTCATATCGTGATTGCCATATACATGAAACCAGGGGAGTCCGATTTTAGATACTGATTCAATGTAAGGCTGAAACAGATCCAAATCATCTCCCACGATATCACCCAGCGTAATTCCAAACTCGTATTCCTCTGTTCCTTCCAGCTCGGAGACAATATCCTTATCAAAATATTCTACTTCCCGCTCAGTATAGGGCTGTGGATCTCCAAATAGCAAAACGCTGAACTCATTTTTCTGCACATCCTCCAGAAGCGGAAAGTTAATCGCTTCCGGAAGCGGACCCGTCGGCTCTACTCCATCAAATTCCAATTCCGGAGAACCATCTGGCGTATGGATATAGTAAAACTGCGGCTGATTGAGCTCATTCACGGGCAATCTATATCCTGCGGGTTTAATCACAAAAATAGTGGCATCATCTTCATTGATCTGGATAGAATATTCCCCATCTTCATTCGTCTTAACCACATCACTCCCGTTCGAGACAGCCACTCCGAATAATCTTTCTTCATTTCCATCCAACTCACCGTTATTATTATTATCCACATAAACCGTCCCTTCGGCGGTTTTCTGCGCATTCAGGATAGCGGGAGAACTCATTAGCAATGAAATAATGATCGGGAGAAGTATCTTTTTCATAATCAGCTCAGAGTTTTAGTTTAATTGAAAAACATAATGTAACAAATGTGAAGGAATGCTGTTTAAAATGGAGATTAACAAATGATAAACATAACTTCAGGTTAAATCATGTATAGGTTGTAAATCATTTACCAACTGATATCCTAAATTCTAGAAATTATTTTAAGAATATGCGTGTAATTCCAGCTATTGATTTATTAAATGGAAAAGTAGTTCGTCTTCATAAAGGTGATTATGATGAGGCCACCATCTATAATGAACATCCCTTTGATGAAGCCATAAAATTTAAAGAAGCAGGATTTGATCATATCCATATTGTAGATCTGAATGGTGCAAAGGAGGGAAAGTTTGTCAATTTAGACCATATACAGACTATTATTGATAAACTCGATATATCGGTACAGACCGGTGGGGGTATCCGTAGCTTTGAAGATGCCGAGATGCTAATTGAACACGGTATCTCAAATGTTATTTGTAGCTCGATGGCCGTTAAAAACAGTGATGAATGGCTAAAAGTTTTGGATACCTATGGAGATAAAGCCATTTTAGGTATGGACCTGAAAAATGGGAAAGTGGCTTATAGCGGCTGGTTAGAGACACTGGATCAATCACTTGAGGAATTTTTAAAGCCAATGATAGATCGCGGGCTTTCAACCGTTCTCTGTACGGATATATCAAAGGATGGCACGCTGGAAGGCCCCAATGTAGAGTTGTACAAAAAGCTCAGTGCTCAATTTTCAGAAATAAGCTTCATCGCTTCCGGAGGAGTATCTGACAGTAACGATTTAAAAACGCTCAAAGATCAGCAGCTCTACGGCGTTGTAGTGGGACGAGCTTACTACGAGAATAAAATAAGCCTGGAACAACTGTTAAAATATCATACTTCCTAGGTAGCTGTTGAATTTACGCCAGCCTTTACTAACATCAACACCAATACAAATTCCAGGGCAATTAACAGTGCCACTCCGACCAAATGTACAACCTGATACAAAGGTGGTATTCCGAGGTAATACAACCCTATACCTGTAGCTATCTGCAATAATATGAGTCCGAATATCCAACTCCCTAGTTTAATTATCAGCGCACTTTGGGAATGCCATCGTGTAAGATAGAAGAGCACTCCTCCGGCCAATAAAACCACCCATGAAAAAGAGCGGTGAAGATTATCAATGAATCCAATTTGTGATATCCAATTTTCCCGCGGTGGAGATGTATCCATATTCTTGAACACATCAATAGCTTCACGAACTTGGGTACCAAATCCGAGCTGTAAAAAGGTAATGGCCAGCAATACCACACTTGTAAATAGAAACCAGCGACGTTTAGTTGATGACAGGGTAATAACAAACTGATTTTCAGAAGCCTTGAAAACGGCAAATATAAGTGTCATCATGATAAACATTGCTAAGATCATATGGAGTGTAATCAGCCATTCATCAAGTCCTGTGGCAACAACCCTTCCTCCAAGCCAACCCTGTATAATTACCAGAACAAAAGCAGCTCCTGAACTGTGAAAAACAGCATTATTCTGTTTCCGGTACCGAAAAGACAAAATAAAAGTAGCAGTGATGAGCAAACCAATAACAACTCCAATCAGGCGGTTTATATACTCTGTCCAGGTTTTAATTACATTAAACTGCGACTGATCAAATTGACTGGGTAAGTCGGAAGCAGTGGTTGGCGGTATCCACATCCCGAAACACTTAGGCCAGTCGGGACACCCAAGCCCTGCGCCCGATGCCCGCACCAATCCTCCGATAAAAATAAGAAAAATAACAGCCCCTACGGTTGTCAGAGCTACTTTCTGATAGGTATTTAACTTCATGCTCTTTTTATCCTCCTATTTTATACCTGATATTGGGGTACTGATTTTTAATATTTTTTAGTATCTTAAGCGTACTGAAAAATTTAAGTTCGGCATGAAGTTAAGCACAGATCTAACTCTTTCAAAGTTTCTTAATACGGAAACCCTTGCGGCATACTATGAGCTTACCAAGCCTGGTATAACCCTGACCGTATTAGCCAGCATGCTTATCGGTTTTATACTGGGTTCAGGGAACGGAATTGATTATATGCTTATGCTTCATGCCGCCCTGGGAACCTGGCTTATCGCCTCGGGCACCGCTGCCCATAACCAATTTATGGAGTGGCGATACGATGGAAAAATGAAGCGTACTCAAAAGCGCCCCGTCCCCGCAAGTAAAATAAGTCCCCGCCAAAGCGTTTTCTTTTCTTTGGGATTAATTATAGGCGGACTTATTTATCTTATTCTCGTCGTAAATTATGTAGCCGGACTTGTTTCTCTCCTTACCACCCTTATTTATCTGGGAATATATACCCCGATGAAGCGTATCTCGGTAGCAAATGTTTTTATCGGCGCAATACCTGGTGCATTGCCGCCGGTTGGTGGATGGGCAGCAGCAACAGGCCATTTGGGCAGTACAGCAATGTGGGTTTTATTTGCTATTGTTTTCCTGTGGCAGGTACCTCACGTAATGGCCATCGCATGGGTATGCAAAGACGACTATTCTACTGCGGGATTTAAAATGTTGCCCAAAGACGACCCCAAAGGATATAAAGCAGTTGCCCTTATTCTACCCTGTCTCTTCCTACTTCTACCGGTCTGCTATGGACTCTATTGGGTTGACATGAACAGTTGGCTCTACCTTGCCGGTTCGCTGCTCAGCAGTCTGGTATTCTTATACTATGGAATCATTTTTACCCGGGATCGGGACAAGCCTTCAGCAAAAAAACTAATGTTTGCTTCTTTCGGATATCTTCCTGCTGTTTGGGCCTTTGTCATTATAGATCTTCTACTTCTCTAAAGGTCAAACTTCCTGATCGCAGCCCGTTTAGACTTATTTATGTTTTGTCTTTAAAGCAGGGATTTCTTAACTATCAATCCCATAAGAGCCAATCAGAGATAAATGAGCATGCGTACTTTCAAAAACTTTTCCCTTTTTATACTGGCTTTAGCGCTAACGGCTTGTAACATTGAAGCAGTCGATGGAGACGATGACGATGATCCCGATACAGAAGTTTATTACCGAAATGTAAGTGCGGATTACTTGCCGTCGGGGCTTTCCGGCTCAACGCAAAAGGCTAAGGCTGCTGATATCAATGGAGATGGATTTCCCGATATCGTATTGGCAATCAATGGCCAGCCAAATAAAATATTACTCAATGACGGCTCCGGAGATTTTTCCCACATATCGCCGGTCCAGCTTTCTTCACAGGGATATACTACCCAGGATCTCTCGATAGCTGACTTCAATAACAACGGAAATCCTGATATTATATTTGTATCCGGGCAAGGTAATCCTAACGAGCTCTATATTAATATTGGCGGAGGGTCTTTTTCCGATATAAGCAATCGAATACCCGTCTCCAATAATTCAACTTCTGTTGAAACATGGGACATCGACAATGATGGAGCGGTGGATATCTTTATAGGGAATATTGGTCAAAATACCATCCTCATAAATAATGGCAACGCCTTTTTTACCAATCAGACGGATCAACGGATACCTATTCGGTTTACTGACACCGAAGATTTCACTTTTGGGGATGTAACCGGCAACCAATGGTGGGATATCGTAACGGCCAATCGGGATAATAATCGACTTTATCTAAATTCTGGCAGTGGTTTTTTTACAGACCAAACACAATTCCGTATTCCTTTTATCCAAACCGCTGAGGAAAGCAGCCATATTAGCCTTGTAGATATCGATGGTGATGGTGACCTGGACCTGTATATTGGAAACTCTACCCTTGAAAACAGTCCTTATGTACAAGATCGGCTGCTTATAAACGATGGGGAGGGATTTTTTAGCGACGAGACCGGAAACCGACTTCCTCAAATAACGACCAATACTTCTGATGCGGCATTTGTAGATTTAGACAATGATGGGAATAATAACAATAGAGATTTCGATGTAGTTCTTGGCAATCCCAATGGTGGTCTTTGGATTCTAATCAACAATGGCAATGGAAACTTTAACAATCAAACATCAAATTGGATTGAAGAAGATTATTTCCCACAGGTAAATGACATTGAAGTAGCAGATTTTAATAGGGACGGCTTCTGGGATTTATATCTGTCTGTGCAAAATAATCCCGACCAACTACTCCTTCAAAGAAACTAACAATCTTTCGCTACGTACACTCGGAAAGTTAACTACCCAACAAGAGATAGAGTCCCGCGGCCAATACGCCACCAAAGAGAGGGGCCGCAATGGGTACCCATGAATAGGCCCAATCGCTGCCTCCTTTATTAGAAATTGGCAAAAGTGCATGCATTATTCGAGGACCTAAATCCCGCGCCGGGTTAATTGCATAGCCCGTTGGTCCGCCAAGTGATAACCCTATCCCCAAAACAAGCAGCCCCACCGGCAATGCAGAAAGGGCTCCCAAACCGAACCCTACTTCTTTTCCCTCAATAGTTATCGTTTCCAACAGCTCTCCCTCTGCTCCTACAAAACCTGGAGAAACCAAGTATAATACTCCCAAAACCAGCATCAATGTCCCAATTGTCTCAGTCATAAAATTAGAAGGATAATTCCTGATATTCGGAATCGTACTGTGGCAGGCCAAAATTAGCTCTTCGTTCTCCGATGCTTTGAAATGGTCTTTATAAGCAAGCCAGACAAGTAACGCTCCCAAGGCGCCCCCAATAATCTGCGCGATAATATACGGTATAACCAGCCCCCACTCGAACAGGCCCGCACTGGCAAGCCCAACCGTTACCGCCGGATTTATGTGGGCACCGCTGAATTGCCCCATTGTATATACGGCAACAAAAACAGCGATCCCCCATCCCCAGGTGATGACAATCCATCCCCCATTATTTCCTTTCGTTTCTTTTAATAACACATTGGCTACTACTCCATTCCCTAATAAAATGAGGATAGCCGTACCAACAATTTCAGCTATAATTGGTGACATACTTTTTTAGCTTTGTTAATTATTTTGGTTGATATATTTCTACAAGTTTTTTGTAATCTTCAAGCTGCTTTTCAATCCATTGGTCATCATATCCTGCTTCACGTGCCATCAGGCGAGCGACTTCCGGAGCCATCTCCAGACTAGCTTCTGCATCCAAAAGCAGAGCACGAGTCCGACGGGCATTAAAATCCTCGACCGTCATGGCCATCTCGTTTCGCGTAGCCCAAACAACCTCCGCTTTTATATAAGGCATTTGGCTATGCAGCCGTTCTCCTAATTCCGGGTCTTCTGCTACAAGCTGTTCTACATTTTCCTTATCACTGCCATAATAACTGAGTGGGCTGTCCGGATTATCCCCCTGTTTCCATCCGTGGATTTTAAGATTCTCTGTGATACATTCCTGCTCACTCAGCCCGCCTTTCTCTATTGCTTTATCAACGACATCTTCTGCCATTTCTCGATAGGTTGTCCACTTCCCACCCGCAATCGTCATTAGTCCGGATTTACTAATTAACAGAGAATGGTCCCGTGATACTTCCGCCGTATCTTCTGCATCCGGATCGGTTACCAGGGGACGCAATCCGGCAAAGATACTTTTTATATCTGATTTTGTCGGAGCATCTGTTAAATATTTTGCAGTATGTTCTAATATAAAATCGATTTCATTCTCTAAAGCCTCCGGTTCAGATTTAATCTCCTCGACAGGAGTATCGGTTGTTCCCACCATCACCTTATCATACCAGGGAAGAGCAAAGAGAATCCGTCCGTCACTGGTTTTTGGAATCATTATAGCAGTATCTCCGGGTAGAAAATGCTTATCAATCACAATATGTATACCCTGACTGGGAGTAATGATAGGGCTTGCCTCAGGATTGTCCATCTTTCGGATACTATCCGTAAACACTCCGGTCGCATTAACAACAGTTTCTCCCTCGATTTCATATTCATCACCGTTCAACATATCCTGTACCTGAACACCATAGACTTTCCCTCCAGACTTCATTAATCCGGTGACTTTCATATAGTTGATGAGAGTTCCTCCCTGCTCTGCACTGGTTTGGGCAAGATTTATTGCAAGCCGTGAATCATCAAACTGTCCGTCAAAGTATAATATACCACCCCGTAGTTTTTCCTTTTTTAAGGTGGGAACTCTATCCAGTGTTTTTTCCAGGGTAAGATATTTAGACGAACCCAATCCAAGATTTCCAGCCATCAAATCGTAAATTTTCAATCCAAGCCAATAATAAGATCCTCTCCACCTGCTATAAAAGGGTACCAAGAAAGACTGATCGTGGACAAGATGGGGGGCATTCTTCTTTAATAATCCTCGTTCTTTAAGTGCTTCAAAGACAAGTGAAATATTTCCTTGTTCCAGGTAACGAACTCCACCATGGACCAATTTAGTAGACCGACTGGATGTACCTTTGGCAAAATCATCTTTCTCCAGAAGTAATGTTTTATATCCACGGGATGCAGCATCTACGGCCACTCCCAAGCCTGTGGCCCCACCCCCAATAATAATCATATCCCATCTATCGGTCGCTTTGACCGCCTGTACCATTTCTGTTCGTTTCATCAAATAGCTTTCCTTAAAGCGTTAAATCTATTCTTCAGACCAGCTTATAGTTGCTTTTAAAGCTCGATCCCAGCCAGACCTTAATTCCTCTATCTGGTTCTTTTCCATTTGGGGACTAAAGGTCTTATCGATATTCCATTGTTTACTAATTTCTTCCTGATCTTCCCAGTATCCAACAGCTAACCCCGCCAAATAGGCCGCTCCTAAAGCGGTAGTTTCCAAAACCTGGGGGCGAACTACAGGAGCTTCAAGCATATCCGATTGAAACTGCATAAGAAGATTATTAGCTGTAGCTCCCCCATCCACTCGTAATTCTTTAATTTCTATTCCTGAATCAGCTTCCATCGCCTCTATAACATCCATCGTTTGGTAGGCTATACCTTCCAATGCAGCCCGGGCTATGTGCCCGGCACTTGCACCGCGTGTGAGCCCAACAATAGTGCCACGGGCATGTTGGTTCCAATGGGGGGCTCCCAAGCCGGCAAAAGCCGGTACCAGGTATACTCCATTATTATCTTCTACCGAGGCCGCCAGCTTCTCAACTTCTGCTGAGTTTTCTATAATTCCCAATTCATCCCTAAGCCACTGTACCACGGCACCAGCTATAAAAATACTTCCTTCCAGAGCGTATTCGACCTTCCCATCAATCTCCCAAGCGATAGTTGTTAATAAATTATTTTCAGAGATGATGGGTTCCTCTCCGGTATTCATCACCATAAAACAACCCGTCCCATAGGTATTTTTTACCATCCCGGGTTTAATACAGCGCTGGCCAAACAGTGCGGCTTGCTGGTCACCAGCTATTCCTGCTATGGGAATTCCCGAAGCAACATTACTTGTCTCGGCATACACCTCGCTTGAAGATTTCACTTCCGGCAGCAGGCTTTGGGGGATATCGAACAAATCAAGAATCTCCTCATCCCACTCTCCCGTCTTGATATTGTACAACATAGTCCGGGAGGCATTCGTAACATCCGTAACATGGGTTTTCCCCTGCGTGAAATTCCAAATAAGCCAGCTATCAACCGTACCAAAAGCCAATTCTCCATTCTCTGCTCTTTTGCGTGCTCCCTCTACATTATCGAGGATCCATTTTATTTTAGTAGCAGAAAAATAGGCGTCAATTATCAATCCGGTCTTTTCACGGATTTTCTGGATGAGTCCTTTCCGTTCTTTCAGCCTGTCGCAGTATTCAGAAGTTCGGCGATCTTGCCACACAATAGCATTATATACGGGTTTTCCCGTTTTGCGATCCCAAACGAGTGTCGTCTCCCGCTGATTGGTGATACCGATTGCTTCAATATTGCTCCAATTCAGACCAATTTCAGATATTGCTTCTGTAGCCACACTGGATTGGCTTGACCATATCTTCGACCCATCATGTTCAACCCAACCCGCGTTGGGGTATATTTGTTTGAACTCTTTTTGTGCTGACGATTTAATCCTCCCCTGTTTATCAAATACAATAGCCCTTGAGCTTGTCGTTCCCTGATCCAGTGCTAAAATATATTTTTCCGGCATTTTCTATCCCTTTATTTTTTGTATAGTTGTCTATACAGGTTATGGAAAGAGCTTCAACAAATCAAGCATTTATTTCTGTAGAAAATTAAACATATTTACAGGTTACCAACTGTGCTCTTCAAGCTCTAGTGGAAGGCTATGACTTTCATGATTCTGATCATAAGGCTTCGTAGTAGTGGTAAAATTAATCCGATCGCTTCTATATACATCTTCCGAATATTGGAATACCTTTCCACTCTTCGTTTCGATCAGTCTTTTCATCAATAATAATGGATCACCCACATTTACATCCAATAATTCAGCTTCTTTTTCCCCGGCACTGATGGCTGTAATTTGCTGCTTAGCCTCACCAAGCTCAGTATTGGTATGCTTATAAAGCAACTTGTAAATAGAATTAGACTCCAGGTCCTTATCTAAAATGGGTTGAAAAAAATCATACACGAAATATGATTGCTCTATAATCAATGGATGGTCATTACCATAACGAACACGCACAATGTGTACGAGCTTATCCTTCTCCCCAAGCTCCATCAGGCTCATTAAATCTATGGGAGGAGTAATTACATTTTGCTCTATAATCTTTGCCGACGGTTCAATATCGTGCTTCTCCATAAGCTCAGTAAAGCCCATTAGCTTTTCTGAGTCCTGTTCAATAGTCGGACTGGTCACAAAGGTTCCCCGCCCTTGTTCTCTAACCAAGTACCCCTGCTGTATTAAGAGCTTTACCGCTTCCCTGATTGTACCCCGGCTTACCTCAAACTTTTCCACCAAATCCATGTCGCTGTAAAAGCGATCGTACTCTTCAAATTCACCGCTTTTTATCTGCTCTAAAAGCTTCTCATAAATCTGATAATACTTCGGTATAGGTTGTTCTAGCTCCTCCATGGATGTCACACTGGTTAAAATGGGTCACGTTGATCAATTGCATCAAAATAATACAATTGACGCTATTTTTTCAAAGTTAAATACTTTATGCAATTAAAGTAGTGGAGCATTGCTTCATCCAAAAAACTATGCAGAGATATATACTCAGGCACAAATATTACGTCCCCTTTCCCCTTCCTCTATTCATAAATAGGTGGATATTTATCTGGATCTGCCTCACTCATAATAGCATAAACAGCTTCAAAAATATCCTCCTCATTGGGTTTTGAAAAGTAATCCCCATCCGAACCATATGCCCCGCGATGCTCTTTGGCCGTAAGGCATTGGGGTTCAGAATCGAGGTAATAATATCCTTTTTGCTCCTGTATAATTTCATTCATCATATAGGCAGAGGCTCCTCCCGGCACATCTTCATCCACGATAAGAATACGATTGGTCTTTTTTAGAGACTCAACGACGTCATGATTACGATCAAAAGGCAACAGAGTTCGGACATCTATTAATTCAACTGAAATACCGGCTCTCTTAAATTCCGGAAGCATCGATTCACAAATATTACAGGTAGACCCGTAAGAAACGACGGTAATATCCTTACCCTCTGAAATAATTTCTGGGATACCCAATGGAACAGTAAACTCACCCAAGTTTTCCGGTACTTTTTCCTTAAGTCGATATGCATTTAAAGGCTCGATAACCAGTGCAGGGTCATCTCCCTGCAAAAGTGTGTTATACATCCCAGCAGCGTCGGTTAGGTTCCGTGGAACGCAGAGATGAACGCCGCGAATACCGTTAAGTATCATTCCCATGGGAGATCCTGTATGCCAAATACCTTCCAAACGGTGTCCTCGTGTCCGGACGATAAGCGGAGCTTTTTGTCCGCCCATACTTCTATAACGAACGGTGGCCAGGTCATCACTAAGCCCCTGGAAACAATAAAGTATATAATCCAAATACTGAATCTCAGCAATGGGTCGCAAGCCTCGCAGGGCCATTCCTATTCCCTGTCCTAGGATAGTCGATTCCCGGATTCCAGTATCGGCCACGCGAAGGTCGCCGAATTTCTCCTGCATATTTTCTAATCCTTTATTCACATCCCCCAGCTTTCCGGTATCTTCACCAAAGACCAGGGTTTCAGGATACTTTTCAAATAATTTTTCAAAGTTGTCACGCAATACAATCCGGCCATCTACCGATTTAGGGCTGGTTCCGTATCGGGGCTTGACCTCCTCCACATTAAGTGGCGAACGATCGCTTTCACTGTACAGGTGACTCCCATAGCGCTCCTCATTTTCCTTGAGAATTTTTTTAAGCCAATTCTGCATTTCTTTCTTTGCTTTGAGATCCTCTTCCCGAACTATACGACAAGCTTTACGCACCGCAGATACAATATCTTTTCTGAGAGGTACCGTAGAAGCATTCATTTGCTTCTTAATCCTTCGTAACTTTCCTCTATTATTACTCTCATTGATAAGTGCATCAATAAGATCGGTAGCTTCATCCAAATCTTGTTTTAATTCAGTACTAAATGCCTTCCAAGCGGCATCTTTCCCCTCTTTAGCCTCTTTCTTTGCAGCTTCTTCTATGGTATTCAATTCTTCTTCCGTA
The DNA here is from genome assembly GCF_039545095.1 of Fodinibius salicampi. Taxonomy (NCBI): domain Bacteria; kingdom Pseudomonadati; phylum Balneolota; class Balneolia; order Balneolales; family Balneolaceae; genus Fodinibius; species Fodinibius salicampi. Next base: position 319,300 of record NZ_BAABRS010000004.1, on the reverse strand, counting down.
GCAATATCTTCCGCAAGCATCCAGTTGCGCATTTTTTTAATGCAGCAATGCTCTTCTTCCCACTCGAGCCGTTCATCTAACTTATATCGTTCATGGGAACCGGAAGTAGAGTGGCCCTGCGGCTGAGTAACTTCCTGTACATGCACCAGAACCGGCACATGATCTTCACGGGCAATTTGAGCAGCTTTCTTATAGGTCTCCAGTAATGCCGGATAATCCCATCCTTTAACTGTAAGGATTTCAAATCCCTCATCCTCTTCTGTCCGTTGGAAACCGGATAACACATCCGAAATACTTTCTTTAGTAGTTTGATATTTCCGGGGTACAGAAATACCATAGCCATCATCCCAGACCGAAACAACCATAGGTACCTGCAAAACACCGGCTGCATTTATAGTTTCCCAAAAAACACCCTCTGAAGTACTGGCATCACCTATTGTTCCCCAGGCAACTTCCTTACCATCTTGCGAAAATTTTTGAAATTTTTCCTGCTCAAGAAGTGACTCATGCTTTTGATATACCTTGGAAGCCTGTGCCAAACCCAGTAGGCGCGACATTTGTCCTGCTGTAGGAGAGATGTCCGGGGAACTGTTCTTCTTTTCCGTCAAATCTTTCCACTCTCCTTCTTCATCCAGGCTTCGTGTACTGAAATGGGCATTCATCTGACGTCCTCCGGAATGAGGATCGGCCTCTATATTAGCATGAGCATAAAGCTGAGCAAAGAACTGTTGTACTGTTACTTCGCCAATAGCCATCATAAAAGTTTGGTCACGATAATAGCCGGAACGAAAATCTCCCTTTTTGAAGTACTTTGCCATGGCAATTTGTGGCAATTCTTTCCCATCGCCAAAGATGCCGAATTTAGCTTTTCCCGTGAGCGTTTCTTTACGCCCTATATAGGATACTTCCCGACTGATAATGGCCAATTTATAATCTTCTAAGATCTGCTTCTTTTTCACGTTTGTTAACTCAGCAGATGAAAAACCATTTTGCTGCAAAATACTTTCCTGCCTGGTTTCTGTAGGTGCCATAAGATCATAATTTCAATTTCCAGTCACTCTCACATGTGACCTTTCTATCTGGTTAAGTAGCCATTAAGAAAAACAGCTATTGTTAATCTATATTACATATTAATCTATTTTGAGGACATAATTTATTCAAGGAACTATTGCTTATAACGTTAAAACAGTGGTAAGATTCTGATTAACGCTGAAAATGGCAAATTCCCCTTCACAAAACCCTTTTACTCCATAAAACCCCCCTTCGTCATATTAATAGGATCAAGTGCCTGATCAAGTTCCTCATCACTTAAATCTGTCATTTCCCGGGCGACCTCTTTTACAGGACGGCCTTCTTTAAAAGCCTTTTTAGCAATTTTGGCTGCTTTATCATATCCGATTAAAGGATTAAGAGCGGTTACCAGCACTGGATTACGTCCTACCATATCCGCAACCTTTCCTTTATTTACACTTAGTCGGGATACCGATCGCTCAGCAAAGTTTCGCACCGCATTTCCTAAAATATTGATTGACTCCAACAGATTGTGAGCAACGACCGGCAGCATCACATTAAGCTCAAAATTTCCGGACTGGGCCGCCACCGTAATTGCAGAATCGTTACCTATAACCTGTGCACAAACCATGGTAACCGACTCTTCAATAACCGGATTTATTTTGCCCGGCATAATAGACGATCCCGGTTGCAATGCTTCAAGCTGGATTTCTCCGATTCCGCTATTGGGTCCTGAATTCATCCACCGCAAATCATTGCTAATCTTCATTAATCCCACGGCTATCGTCTTTAGCTGTCCGCTTAGTTCTGCAGGAGCGTCCACCGTTGACTGGGCCTCGAAATGATTTTCTGCTTCCCGAAAAGAGAAACCGGTCGCCTCTGAAAGGGCTTCTGCCACCTTAGCTCCGAATTCAGGATTTGTATTAAGTCCTGTACCGACTGCAGTTCCTCCCTGCGGGAGTTCTGTCATCCGCTCCAGAGCCGATTCCAATCGTTCAACCCCTAAAGAAAGCTGACGTGCATAGCCCTCAAATTCCTGTTGAATAGTTACCGGCATGGCATCCATCAGGTGAGTACGTCCTGTTTTGACAACTTCCGAAAACTCTTCTCCTTTTTCTTCAAAAGCCTTCTTTAGTTCTTTCAGAGCTGGAATCAGATTCTCCTTTACTGCGGTAACAGCGGCTATCCGTATGGTAGTAGGAATAACATCATTCGAACTTTGTCCATAATTCACATGGTCATTGGGATGTATATCGGTTTCCACCCCTTCAGCCTTCAGTTCATTCGCTCTTTTAGCAATAATTTCATTAGCGTTCATATTTGTGGAGGTACCGGAACCGGTCTGAAAAATATCCACGGCAAAATCCTGATCAAATTTTCCATTGCTAACCTCTCCTGCCGCCTTCGCTATTGCAGATGCTACATCCTCATCCAGCTCGCCTAATGATGCGTTAACATCCGCAATATTCTTTTTTAGCAATCCCAATGCTTCGATAAAATGGCGACTGAACCGCAATCCACTTACCGGAAAATTATCTACTGCTCGTTGGGTTTGAGCTCCGTAATAGGCATCTTTAGGAACTTTCACTTCTCCCATTGAGTCCTTTTCAATTCGGAATTTGCTCATAATCTATTTAAATAATTTTTAAAAATTTGCATTAACACTGTTACTCCCACAGTATTGACAGGCATACAAATATAGTAAAATTATAGCAATTTTTTGAGTCCAAAAGAGAGGTTAAAGACAGTAGATAAGATAAATAGGTGGGAAAAAATTAAAAAACTTTTAGCAGGAAGTACTGTAGTTACTCGGAGTAATCAATAACAATCTGTGCTAAAGTTCTTTGCTATACATTCGATAGGTTTTCTCGCGCCGGGCACCAATTTTTTCCGCTACACTAATCATCCCTTTATTGGATTCCAGAACCCAGCTCAACTCAGAAGATTTATACCCTACTTCTTTGCCGTTAATTATCGCCTCTTTATGGAGCAAGGCATCAATACCTTTTCCCTGGTACTCGGGAAGAACGCCCATCAGGGCCGTTCGGATACGATTAATTTTTCTGCGATACCACAATAGTTTGAATATTCCGGTCGGAAAGAGCGTTCCATCCATATGCTTGAGTGCCTGATTCAAATCCGGAAGACCGATAGAAAAAGCAACCGGCTCCCCATCTACCTCAGCAATATGGGCGACTTTGGGATCCAAAATTAACTTTAAATCTTTTGCCAGATCTTCCAGTTCTTCCTCATTAAGCGGAATAAATCCCCAATTCCCGGACCAAGCTTTATTATATATATGTCGTACAATCTGCACCTCTTGCTCAAGGTTTTTAAGATCGATTTCACGGATATCCAACCGCCGAATTCGCCGGCGCACCAACTCTTCTGCCCGGTACATACGATCTAGATTTACGGTCCCTTGTGTTACCCGAAAGGCATAAAGATCCATTGCTTTACTCAAGCCGGCATTTTTAATCAGCTTATCATAATAGGCCTTGTGATAGGGCATCATAATACTTGGATCGTACTCAAAACCTTCAACCAAGATACCAACCTCATCCATCATACTGGGATTTGCCGGTCCCATCATCTTGGTTCGCCCTCTCTCCCGCAACCAGTCGGATGCTACTTTAAGCAATAAATTAGCTACTGTTTGATCATCAACACATTCAAAAAATCCAAAAAAACCCGTTTTATCATTGTGATGTTCATTATATCGATGATCAATAATCGCTGCGATACGCCCTTTTAGTTCTTCTCCCTCTTCGACCAGAAAAAGAGCGATTTCGGCGTTTTCAAAGAAAGGGTTTTTATCTTCATCAATAAGCTTTTTTTGCTCCATTTTAAGCGGAGCGATCCAGTGCTCATCGCCCTCATAGTGTTCATAAGGGAACTCAATAAACCTCTTTCGCTGTTTATCGGTTTTTACTGCCGTAATTTTGTGTGTGCGCTTTCCAGTACTCACGAGTTAATCAGTATCCAACAAAGAGTGACCGTTTTGATCAATAATACCCTGATCGAGACCAACCTTGCGGAACGCCTCTAAGATACGATTCAGGTGATCATCGGTATGAGTTGCCATATAGCTGGTTCGGACAAGAGACTGTCCCTGCGGCACACCAGGTGGTACTACAGCATTTACATAAACGCCAGCCTCAAACAATCCTTTCCAAAACTGGAAGCAATCTTTCATCCCTCCTATCACAACCGGTATAATAGGAGTTTGGCTACTCCAAACATTAAATCCCATGTCCTGTAAGGAATTTCGCATGTAGTCAGAAATTTCTTGTAACCGATCTAAGCGCCATGTTTCTTCCTGAAGGATTTCTAATGCTTTTAGAACAGTAGCCACATTGGCAGGGGGCATCGAAGCACTAAAAATATGAGCGGGTGAATTATGACGAATAAATTCAATAACTTCCTGGTCGCCCACCAGAAAACCACCAAGGGAGGCAAAAGACTTGGAAAAGGTTCCACTTATTAAATCCACTTCGTCCATCAAGTCAAAGGTCGAAGCCGAACCGCGGCCTTTATCTCCTATAACACCTATAGCGTGTGCATCATCCAGATAGAGGCGAGCATCAAATCTATTCTTTAGTTCAACCAGTTCGGGGACTTTAGCAATAGTTCCCGACATTGAGAAAACACCGTCACTCACAATAATTTTCCCTGCCTTCTCATCCGCTCTTTTCAGCAGCTTCTCCAGCTGCTCCATATCATTATGCCGAAAACGCATAGTCTTCGCATTGGATACAAGCGTACCTGTTACAATACAGGCATGATTATCTTTATCGGAGAAGATAACATCCTTACGGCCGGCGATGGTCTGTATAGCGCCTTCATTTGTCTGGTACCCGGTACTAAATAACACACAGGCATCTTTATTCATAAAATCTGCCAATTTTTCTTCCAACTCAAGATGCAGATCGAGTGTGCCGTTCAAATATCGGGAACCTGTGCATCCTGTTCCATACACTTTTATCACATCACGGGCTGCTTTAATAACCCTCGGATCATTCGTCAGACCCAAATAATTATTCGATCCGGCCATAATTACTTCACGACCATCGATCTGTACCGTAGTACCGTCAGTAGCCTGTAAAGGCTTAAAATAAGGGTATAATCCTTCTGATTTTATCTCCTCTGCCTTAGTAAAATCGTAGGCTTTGGCAAAAATATCGTTTGCTTTTACATCGGACTTAGAATTAGTCATTCGTTCCTGCTTTCGACTTATTATATGAGTGCTTATCGTTGCAAATATACTTCCATATTAAGCATCAATCAAATTATGAATACCTTAATGTTATTTTATAGTATAACGATCAACAACTGTTTCCAAATAATTAACATATTCTTTGGCAACATGCAGCCAACTGAATTGTTCCTTTACGTGATGCCGGGCATGTTCTGAGAATGATGCGAGATCATCATCTAATACATATCGAATCTTTTCAGCAAATTCTTTCGGACTAAGTGTGGGGACGCGAAAGCCATTTTCACCTTGCGTTATAACATCTTTTATACCTTCAAGATCAGCAGCTACCGCCGGCGTTCGAGCCATATTCGCCTCCAGTAAAACAATTCCAAACCCTTCCATGTCTCCTTCGACCGGAATGTTGGGCATAACAAAAAGATCGGCCGCGGCATAGGCCTGCTTTAAAATATTATCTGGCTGACGTCCCAGCAAAAAAATACGATCCTTAAATGGAACCTCATCTGCAGCTTCTTGAATATTTTCGAATTCAGGGCCATCTCCCACCGTCACATAAACAACATCTTCTCCCAGCTTGGGCATCACCTCCCGTATAAACCACTCATGACCTTTACGTTTCACATTACGGCCAACGGTAAGTAACATCTTTTTTTGATCCAGGGGAATATCAAAATTTTTCTGAAGACTCCATCGCGATTTCTCCTTAGCCGGAAATTTATCCAACCGATTAAGATCAAATCCGTTAGGCAGCGCTATCCCCTTTCCCGGTGCCATGCCTCTTTTCATACATTCTTTCTGGGTAGCTTTGGAAACAGAAATCACTCCATCCAGCTGTTCAAATACTTTGGGCACAAACCACTGATAAATCCTGACTGGCAGCGTCACATCCCGGCCATGATTAATAGTTACCATTGGAACATTAATTTTTTTTCGAAGAAAATAGGCCATGCTTGCAGTAACCATTGAAGAAAACAAGACAACATCGGCCCCCGTTTCTTTTACCCTGTGGGGGAGCTCCATCAGTTCTTTAAACAAAAAGGAAACCGTCTTCGCTATAATTTGTCCTTTCCCAGAGGCATTAATGGTATCTTTAAAAACTGTTACTGATTCTTTCCGTTCTAGTTCACGTATAAGTTGCTGACTTACACGCTGCATGCCTCCCACATTGTCAAGAATTTCTCCTTCTTGTGGATGGCTATGAGAAACATATAGTATTCGCAATATCAAAAAATCTGGTTAAAACTTCAGTTGTGGACGGGGTTCACTTAAAGCTTCTCGATAATTTTCCAGAAGCTTCTTATTTACATTTTCCCATGAGTACGCTAATGCTTTCTGACGGGCTGCTTTAGCCATGCTTTCTTGCATCAACTCATCTTCAAGTATTTTGGCAACACAGCGGGCAAACTCTTTAGTATCACGGGGTGCCGCCAGAAAACCGTTCACCCCTGACTCAACCAGCGACCTGCTACCCGTAGCATCAGCCACGACACATGGCAATCCGCTGGACATTGCTTCGAGAGTCACATTCCCAAAAGTTTCCGTCTCGGATGGAAACAGAAACACATCACTGCTAGCGTAAGCACGACTCAGCTCATCCCCAGTGACAAAGCCGGTAAAATGTGCCTCCGGAAGCATATGCTCGAGCTCCTTCTTTGCCGGTCCATCTCCCACAATCATAGGTTTGATGCTATCGTATTTCTGGCGCAATCGCTTTACAGTATCTACGTATGTCTGCAAATTTTTTTCCCAGACCAATCGTGATACAAAACTAACGACTTTATCGGAATCCTCGATCCCGATAGAACGACGCCATTCCATATCACGAAACTTTGGATTAAACTCATCGGTATTAACCCCCCGGGCCCAAATACGGATTCCTTCATCAATTCCTTCTTCATTTAATTCTTTTGCCATGGAGGGCGAAGGCACATATATATGCTTGCACTGACTGTAAAACCACTCTAGGTATTTCCATCCCAAAAGCTTGAGCATATCCAGATTATAATACTTTAAATAACTGGTAAAATGAGTATGGTAGGAGGCCACAATCTGAATATTATTTGCCTGTGCCCAGCGCATAGCACGAAAGCCTAATACATCCGGGGTAGCCAGATGGATAAGCGTGGGATCAAATTCACGAAGCCGTTTCTGCGCGGATTCCGGAAATCCTACCGTAATACGATACTCGGAACGCCCGGGCATCGGTACCGAAGGAACCGGCACAAACTCTCCTTCATGATCCATCGGCGGATTTTCTACCGTGGGGCCAAAAACAATCACAGGCACCCCCTCCGTCTCCAAATAGGCAACCAGACGATTTAAAGTAAGAGATACTCCATCTTGGATATGATTATAATTTCCGGTAAAAATTGCTACTCGAGGGTCATTCATAAATTTTCCAATGCATCATTGAGATTTGTATCTTTGCACAGTGGTTCCAAAGGAACTTGGTTAACACTATTAACATAGTCACCAAATATACAAAATTTGATGAAAGCCTTCGTAACCGGCGGCACGGGTTTTATTGGCAGTCACCTTGTTGACGCTTTGCTAGAGAACGACGACTATACAGAAGTTCGCTGCCTTATTCGCAATAACCCCAAATGGCTAAAAGGTAAAAATATTACTTCGGTGAAGGGCGATCTCGATGATATATCTACTCTAAGGGAGGCTGTTCGCGGTGTAGATGTCATTTTTCATATTGCAGGTCGCGTTAAAGCTCCTACGTACAAGCAGTTAGAACATGCCAATGTAGGAAGCACTGAAAATCTTTTACGCATAGCACAAAAAGAAGGTATTACTAATATGGTGATACTTTCTTCTCTTGCTGCAACAGGTCCCAGCAATGGTGAACCTGTTACGGAAGATGCTCCTATGGAACCGATCAGTATGTATGGTCGTTCAAAAAAGGAGATGGAAGAACGCATCCACGCACTGGCAAATGAGGAGGTTTCCATCACTATTTTACGTCCCCCGGCTGTTTACGGACCTCGTGAAGATCAAATCTACTCCTTTTTTAAGATGGTTGACAAGCGCATTTGTCCCATTATTGGAGATGGCAAAAAACCCAAAATATCAATGGTCTACGTGGGCGATGTTGTACAAGGTATCCTTAAAGGGGCTAAACAGAAAGAAGCCGGTGTACACACCTACTTTATTTCGGGAGAAGAAGTATATACCTGGAATAAAATCCGGGATATAACAACTAAGATACTGGGTAAAAAGAATATTCCTATTTACTTGAAACCAGGCTTGGTTCAAAAAATTGCCGGGGCTCTTGAAAAAGCATCATCATTTTTTGGTATTTATCCCGTTTTAAATAGAGACAAGGCCAAAGAAATGATTCTTGAATGGACCTGTACATCCGAAAAAGCACAGCGTGAACTCGGATATAAACCTCAGTACTCCCTTGAAGAAGGTATTTCACGCACGATTCACTGGTATCAACGACATCATTGGTTATAGACATTTATGAAATATTTATACAGTTGTTTTATCCTCATGCTACTTTTCATTAGTAGCGCACCAGCACAGCCGACTCTAACAAAGGATTATTCCTACCTCATGGATATTCCTTCGGTTGTGGCAATGGAAAGTTCTCCGGCCCATTTTTACGTACTGTCGGAAACAGAAGGCATGGCTGTTTTCCGGTCCCGCCCAGATTCACTGCAATGGCTTTACTCCTCAACCGGGATGCAAAGGCGTGGAAACACGGTAGTAGCCGATATTCGTTTTGCCTACCTGTTTGGTGACAGCAATCGGTTGTCAGTACTGGAGCCTACATCTGTACTGGGTGTTTATTCCTCTACTAATCTTCCGGTTCCTCCCTTAGATGTTCAACGGATAAGCGAACAGCTCTTCATTGCACTGGGAGATCGTGGACTGGGTCAGTTATCCCTCGAATCACCCTCCTCGGTAGATTCCCAAGTTACATTTGTTGCAGAGTCGCAGTTAAATAATCAATCTGTTATAGACCTCGAACGACTGGATGATCAGCTATTTGCCCTCGGCTCCGAGAGCAACCTTTTCCGATTTAACTTCGACAGTGAAAGGCTTTCACTGGATCAGACCTTCTCCCTTGCCGAACAATTGAATCGTATTTTTCTTGTTGAGAACACTTTATACGGAGCAGATGCTGGAGGAAATATTTATGAAATAAACGGTAGTGGAGATCTGTCAAAGCTGGGAAGCATAAAAGAACAAGTTATTCAAATTCTTAAATGGAATGACTGGCTTATTATAAAAGGGAATTCTAATAAGCTGTGGACGTCCTATCAAAACCGGAGCCCAGTATTGTGGAAAGAGAATGAAGCGGCCGGGAATTTTATTACTAAAACAAAAGGGCAGCTTTGGCTTAGTGAGTACAACCAAATAAGCAGAGTGACCGTAACGAAAGGACAAACCCAAACCGATGCGGATAACAATAATAGCAAAAAATCGGGTTCTTTTACGCTTCAGCCGATAAAGAACTATACCATCCCCCATTCCAAATCACTTATTTTCCCTATCAAAATTGAGGGAAATATTTCGCCGGAACAACTGCAATTCACCTATCAATCGTCCAGCATACAGGACGCCGAAGTACGGGGACAAAGTTTTTACTGGCAACCCTCGCAGGATGATGCGGGGTCGCACCGTGTTAGAATTATCGCTTCGGCAAAAAATGGCCAAACGGCTTCAGAAACATTTAATATACAGGTACGATCCTTTAATGCTCCCCCCAGATTTACCCCAATGCGGCCAATGACCATTCCTGTTGAAGAATCCTTTTCACTTCCTGTGAATGCTACCGATCCGGATGGAATTAATGAGGACCTCATTCGGTACATGGGGGTCAATATGCCGAAAGGAGCTACCATTAATGAAAGAACCGGATTAATTGAGTGGACGCCTACCATCCGCCAGGTTGGGGAAAATAACTTCCGGGTGATTGCAACGGATCAGTTCGGAGCGGCATCATCCGTAGATATCACTATAAATGTTACGGAAAAAGTCCGGCGAAACAATGCCGGAGAATAAGTTATAATCACAGCTTCAAAATTTTTATCCATCATTGAACAACACTGAACTTCAGTCTCGGTTACTGGATTGGTACGATCAAAATAAACGAAATATGCCTTGGCGAGGTTGTGGAGATCCGTACAAGATATGGGTGTCTGAAATAATGCTCCAGCAAACACGCGTAGACCAAGCCACACCGTATTTTGAGCGATTTATGGAGCACTTTCCTACCGTGCATGATTTAGCACAAGCTGATCAGCAAGAAGTGCTTAAAGTTTGGGAGGGACTGGGCTATTACAGCAGGGCCCGCCATCTCCATGCCGCATCAAAACTGGTTGTTAACGAATTTGATGGAAAAGTTCCGGATAATTGGGAAGATATTAACAAGTTAAAGGGAGTGGGTCCTTATACCGCTGCGGCCGTATTGAGTATTGCTTTCCAGAAAAAACACGCGGTTATGGATGGAAATGTAATTCGCGTACTCAGCCGGTATTTTGGCATTGAAGACAATGTTCGTACGACCAAAACAAAAAACATTATTCAGGAATATGCCGATGAACTGATTTCCGAAGAACGTCCCGGTGATTTCAACCAAGCACTGATGGAGCTGGGAGCCACCTTATGCACTCCTTCCAGTCCCGAGTGTGAGGTATGCCCCTTACAAAAAAATTGTGTGGCTTTTAAAACACTTAGAACCGAAGAGATCCCCTACAAATCTAAAAAGAAAAAACGTCCCCATCACCAAATTGGTGTGGGCATTATCATGAATAAAGAAGAGGAAGTACTCATTGCGCTGCGTCCCAATGATGCTATGCTCGGGGGCCTATGGGAATTCCCGGGTGGCAAACAAAATGAGGATGAGGAGATGCCGGATACCGTCAGGCGTGAACTCAAAGAGGAATTAGACGTAGATGTTGCTGTTAAAAAGCCCTTTATGAAACTTGATCATGCTTACTCACATTTTAAAATTACCATGCATGCCTATCTCTGTGAAATCCAGAAGGGTACTCCAAAACCGAAAAGCAGCCAAGAAGTCCGTTGGATATCTATCGATGAGCTGGACGATTATCCTTTCCCAAAAGCCAATAGAAAACTTACAGAGAAGTTAATGAATCTTAACAGAGGCCAGCAGGAATTAGAGATATAACTACTACATCATACTGAATCACTGTGCTAAATTTCATTCAATATCTCTTTCAGCATCTAAATCTACCGGCCTGTATTATAGTAATCTAAACCAGATATTGGTCCGGCGGATAGAATGACATTCTAATAATATTTGACCAGATAAATATTCCATTTAATGCGACGAGAGCTTCAAAAAAGATCACCCGTACAGATCAAAAAACTCAAACCGTTTTTAGATAAATGGGTGGAACGCATTGAGCAACGGGATTATATTAATGAGGATCCTATACTTTTTATGCATGCCTTCAATCACAAAGAGGATCAATTACTAGCCGGCTTTTTTGCTGCAACTATGGCCTGGGGTCGGCGGGATATTGTAATCAGAAAAGTACGTGACCTGCTGGAGCGAATGAATAACCGCCCTGAAGAATTTATCGGTAATTTTTCAGATGATGATGCGGATCGTTTTGAAGGATTCAAGCATCGCACTTTTAAACCGATTGATATGATTTGGCTCACCAAAATTCTACAATCCATTTTACAAGAATTCGAATCCTTTGAATGCTTCTGGAATGCTTGTTACCAAAAAGCCCAGCAAACAGGTCGACCTTTGATGGCTGTTTTCCATGAGAATTTTTTTGCACTCCAGTCCAACACCCCCAAACGTACATACAAACATGTCTCCAATGCCGAAAAGAAGAGCTCCTGTAAGCGACTGTACTTGTATTTGAGATGGGCTATCCGAAAAGAGAGTCCGGTTGATCTCGGACTAATGGACTTTATGCCTGCATCGGAACTTATGGTACCACTGGATGTTCACGTAGCCCGACAAGCACGGAAGCTGGGATTACTTTCGCGCACTTATAACGACTGGTGGGCGGTAGAAGAGCTTACAGAAACACTGCGACTTCTTGATCCCAAAGATCCAGCCAAGTATGATTATGCTCTGTTCGGTCTGGGAGTGGCGGAAGATGGACTGCCTGAAGAGCTTATCATAAATCCAACGTTAGGTAAATAACAAGAAAAGCCCCTTCTGTCACGATATAATTAAAAAGACATCCCACCCCTTTCTGGATAAAGATTTTTTATATTTTAGCTGAAACTATATTCTTCAAAAGACTTCATCACAGATGAAAAAAGCAGTTATTGTTTTACTCCTATTTTTTAGCTTTTCAACAATTTCTTTTGCACAAATAACCTATAAAAGTGATCCTGGTTTTTTTACTCCGGTTCTTAAATCTTTCTATCTACGAGGTGGTTCTTTTGAAAATACCCAGTTAATTGGTCCGGCAATTGGTTACCGGATTAATGAAAGTCACGATTTCACCCTGCATACAGAATATCTATCCAGTGATCTTGGCAGCGAGGGCAAAAATACTCCCAAATATTCGGGAATAAATGTAGGTTTTATTCTCGGCAATAGCTCTGCCGATTTTGCTGAAAACTGGCTCATCCGCTCAAAACTTTCGGTATATAAGTCCTTCAATTTTAATGCTACGGGCTACTCAGATCGCAATTTAAAAGATCCGAAGCTATTTTCAGGACAAGGATCTACAGCCATATATATTCGACTACCGGTTTCCACCTCGATCTCCTTACTACCAAATGCTGGTGGCTTTTTGGGCTACGGTGATTATTCTCCCACTCAAGCTTCAGCTCATTTTCGCCAGGGAATTGACGGTTTTCAAGTAGGTCCCCAGTTTGGGTTAGATCTGCTATTCAAATTTTCCCGAAATTTCTATTTAGCGCTCAAGCCCCAGTATCATATCCAATACAACCTTACGCATGATACCTCTGGGGGGATATTATTTTTTAATACACAATTCAACTTTTAGCTTCTAACTAATTTACAAGCATATTATATATGCAAAAAATTGGTGCCGGCCATTTGAGTTGACTTGGAGACGCAGCTACAATTCTTTAACACATGAAGAAAACGTTATTACTCTCACTATTTATACCTCTCTTTACTTCAGTTTGCGCCCAAGAAACTGAACAAAATTGGCGGCTCAATATTATCAATCCAGACATAGAATTTGGGCTTGGTTTAAGCGCTAATATATATTAGAATATATCCGTTTCAAGCACGGACGTTTACAACCGTCATAGAAAAAAGATTTTTTTCGAAAACCCTGTCATTCTGAATCTATTTTAACTCATGTTATTTGTCTCTATAAAGAATAACCTGTACTCTCTAATTGACCTCTTACGACAACTTTCCCCTTCCCAGTATAATAGTTCTTGCACAGCCTTAAGCGGTTCCAGCATAGGGAGCCATTATCGGCATATTATCGAAATGTTTAGATGCCTGTTAGATAAGTATGATGAAGGGACCGTAAATTACGATTACAGACCGCGAAATAGGACCATAGAAACCAATATAGAAGTCGCACTCCAAGAATTAGAACTTTTGATTACTCAAATTGAAAAACCAAATAAAACGATATCCTTAGAACAGATGATTTCCGAAGAAAAGATCCTAATTGAAAGTAATTATTATCGGGAGATACTACATAATTTAGATCATACCATTCATCACCAGGCCCTGATAAAAATTGGTGTATCTGAATATGATAATATCATTTTAGATGATAACTTTGGCTTTGCTCCCTCCACATTAAAATACAGAAAGCAAAATATGTAATGAGTTTTTTTGAACTGTAGGGATCATAGTTCATTCTTTTAGGTAATAGCCTTACCTTTTGAAATTGGACATAAAAAATTACCCAAATTTAAAACTTGGCTTTTACAAGACTCAGGAGTGGTTAAGGTTACACACGTACCCTCTTACCTTGGTAAAGGTGTTGAAATGAATAGCAACTTTTCTTTGTTATAATTATGTACATTTATAAAAAGATCCTTATATTTCGCGTCCGAGAATCGAAAGCAAAACAATTTAAAGTATATGGTTGGAGTTAAAGTAAAAGATAACGAGAGTATTGACCGAGCAGTTAACCGCTTTAAAAAGTTGGTGGCTCGTTCACGAATTTTAAATGAATATAAAGAGCGGCAGCAGTATACCAAGCCCTCCAAAAAACGTCGTGAAGCGTTAAAGAAAAGCATTCGTGAACAGCGCAGACGTGAGCGTCACCAGTTCTAAGCACTATTACTATTTTTTTAAAAGCTCTTTAGATTATATTCTAAAGAGCTTTTTTTATAGCTGCCATAATATTCGCCGCCTTAATGAGCTGTAAATCGTGCTTTCGGTCAATGGTGCTTGCTTGGGGGACTATGGCTTTTTCAAAACCCAGCTTTTGTATCTCCCCGAGACGCTGATCAACATTATTGACCGCGCGAATCTCTCCTCCCAGCCCCACTTCCCCGAGGAAGGCAAAATCCTTTGAAATAGAATCATCGAGCAAGCTCGAGACCAACGCACAGACCACACCCAAATCTGCAGCCGGATCATTCACTTTTAGTCCGCCGGCTATATTCAGATAAACATCCTGACCTGAAAACTGGTACCCTCCTCTTTTCTCCAAAACCGCCAGCAGCAGTGAAAGCCGCCGGTGATCAAATCCATTGGCTGTACGCTGTGGTGTACCGTAATTACTGGGGGTAACCAATGCCTGTACTTCTGCTAAAAGCGGACGTGAGCCTTCAATAGAACAGATAACTGCATTGCCACTAACACTGCTGTCATAATCCGACAGAAAAAGCTGTGAAGGGTTTAAGACCTCAACCAACCCCGACTGCTTCATCTCGAATACCCCAACTTCCTGTGCCGGACCAAATCTATTTTTTAGGCTGCGCAGCATCCGATAGTTATAGTTACTGTCTCCCTCAAACTGAAGCACCGTATCCACCATATGTTCAAGTACCCGCGGGCCCGCGATATTACCTTCCTTGGTAACGTGTCCGATAACCAATGTCGTGATATTCTGCTTTTTAGCCAGTTGCTGCAACAGGGCGGCACACTCTTTGACCTGCTGAATGCTGCCTGCCATGCTGGTTAGCTCCGTACGGTAGACCGTCTGTATCGAATCCACTATCAACAAGTCGGGATCCAGCTTCCGTGCTTCCTTCAACACTTTATTGATATCCGTTTCCGTATAGATATAGAAGTTATTGGATTCCACCCCCAGCCGACGGGCGCGCTGTTTTATCTGCCCCGCCGACTCCTCTCCCGCACAGTACAGTATTTTCAAATCCGAAACTGCTTTTCCCAGCTGGAGAGTCAGCGTACTTTTACCAATCCCAGGATCCCCCCCCAGCAGTATAAAGGAGCCCGGGACAAATCCTCCACCAAGTACACGATCCAATTCCTGGATATGACTCAAAAATCGCTCCTCAGAATTCGATTTAATATCGTCCAGCTTTTGGGGAGGTTGGGAATCATTTAAGCCTTCAACCTTGCCCTTATGCTCCTTTTCCGATTTTGTCTTGCGCTCTACCTTAAACTCCTTGAAGGTATGCCAGCTTCCACAATTGGGACAATTACCCAGCCATTTTGTAGAAGTATGGCCACATTCATCACATACAAATTGCATTCGATCTTTTGGCATAATCAAATAGATTCAGATGAGGGAACGTCTCTTTCTTGTTCTTCGGGGGACAAGTCATCGAAACTTTCTACTACCGACTGATTTATATACCAGGTAGTAGCCATGATTCCCAAACCAACGGAGATATAATAGCTAATGACTCTCCATGCAAATACAGCGAGACCAATAAACGCTTTTCGATCCATTAAGGGACCCTGAAAGATAGCGAAGAGTCCCTCTACCCCACCACTTCCACCTGGTGTGGGCATAATGAGAAAAGCCAGATTCATTGCCAAGCTTCTGAGTATCGAGAGAATTTCATTTGCAGGTAAAAGACTTAATACAACAATGGTAGGCAATGCGATTCTACACAACCAGGACATGGTCGATAAAAAGAAAGCCTTTAGCAAAAAGCTATTCGGCTTCGCGCGAAGTTCATGGGCATATTCCACTAAATTTTCAGTTTCATCTTTTACATCATCTTTCCAGCGACGCAAAAAAGGAAGTTTGAATACCACATTCACCACCTTTTTGATCGCATGAGGATTCTTTAAAATGCCATAAGCCATCAGGCCGGCATAACTTAATAGTCCTATATATAGCAATATCATAGAAGCATGCCCCACCACCCCAGTATTATTGGGTACTACTTCATAGAATATTCCCGATACCAGCAAGATAGGCACCGCAAGGGCAAACCAAAGCTGATCAAGAAAAAGGCTATAGAGAATAATGGCCGATGATTGGCCCAGACTAAATCCTTCCTTCGTCATGGCGTATGTCCCCATGGGAGCTCCGCCTACAACAGAAGGGGTTATCGAAGAAGTAAAATCCCAGCTAAGCATAACGCGGCATGATGCCATCCAGCCCAAAGCCTTTTCAGATAAATACCGTATTTTTGCCGCTGAAAAACCAATTCGCATGAAAGATACCACCACAGCTATAATAAGTCCCGGCAACCTTTTCATCTTCAAATGCTCCAGAACTCCAGGAGTATAGGTCCAGTAAATTAAAAAAGCCATCGTCCCCACACTCAAGCCTATAGAAATAAACAAGTATTTACTGGAAAAATACTCCTTAGGACTTTTTTGTATGTGATGTTCACTACCTGACAAAAAGCTATTATTTAACAATTAGAGAAAATGCGTAGCTCAAAATAGGTATCAAATCTAAATAATAGAAACCAAATTAGCAGGTGCCAAGATATTTAACTAAGGCATAAAAAAAGCCTTATGGAAAATCCATAAGGCTTTTAAAAAACATTTAGAGCTTTTAGGCTACAGTAATATCATCATCAAGATATACATCCTGAATGAAGTTAAGTAGCTTCACTCCTTCTTCCAATGGTCGTTGAAATGCTTTACGACCGCTTATAAGTCCCATGCCGCCGGCACGCTTATTAATAACAGCTGTACGAACAGCCTGCGCAAAATCATTTTTGCCGGAACCGCCTCCAGAATTAATCAGTCCTGCGCGACCCATATAACAATTTGCCACCTGATAGCGGGTAAGGTCAATGGGATGTTCACTAGCAAGCTTGTTGTAAATATCCTCATCAAGCTTACCATAAGAGGAATCTCCCATATTCAGGGCCTTATACCCTCCATTATTCGTCGGCTGCTTCTGCTTAATAATATCGGCCTGAAGGGTAACGCCCAAGTGGTTAGCCTGCCCCGTAAGGTCCGCTGATGCGTGATAATCTTCTCCATCTACTTTGAAAGCTGAATTCCGGGTATAACACCAGAGAATAGTAGCCAGCCCCAGTTCGTGCGCACGCTCAAAAGCGCGGGCAACCTCCTGAATTTGTCGGCTGGACTCTTCCGAACCAAAATAGATCGTAGCTCCTACCGCAGCAGCCCCCATCTCATACGCACGTTCAATCGAACCGAACATCACCTGATCATATGTATTCGGATAAGTCATCAACTCATTATGATTAATCTTAACAATGAAAGGAATTTTATGAGCATACTTTCGAGCTACTGCTCCTAAAACTCCAAAGGTAGAAGCAACACCGTTACATCCCCCTTCAATTGCTAATTTTATAATATTTTCGGGATCAAAATAGTCGGGGTTGGGTGCGAATGAGGCTCCGCCGGAGTGTTCAACTCCCTGATCTACCGGCAAAATTGAGGTATATCCCGTACCTCCCAGCCGGCCATGATCTAGCAGGGCCTGTAGATTCCGTAGTACTCGTGGATTCCGGTCGGACTGGTACCAAACATCATCTACGTATGATCCTGAGGGTAGATAGAGTTTGTCTTTAGATATTGTTTCACATTTATGAGTCAGCAAATCTTCTGCTTCATCACCTAACAGTTCTTCTATACTTTTGGATGCTAATGCCATGATCCCGTTCTATAAATTAATTGAATTAAGGATTAAGCGCTAGTATAACAATTTTCAGCATTCATATCATTAGTTAATTTTAAACCGCTAATTTCTAACCTGACAATTAATCGAGGTTTTCTGAGATTCTCCTTATATTGAGGTTCAGCAATTATTAAACCAACCATTGAGTACCAAAGTGAAAATAGGTGATTTAGATTTAGGTCATAAGCCGCTTTTGCTGGCTCCCATGGAAGATGTAACGGACTCTCCCTTTCGAACTATTTGTCGGCGCAAGGGGGCAAATATCGTATACACGGAATTTATCAGCTCTGAAGCCATAATACGAGACTCCGACCATGCTATGCACAAAATGGACTTCAGTGAAGAGGAACGTCCCTTTGGCGTACAAATTTTCGGAGGTCGCGAAGAAGCAATGGAGGGAGCAGCGAAGATAGCCGAATCTAATAACCCCGATGTAGTGGATATTAACTTCGGGTGCCCCGTCTACAATATTGTCAAAAAAGGAGCCGGATCTGCCTGCCTTAAGGATATGGATCTGATGGAACGAATGGCCGGATCTGTTGTGGATGCTGTAGAAAACCGGCCGGTAACAGTTAAAACGCGGCTCGGATGGGATGATCGAACGATCCGTATTGGGGAAGTAGCCCTTATGCTTCAGGACCTGGGCGTTAAAGCCCTCACCGTACATGCTCGTACGCGCAATCAAAAATATAAGGGGGATGCACGCTGGGAATGTCTTAAGAAGCTAAAAGACACTCCCGGTCTCGAAATTCCGATCATTGGCAATGGAGATGTTACCACTCCACTGGATGCCAAACGGATGTTTGATGAAACCGGTGTGGACGGCGTCATGATCGGACGCGGAGCCATCGGAAACCCCTGGATATTTGAACGTTCCCATCACTACATCCAAACCGGAGAACTGCTGCCCGACCCTTCCGTTGAGGACCGGATAGAACTTTGTGCCGAACAACTACGTCGTTCCGTAAAGCATCACGGTGAACGCTATGGAGTAATCATCATGAAGAAACACTATGGCCAATTTCTTAAAGGCGTGCGTAACAGCCGCCAGTTGCGGGCTGCGATTATGGAAGAGCAGGAAATGAAG
>NZ_BAABRS010000003.1:300000-568360 GCF_039545095.1 Fodinibius salicampi | reverse complement strand
GAATGTCCATTCCTGCGTAATGTGTAGTTGTATTCATAAGAGGACCTCCTGTTGGGTTGGTAGTGAATGTGGATTCTTACCAATCTACAGGTGTCCTCTTTCTAATGCATAATACCGGACAAACATCCCTCCTGCGCTAAATTGATAATCGGCCGATAGCTTATAGCGCAGGCCTGGCTACGGAGAACATAGCACCTGTTCTTGCCCGTAGTTAACCTTTCATTTGTAAACAATTTCAGTACGTTGGCGCCAGCACCTTAAGCGCGGGATTGTTATGTTTCTAAAACTAAATCCTAATTAAAGGAAAAAATGGATCAGTACTATCTGGAAGCCACACAAGAGTCGGGAAAAGTATTCTTCTCCCAAGATATACCTGAGGAGTTTTATATGCTAAATCTGCTACAATTTTGAGAGCTGGCCGATTATTCTGACTTCCCAAAACTAAACCCAACGGAATCAATTTCAGGGAAGAAAGGCTACCAGAGATATATAAAACATACTCTTCCTTTGCTTAATGCAATCGGCAGTGAAGTTGTATTTCAAGGGAGTCGCGGAACGTTCCTGATTGGACCGCAAGCAGAGCAATGGGATTGGATGCTTCTTGTTCGCCACAAATCACGTAAAGCGTTTATGGGTTTGGCTTCTAACAAAGAGTATCTGGCTGGGAAAGACCATCGAAATGCTGCACTACATGGCTCAAGGTTGCTGCCAATTGTGGAGGGTTCATACGCAACATAATCAGTGCTTCAGCGGGATGCCCCGTCACCTTTTTGGGCTTTTAGGCCCTTCGTTCGTTATTTAACTAATCAACCTTAATTCGTGTGCCGGTTATGCGTAATTTCGTTATTCTCCGGAATAAAAACATTAGAAAAATAAGTGCGATATTAATCAAGCCCTGACTATATTCATAAGTCAGGGCTTGATTATACAGCTTGCTCAAGCGTTTCAAATATTAGTCACGGCAGTCAATGAACTCAATTAGTGCTTCACTGGGCAGCTGTATTGCCAAAAGGAACAGTGAACGTTTTTAGCATTCCTTTTGATTGCGGATCGGGTACTTCTGCTATCCATGCATAATCACCGGGTACTAAGTTGACGTTGAAATATGCCGTGTTGCCACCCAGCATTTCCATAGCACCACCGATGAAAGTGGCTCCCTCCGGAGCTCGGTTTACGAGACCATCCATTTCAGTCCAGTCCATCCATATCCCCAATTCTTCAAGTAACTGCGAATCATAACCCTCATCAAAATATACAAGCTGTACATTATGGCCCAACAAGTGCTCATAACCGAAAGCTGGTTGCTCCCCGAAATGAATGGCGACAGTATGTGCTCCGGGACGCACTAGTTCTGGGTTCTCTATTCCTGATTGCGAAATCATTACGTCCATAGTGGCACGCGGTTCCCGTTCACCGGAAGCTTGACCCGTAACTGTAACCATT
This sequence comes from Fodinibius salicampi, assembly GCF_039545095.1. NCBI lineage: Bacteria > Pseudomonadati > Balneolota > Balneolia > Balneolales > Balneolaceae > Fodinibius > Fodinibius salicampi. Next base: position 566,917 of record NZ_BAABRS010000003.1, on the reverse strand, counting down.
TCCAACATTCCGTTATAAGAATGGAATTCCCCATTTTCATCTCTTACATAACATTCTGCAATATAGACCCCCTCGGTGAGGTGCACTGTTGTCTCTGAGACCTGTCCTGGAGAGGTTATTCCCGGGCCCCCAACCGTTATTGCGTTTGGAAACCAAGGCGCGGAAGACAGCACTGCACCAAATAAATTATTCACAAAGACTCCAAACCCGATATCCCCATTTATGTAGGGGTTCCACTCCTCTTGAAAGGGTGCGGTAACAGTTTGGTACCAGTGATCTAATAACGTTTGATTTGCAGCCTCGGCAGCGTCTATCGCTCCCTGAGGTACCTCATATAGAAGGAAGAAATGATCAACATGAGTGGCATTCTTCAATCTAAATCGAGTCCAGCCTTCCGGCACTTCGTTTACATTCAGGTTGAATAGGTGTTCATCGGAATCATGGTCGTGTTCGGTGGTTATTTCAACCACGTTTGGCCCGCCTTTTACAACAAGTTTTGATTTCTGCTGGCTATTTTTATCCGCGTTAACTTTTTCTATATCAAAGGAAGAACTTTGAAAATCCGAGCAGGCGGAAAACATTAAGAATATTATTACTAGTGATACTGTATGTAACTGATAATAGAACCATTTAAAATGTTTCATAAGACCTCGTTTTTAGGTGAATAGATTTAGGTTCAGTATTACTATAAGGGAGCCCTCTTTGTTTAATCCGTTATTCCTCTTAGATTGCAACTAAGAAAGAAATTTATCCGGCAATGATATGATTAACTTTCGTATTCTCGGCTCCTTAACTATCCAAGAGGACAACAAGGAGCATGATCACTCGTTTTTGTATGGGCCAAAAAGATTAGCTCTTTTTACATATCTACTGCTTGCCCGCCCCCGCGGGTATCACAGAAGAGATAGGTTAATAGCTATTTTTTGGCCTGATATGGGCCAAAAAAATGCCAGGAATGCGCTCAGCAATCTTCTTTATAATATTCGGGATGCTTTGGGAAAGGAGATTATCATTAACAGGGGCATGGAAGAAATAGCTATAAATAGGGATCTGGTCTGGTGTGATGTAATAGAATTTGAGGAGGCAATGGACAAAGGTCAATTCCAAAAAGCTATTGACTTCTATAAGGGAGATATGCTTCAGGGATTACACGTAAAAAAAATTTCCAATCATTTTCAGGACTGGCTTGATAGAGAAAGAGCAAGACTCCGAAAGCGGGCGGCCGATGGATACATTTTACTTTCTGATGAATTAGAAGAGGAAGGTAACATCAGTTACGCAGTAGAGATGGCGGCAAAAGCTATACAGCTGATACCTTTGTCCCAGCAGCACCAGAGTAGCTATTTAAAACTTTTAGTACGCAATGGTCTAAATAGCAATGCTGTAAGAGCCTACGATGAGTATAAATTGCATCTGGAGAAAGAATTGGGAGTACAACCTCCCGATGACCTTCAGTTGCTTGCTAAAAACCTAAAGAAAGGATATTTCTCTAAACAGGCCCAAAATGAGCAAGATATAGCCCCAGAAAATCCCCAATCTTTCTCCCCTAATAAAAAATCAAAGGCAAGCTCTGCTGAAGAAAATACACGGGGAGCTAACAAAATTTCAGATCAACCGCCTGTTAAACCCACGAGTAAAAAAATGATATTTTGGCCTGCAGGGGCAATCGTTGCTGGTATCATCATTCTGTTAATAGGATTCTATACTTGGAGCTGGCAGCCAAACCAACAGTCCGCAGGCATAATCGGCGAAGGTCATACTATAGCGGTTTTGCCATTTACATATATTAATGCACCTGACAGCATTGATTATTTTAGCATCGGGATGACCGAAGAAATACTTACAAAGTTGGCGCGCGTGCCCGACTTGTCAGTGATCTCCCGAACTTCAGTAATGCAATACCTGGGTCAGCAAAAGGGTATTCGGGAAATTGCTCGTGAACTTGGAGTTAACGCAGTTGTTGAGGGAAGCGTGCAGAGAGCCGGAGACGATATCCGGATTACCGCTAAATTAATCAATGCCCGGTCCGGTCATAACTTATGGACGAAAAGCTACTACAGAAGAATGGAAAATATTCTTGCTGTGCAGAGTGAAGTTGCAACTCATATAGCGGATGAACTTGAGGCTGAATTGCTGCCTGTAGAACGACAGTATATTTCCGACCAAAGAGATGTAAATGAAATTGCATACCATCTTTATCTGAGGGGTAAATATTTGTTGGATATGAATGAACCCGGCAATATTGTTAGTGCCGTTGAGTATTTTGAAGAATCTATTAACATCGATTCAACATTTGCTCCAGCCTATTCTGAATTGGCACTAGCGATTCAACGCCTGGGGCGAATTTCCAGATTCAATAAAAATGTGACAGGAGTTGAAGGAATATCTATTGAAAATGCATCAAGATTAGCAATGGAAGCTTCTGAAAAGGCTCTTTCCCTGGATTCAACAATGGTTAATGCTTATCTGGTACAGGCCATTGCTTACGGGTATGTATACAGAAACTGGGAACAGAGTAAAAATTCATTCGAGCGGGCATTGGAGTTGAATCCCAGTCACAGTGAAACATTAGTTGAATATGGATGGCATCATTTGAGAATGGGCGATATTAATGAGGCCTTAATTAAAATGGAGAAAGCCGTAAGCGTTGACCCAGTATCCTGGGCGGCCCACCATGGTTTAGGATATACCTATTACTGTGATCGAAAATATGAAAATGCTATCACAGAACTGGAGACCTCGTTAAAACTTGGCAGCTTATATCCCAATACTAAAAAGTATTTGAGTACAGCCCGTTTAAAACGGAGCCAACAACTTTTTAACAAGGGTAGAGAAGAAGAGGCCATTGCATTAATTGAGAATGCAAGTACAATGCTTAATGAAATATGGGGACATAATACCGGTTGGAAAAAAACCATCATCTCTGCAGCAATGGGGCAAAGGGCTGAAACTCTTAAAAGCTTTAAAAATGATTCTTTACCTAACCCGCCACGACTTTACTCTTCATTAATGATTGGTGAAATAGAAGTTGCATTACAGCTTATAGACCAAAATCTAAGATTCAACCATCGCGTATTTATTGATCCCATATTTGATTCAATTCGCAGCGATGTACGATTTAAGAAACTTGTTGAAACGAAACTTGAACGGAAGTTTGACGTTCTGTAGATACTTTTTCAGGCAAAATATACATCCCTTATTTTAAAAGGAATTTTTGAAGAATATATTGTAAGCTACTATTTAAGTACCACTTATTTTCTCCATATTAACTAAAAGAAAATAATGGAAGCATAAACAGCGTATCAACTTGGCAGGTCTCCCTCCTGCGCTAAAGTGATATTCGGCTGAAGATTATAGCACTAGGCATGGCTTTGGAGGGCACGGCGTCTGTTCTGTTTTTTAGTTTTCCGTTCATTATTAATCAACTCAACATTCTTGCGCCTTCCGCTTAAACGCTGGGTCGTTATAGGGCTTACAGTTAAAAACAACGCAGTTCGTACAATAAATACTTTGATATACTCTCATTTCTACATTAATACTCATGGGTCTTATGAAGCAAACGCCTTAGAGTGGGTCTTCTCTGAGCCGTTGCAGCAAGACGTTATATAAGTTTTTATTTCGATGAGAACATGAATTTAAAATTATAAATGAAGCTAGCACGAGCTGAATTGTAAAATGCTAATGCTGGTGATCATTACATAAATTGAACTTGGACATGGATAAGTCTTGACTCATAATTGCCATTACTACTCTTCATTTCAGCATGTTCTAATAATGATGAGCCTGAATTCGATTTAATTATTGCCAACGTATTCCTGATTGATAGGACCGGAAAGGGTGTTCAATCGGGCGTGAACGTCTATGTAGAGGATGACACCATTGCAAGTAATTGACGAAATGAAATTAATCATTCCCATAGGGTGATTGACGGTTCTGGAAAATACTTGATTCCCGGCCTGTTTGATAGCCATTATCATCTGCAGGATGTTCCTAATGATACAGTGTTGAGTTCGCTATCACTGAAGCAACTTGAAACCACTGGAGAGATCACAACTCCCCACCTTTTTTTACTAGCCTTATGGGTAGCTGAAGAGAATCCGGCACCGAAATCCGCACTTGCATAGCTCCGACCGTTAAATAATTTCAAGTTTACTCATAAGGCACCCTATAATAACGGCATCAAGCGGATTGGTAAAAGCTTGATTATGGCCCTCTACATTGCGATTATCGTTTTGTCTGTTAAATTGGGTGCATAGTCTCCAAACTGCTAATGCGTAAGGTCGTTATACCTCACTCTGAAATAACCTCGGAAGAATTTGATTTGAAGTGATTGAAGAAGTCTGGAATAACTGTTAACGGATAGCTAGAGTGGGTATTGATAAGAATGCAGATTCCCACACCATCATCAGGAGAAAAAGCTATTTCGCTACGGTATCCGTTTACATATCCTCCGTGGTATACAATCTTCTGACCATGATTATCAAGAACTCTCCAACCCATTCCATAATGCGATTTGTTCACCCCATCCCAATACCTGCTAAATCGTCGATTATTGATGGTAGCTAACGGATCATAAATCTCTTCAAGTGTTTCTTCAGAAATAACATCAGGATAATGCCCTGTTAACAGAAGCAACCACCTGCCCATATCTGAGGCAGAAGCATTGATCCCGCCGGAAGAAACTGCATTGTAATATTTCTTTGAAATGGAAGTGGGAACGTGCCCCCGTGATCGGGAATAATACACATGAGGCAAAGCTGTATTTCCGGAAGATCGTATGCTGTCATAGCTTGCCGAGGAATGATCCATCGCTAATGGCTCGAACAGTTTTTCATCCAGCAGTGTGTTAAAATCGGCGTTGGTTTGGACTTCCAGCACTTTTTCTATCGTTGAATAGGCCGCATTCTGGTAGGCAAGTTGTTCACCTTCTTTTGCGATCAAAGGAACTTGTTCCAATCGTGGTATAATGCGGTTCAAGGAAAGTCCATCTTCCACCAAATTCGTATACGCATGGCGTGGTAAACCTGAGGTATGAGATAATAAATGCCTAATTTGAACCCGATCAGTCTGGTCCGGATTATTCAGCTTAAATTGTTCCACGTAATGGGATACAGGCATATTCCAGCTTACGACTCCTTCTTCTACAAATACTCCCGTCAGAACCGATGCGAAACCTTTAGATACACTTCCCAATCTAAATACGGTATGTTCATCTACTTCTTCTCCCTTCCCTTTCTCTTTTACACCAAAGCCTTTTTGTAATACAACCCGACCATCCTTTACGATGGCAACTGCTGCCCCGGGGATGAGATTGGCGTTTAGCCCTTCTTCAAAATTGTGTTCAAATTGTTCCAGGTAGAGAGCCAAGGATTCATCCATCACCCACACCTCGGGTTCAGGCTCTACAACTTCGGGCTCCGACTTGATATCGGTAAAGGCCAAATGAAACCCCAAAATAATAATCATTAGAAGAAATGCAGAGAAAATCCGAATCACAGAATATCGATGTGTGGCTTAAAATTGCTGTTCCTGTTGTTGGTACCAGTTATAACCAACAAATATTACAAACTAACTTCTATAAAACAGCACTGAGCTAAAATTTAGTTCGAATGTAACTTATTGTACAGAGTGAAAGTTAACATAATGATTATTCATATTGGCTTCCAATCGCAAATAAATCGGGATAAGTCTTAGAGAATGTGAAAAATACTTTACCTAGGCAACCTTGGCTGCAGGAATTCGCAAAAATATCAAAGAAATATACTCAAGTAGTTTGTTTAGAGGTGAATTTATGTGCTATTAAACTAACCACCAATATGAAGTTGGAAACGACCGCAGTGCCTGAAGTTTAGCCGAGTTTCAGAATTAGAGGCTGGAACCTCACAGTAACCAGATGATATTGTTCCCGATGAGATATAATCCGTGTATTAAGGGGACGGGCCTCCCACCTACAATCAGCCGAAGCTTAAGGCATGGCTTCGGAGGACAAGCGCCCTTTCTTTTCCGCCTGCCATTTATTAGTTAACCTTTTGTAAGTAATAGTAAACAATTTCAACAGAATGGCGCCTGCTCCTTAAGCACTGGGTCATTATCAACCAGTAACCGCGCAGGATATTGAGGAATATGATACATGTCCTGATGATCCCACCTATCAATTGATTCCAGGCTACCATCCGGCATTTGTAGACTTACAGATAGATGATATGGGACGACCATGGTTCAATTTAGGAGAGTTGGAAGACGATGTGAACACGTGGATAATTTTAGATGATGAGGGATTATTGGTTGCATCTGTTACATTGCCAAGCACATTCAATGTTCAGCAAATTCACGGGCAAAATATTTATGGGATTAATCAGAACGACATTGGCCAACAAACGATCATGGTTTATTCCGTATCTGTTTTAGATTGAATTGAAGGGATCTCTTTTTGAATTTTTACCTGTGATTGCCAACCTGCCATTCAAGGGAACGTACCGCCCCGAGAAGTTAGTATTCAGCATCCAACTTATCCATGAAGAAGGCCAATGGCAGGTAATCCGCGAAACAGCTTTCGTTCAGCCGATCAAATAGTCCTCAATTTTGACGTATTGATCAGCGTATAACCAACCTTTAAACTGACACACCTTGCTCTCCTACCCCAAGGTTTCGGTGAGCCGGCACTCCCAATTTCTGGCTTTTTTGCTTTCCGTTCGTTATTTATCATATCAACACAGAATCAAACAGCGCCTTCCTGATGTTGTAGTTTCGAAATAGTACGGACGGCACACCGGTCCGCGTTGGGCTTTTTTAATACACCCACAGACAGCAGACATAAATTTGAATGAAACCACCATTATGACCATGAGTATGCTGAACCGCCTTATATTACCTGTCAAAATATTGTGTATTCTGCTCATGTCCGTGATTTGTCTGCCAGCTGGCTACGGCTATAGCCAAACGGTGGTCGTTGATGCATCCGACTTTCTCGATCGCCTGCAGCACGATCATTATATCACCGACGCCGATCGGCTTGATCTTTCCTGGGTATTCAATAATACCGGACTCTATATCGGCTCCCGGTCTCAGTATGTCATTGATGTGGATATCCCCGAAGAGGGAACTTGGCATCTTTTCGCCCGCACTCACGGGAACGAGGAGAGTTATATGAGAATTGCTGTGGATAACAAGCTTAGTGACGGACTCGTGGGGAATGCCCCCATGGACGTGGTCCATAACGGGACGTTTGAGCTGCAAAAGGGCACGGTTCCGGTTCGGCTAATGCAAATAGATGACGGACCCGTTTTTGATGTTCTTGTGCTGACAAAAAACAAAGATTTTACGGAAAAGGATCTGTCAAAACATGAATTTCACCCGGATGTGAAGTTATTAAAAGATTACGACATCCCGGAAGCCAGCTCTGTCAAGTTTGGTGATCTGACAGGGAACGGGCAAACCGATTTCCTTCTGCTCACGCCGGACTATTCCGCCATCGGATTTAATAACAAGGGGGAGCAGCTTTGGGCGTGGGAGTCACCGGAGGAGTATAGCGACCGGCGGGCTAGTTTCGAGGCGCCGGGTCTAGTATGGGACTTGGACCGGGATGGAGCTTCAGAGGCAATTTTTTGGTATTATGAAAATGGAACCGAATGGCTGGTAGCAGCCGATGGGGAGACGGGAGAAATCATACATCAAGCGGAATGGCCCACAGCCCCGCTGCCTCATGCCTATAATAATTTTCGCTTAGCCGTCGGCAACCTTGATGGCGGCTACCCGGATAATGTTATCGTGTATACCGATCATGGCGGCCAAAGTAATGTATCGGCCTACAGCAGCGAGCTGGAACGGATCTGGAAGCACAAGGAAGATAAACAGAAAGATCACCTGGGCCATTATGTCTATCCACGTGACTTTACAGGTGACGGGAAAGATGAAGTGGCGGTCGGTTCTATGCTTCTAAGTCCTGAAGGAGAGGAGATATGGAACCGGTTTGACCTGTTTTACAACAACCGTGATCATGTGGACAGCTACCGGTTTGACGACCTGAACGGAGATGGCGTTGACGAGATGATTGCGGCCCACAGTGAAGTCGGGGCATTGGTTTACGATTCCCGAAACGGAGATATCCTCTGGCAAAATACGGCCGAACATACCCAGCAGGTTGAAACCGGGAACTACCTTCAAGGTGTTGAAGGCCCGCAGGTGGCTTTTGGCGCGCGGACCTACGGAAACCGGTCAGCCGGTGAGCATTATCTTTGGGCCCAGGTGCAGTGGTATACCCCGGACGGTGAGCTGGTTAAACTGTGGCCTGAAAAGCCGATCAACGGGAATCCTGTTTTTGTGAAAGGAGACTGGGATGGTGACGGACAGGAGGACCTGTTCTGGCACAAATTCAAAATGCAGGATGATGGCAGCGGCACCCTTTATTTTGGGGATATGGTTTATCATATGTTTGACTTTACGGGGAATGGCGCTGATGAGGTCATCACTCTGGGTGATGGCAGACTTCGCATTTACGGTCATCGCGATCCGTCCACTTCAGAAGACAGGAAGTTCGACCCGGACTATATAAAGAATCGCATCGCCAACCATACGCATTATTGATCGGATAAATGCTTATTAACTATGCTGGATATATTATTTTACACCAATCCCTTGAAATGCAATATGAAGAAAAGATCTGTTGATTCTTTTTTGCCTTGTCCCCCCCCTCCCACAAAAGGCTAACTCGTACAGGCAAGTGGTCCTCGCTCTTTGCGCTTCTTATACATCAGATTGTTAGCCATACTTAACGCCTTCCCCAAAATCATTTAAATTAATTTTGTAAGAATACTGTAATTTAAATTGTTATATGTATAGGCTATTTGCAATTTACACAGGAAAAAAGAGGCTGGATCCTATAATATAAATTTTAATCCTATGAGTAAGCACGAATCAATAAATTATGTAGAATTTCCTTCTAATAATTTATCAGCTACAAAAGAGTTCTTTAAAAAGGTATTTGGATGGTCCTTTGAAGATTATGGCCCTGAGTATACTGCCTTTGCAGATGCGGGATTAGAAGGGGGCTTTTTTAAGGCTGATCAAAAAAGCAGCACGGAAAATGGGGCTGCTCTGATTATATTTTACAGTAATGATTTGGAAGCTACCCAGGCTAAAATTCAGGAAGCGGGTGGAAAGATCATAAAACCAATCTTTTCATTTCCCGGAGGACGCAGGTTTCATTTCACAGAACCAAGTGGTAATGAATTGGCTGTTTGGTCAGATCAGTAGCGGCCAAACTGAACAGCCAAGTAAATAAATTATGCCTCGCGTTAGCTATCGGTTTCGATTTGTTCAGTTTTAGAGTACATTAAAATAAACTAACCACTATTCTACCCTTATGTTAGGCCCAAATTACATTGCACTTGCCGGGGATTTGTTTGAAGCTTCGTCTATAATCCGAAAATAGATTTTGTGGCGAGGAAGGGATATTATGTATTCTGTTTTTAGCATAGATATGGACCTATAAACCAATGACTGGCATATTGAAACCATTCTATATTACCGTTCTGTTTACTTTTATCTCATTACAGGCCTATTCACAACCTGATTTTGCTTTCATACAAAATGATTGGATTTCATCAGTCAACAAGGGAGAGTCATTTCAACAACTGCTATTTCCTAAAGGATACCTGTTATATTTTAATGGGAATCCTACCTTCTCAAGCCAAGAGAATCCTGTGGATGATTTTGGGATTGACGGGGAACTGGCTGACTATCAGCAAATAAAACAATTCGAGCATGATCAATTTCGATTTCTTACGCTGGCAGACGTTTCGCTGGATCAAAAGGTGTGTTCATTGCTAACGGGCTGGAGGAAGACAGAAACCAAGTGGAGTAAAGAGATCGATATTTTGCTTGCTCAAACTTCTGACTCCAATGTTTCAGATTCTGCTAAACAGCAATTGAACAACGAGAGAAAAGAATGGATTGAATTTGCTAATAGGCATGACCCGGCGGAACATATCCGTACTTCTTATACAAAAGATGCGGTGTATTTTAGCAATGGAATGCGCTCAGACGGCCATTCGGGGATTACGGAACGCTATGCATACATGAAAAACCCGAATTACCAGGTTGATCTCGAAGTAGCGTACCTGCGACAGACTTCGGATACCCAAATTATTGAAGTCGGCCGCTATTTTACTGGCAAAGTACATCGTGGAAGCGGCGGCATTTACGTAATTTTATGGCAAAAGCAGGCTGAAGACTGGCAGATCGGGATGGATTTTAATTTTTGACGGGTTAATTTGATATATGTATTACGATTGTATCATTAACCTAAGGAAGAAGCTTCTTTTCGGAAAATACTTCCCCCCTCTTGCTCCTCTGCGCTTTAAGTCTCAAAGCTCCGGTGAGCAGGGCCTGCCTACTTAACTTCTGGCTTTTTGTCTTCTCGTTTATTATTTAGCAAAATCAACATTTATGCGTGTGTCCCTTATGCATCATTACCGTTAAGTGTTTTCAACTAGATCAGGAAATAAATTTGTTTTTCCTTGCTAGACCTGTTTAAGCCTATACCTGTTTATATAAAGCTATTCTCTGATAGAATAGAAATAACCAGATTAGACAATGGAGAAACTATATCAAGGAATGCTTCTAAAAAATTTTCAAATTCCAGACTGGTACTTGCCCATTTTGAGAATGCGCAAATGTTGCTAAGATCAATGTTAAGCAAATGGGCAGCAAAGATATTAATATTTCAGAGAGGATTTAATGTCGTGAATCAGCAAATTGAAAAAATGGATGACGGTCTTTCAGAGATTGAAAGACATGCGTTAACCGAAATTGCTGAATATTCTGGGGCAAAAAATGTACATGCAATTGGACATGCAAGAAAATTAACCAATGAAAAAGCCCGAAGTTTATTAAGTAAAAGCAAAAACACTTAAACAAGTACTTCAAAGATGTTTTGTCAATGTCTTATCAAACCACCGTCTCTTTATTATACCGGTTCCTATACTCCACGGGTGTTAGACTCGTAATTTCTTTAAATACCCTGCGAAACGCACTAGCATCGGAATAGCCCACCTCATACATTACTTCCGTAACCGTTTTACTGTCTACCTCCAGTTGTTTTTTAGCTGCTTCTACTTTTACCCGTTGTATATATTCAAACGGAGTATTTCCCGTGGCATTGATAAATCTTCGGTCAAATTGCCGTCGGCTGACCGCAAATTGGGAGGCCAGTTGCTTGACTGATATTTTTTCATCTACATTACTTTCAATATGGGCTTGCGCCTGTTGGATTATTTCATCCCCGTGCATCTTTTGCCCTTTAAATATGACAAATGCCGACTGGCTTTGCCTGTCCATTTCTATCTGAAATACTTTGGAACATAAAATAGCTGTTTGCCGGTCATAATATTTCTCAACAAGATAAATCATCAGGTTCAGGAAAGAGTAAGCCCCGCCATTTGTATAAATACCATATTCATCTGTAATCAATTTATCCGTTTGTAAATCCACTTCGGGAAACATCTTTTCGAAATTGTCCGCAACAGACCAGTGGGTAGAGCAGCTTTTTCCATCCAGCAACCCTGTAGATGCAAGTATAAATGCACCGGTGCATATGCTTGCCACTTCAGCTCCGTTTTTATACTGTTTGGCAATCCAGTTAATTAACTCTTCGTTTCCCTTTACCGCTTTTTGATAATTATGATTCAGCGAGGGAATAATGATGAGATTGGTTTTGGATATAGACGATATGTTGGTCTGTGGCTTCACGGAAAACAAGTCGCCATAGAAATCCACTTCTTTTGAGGTGCCGGCTAATTCGATTTCAAATAATGATCTTTTACCGCTTTTCTCCCAAAGCTTATTAGCTCTTGTAAATATATTGTAAGGACCTACAATGCTTTCCAGGTTATTTTGTCCCTCAGGAACGATGATAGTAAGGTGATTCATAATGTTTTCTTATTAAGGTAGAAACTTAAGGATGTCTAAATCAACCCACTATAAAGTCTATTTTACCCACTGGCAAAGTAGTCTTTAGACTGTTTACTTGTTGTATGAGCGTTAAAACATTGAGCGGTCGACTGCATATAATCATACAGGCACCAGCAAAAAATCTTTACTAAAAATTAAAGTACATGCAAAAACAGATTTTACTTCAAATGGTAGAACAGAGCCGAAAAGACTGTTTTAGAATCTTAGAAGACATAAATACGGATAACGTCGATTTCCGTTTAACGGAAGAAACTGCATCAGTCGGTTTCATTTATAGACATATTGGTGAAGCAACTAATTTAATGGCGCAATTCTTTGGGTATGAAACAGACGTTGAAGGAACAACGATGGGGCAAACAGATACAGGAAAAGATTATGACCTTGAAACAAGTCGTATGCTTGTTGAAGATGGTTACACTAAGCTTGAGAAGTTGGTAAATGAAACATCAGAGAATGAATGGCTTGAGGAAATAGAGACTACTTGGTTTGGGAAGCTTTCACGAATTAACCTTTTGGCAATCACCCTCTATCACAATTCCCATCACTGCGGACAAATAGCATCGGCTATCGTGAAGGGAAAGAAGCATTGAAAACTATTCCGTATTTCTCACAAATATTTATGGTGTATTGTTGTAACCTCATGATATAGATTAAACTTATAACAAAGTTTGCGATCAAAAAATAATAACAGTGTAACATACTGTGAACTTTGCCCATCAGCGGCGTTGAAGGTAAAAGTAGCGTGCTCAACGTACCAAGGTACGTTTCCGCTACTATTTTTCCTTCGCCTTGCTGAAGAACAAATTTCTTGATGAGAAATCCGGGCTACCTGCATTGAAATACCAAATCATTCGAAAACCTGACTGAAATGGAAAACTCCGATTTTGTTGTCATGACAACTGCTGAAGCCAAACCCGGAGAAGAAAAGATTGCTCAACAAGCCTTGCGTGATGTCGCCGATGCAGCACGCAAGCAGTCCGGCTGCATTGAGTATCGTGTATTTCGCTCCGCAGAGAATCCTGCCGTAACGGTTAACGTCGAGCAGTGGATCTCAAAAGACGAACGCGACGCGTTTCTAGCGGGCGCAGATGTGGAGAAGTTCGTTTCGGCCGTATCCGGCGCGTTCGTTGAATCACCGCAACCAGAGACGTATGAAATACTGGACGAAGCGTAATACTATGGCCAAAGAGAGCATGAACCTCTCTATTCCCCGGGATCTATTTATGATCCCCGTCAGTAGAGGATAACCCATAATCGTTTTTTAGTTGGTATGCCCTGTACTTCTAGCTACGGTGCGAGGGTAGTTAGAAGTACACTCGGTATGTTCCGGTAAGTACAGTGCGAATGGAGTAGTAAGTACATTCGGTATGTACTTAGAACTCCATGAGGTAGGAAGTAATATGCCCCTTCCGGAAATTTTGAAAAAGCTGTTTTTTGTTGCTCCGTTCTGTTAGCACTTCTCTTAGCAACAATAGCCTTCGCATCGCACGATCGAAAATGACCTCTTTGTCTATTATGCAGGGAACGCCTAACTATGACATATAAAGATCTATCGGAATAGGAAAGCTAGGCTTTGACAAAGTAAAGGCCCTTCTCCTCAGAGACCCTTTCAGGATTTCCTATGTTAAAATATGATTTTACAATACACAATAAGTTTGTTAAATAAATCTTAGGGAATACTTATTACAAGCCAGGATTGGGAAAACTGAGGGTATGGACAAATACACTATGTTAAAGAAGATTTATCAACATCCTGAATTGAATTCCGATGAACTTCAAATAATCTGTTCTGCCCATGATAAAGTGGTTATGAAGAAAGGCGACTACCTTTTAAAAGAGGAACAAGTACCCAATGAGTATTACTGTCTGGAAAGTGGGTTGATACGTTCTTTTGCCACAAACAGTGAAGGGGAAGAAGTAACCACCGGGTTTTTTAGTTCCGATGAAGTTGTCATTGAAGTGGCTTCCCTGTTTCTGCGAACTCCAACTAAAGAAAATATTCACACCCTTACGGATTGCGTATGCTGGAAAATCAGTCTGGATACCTTTCAGCAGTTATTTCAAAAGATTCCGGGTTTTTCCGCATGGGGACGCGACTGGATGTCTGAAGTACTGTTCTCCACCAAGCAGCGTTCGCTTTCCATGATCACCGATTCGGCCACCGAGAGATACCTGACCCTTCGAAAAGAACATCCCGAAATCATACAGCAGGCTCCCCTTAAATATATCGCTTCTTACCTTGGCATTACGGATTCATCCCTGAGCCGAATTCGAAAAGAAGTTGCAAATAAGACGTAATTTCTTGTCATATGGCAAGATGATTTATTAAAAAAATCTGCATTTTTAATTGTTGTTTTTTGAACTATTCACCTAATCATCAATGCTATGAAAAATCCAGTCAATTGGTTCGAAATTTATGTGCAGGATTTGCACCGAGCCAGAAAGTTCTACGAAAAGGTTTTAGGAGTTGAAATGGAGGAAATTATTGTCCCAGACGAAGGTCAGGAGAAGGAAGACCCTGTGTTCCAGATGCTCGGCTTCCCTTTCGTTAATGATGAACCCAATGCAAGCGGTGCTCTTGTAAAGGCCGAAGGTGTGGAGTCCGGAGGAAACAGCACTATGGTTTATTTCACCTGCGATGATTGCAGTGTTGAAGAAGGGCGCGTGGAAAAGGCCGGAGGTAAAATCCAGAAAGAGAAGTTTTCAATTGGAGAATTTGGTTTTTGTTCCATTTGTATGGATAGTGAAGGAAACACCTTCGGACTGCATTCAATGAATTAAAAAGCTGGTGATTCCTATGTTTAATAGTTTTAGAACCGAGATTAAATGGGCGCTAATTTTTGTAGCTACAATGTTGGCATGGATGCTGCTGGAAAGAGTGATCGGCCTCCACGATACCCATATCGATAAGCATGCTATTTATACCAACTTTTTCGCCATTCCAGCCATTGCCGTTTACGTGTTTGCCCTCCTCGATAAGCGGAAAAATGATTATAACGGGGTAATGAACTATAAGCAGGGGTTCCTTTCCGGATTGATTATTACGGTGATTGTAACGGTGCTAACGCCAATAACCCAGTATATAACCACGGTCGTTATTACGCCCGATTTCTTTACCAACATTATTGAATATTCGGTTCAGCAGGGAGAAATGACGCGGGAAGCTGCCGAAGGTCAATTTAATACAAAAAATTATATTATCATGGGAATGGTCGGAGCGCTGATTATGGGAATACTCACCACGTCGGTGGTGGCTTTTTTCACGAAAAAGAATACCCCCACCAGGGAAAATGACATTTGATCCTCAAAAAGATGGCACGAGAAATTACACAGGAGTATACCATAAACTCAGATCCTGGTACAGCATTTGACGTACTGCTCAAACCTTCAATGATTAAGAAATGGTGGTATGCCAGCAGTGCCATTGTAATGCCTGAAGAAGGAGGAATTTATGCGGTAACCTGGGGCGATGACATTGATCATCCGGATTATATCTCCGTTGCAAAAATTGCTAAAATAGTAAAACCGGAATTATTATTGTTAACTCACTTTCAGTATCGGTCGAAAGATGGTACCCTCCCCTTTGAAGCTGATCTGGATGTGGAATTCACTCTCGAGCCCGGTGACTCCGGAACAACGCTGAGGGTCAGCCAGAGAGGTTTTCCTGACGATGAAATAGCAGACGAATTTTATAACGGCTGTGTACAGGGATGGATTGACACCATGACTTCTTTCAAGAAAGTGGTTGAGGAAAAATAACCGCTCCCCATACAACAACTCGGTGTGGGATAAATAAAATGGGGACGCTAAAAGGGTTAATTACGTTTGTTTTCATTGCATTGACGTGTACTGCTGTCTCAGTAATTACTCGCCCGGTTTTCCCGTCTTTCTTGAAGACCCCTTGAAAGCCGGAAGGGTTAATGGCAGAATTTAAATATCCGGATAATTTTTCTGACTTTTATGGGTTATATACAACATCAAAAGCAGATATGAGTATACCAGACGTACGTTAATCTACATTTATCTTCGGATAATTTCTCGGATTAAGTCGCATTGCTGCCGCGTCTAATATTGCCCCAAGCATTTGTGAATAATCCATTTCAGCAAGACTACACATCTTAGCTAAATGGCCGTCCCAGCACCATCCGGGATTTGGATTTACTTCTAAAAGCTTTGGTTCTCCCTTACTGTTTAATCTCCAATCGAAACGGCAATAGTCTCTGCAGTCTAATCTTTTAAATAGCTTGAGACTGTGGTGAATGAGTGCCTGTTCCGTATGTGGCGGTATGGAGGCCGGAATAGATTTCAGGGCGTTCATATAGGGAGAATCCGGTAACCATTTCGCTTCGTAGCCGCATATTTTGGGCAGGTGGTCAGGCAAATTAGAATAGTCCTCTTCAATGATGGGTAGCACAGTGTATTTTTCCGTATTTCCGACAACACCGACGGACAGTTCAGCACCGGTTAAAAATTCTTCAATCAGTATTGGTTTGGCATACCCAAACTGTTTCCGTATTCTATATATGGCATCTGCAAGCTCCTCGACTGAATGGGCCACATTATTTTTTGTAATTCCAAAACTTGAATCGCCGAAATTAGGCTTGGCAATGACCGGAAAAGGAACATTAAGTTCAAATAACTTTTCGTTTTCCGTTATGACAAAAGCATCGGCAACAGGCACATCCACTTCGGTAGCGATGCCTCTTATAAGTGATTTGTCATAGCAGTAGGCCAGCGTCTGGGGATTTGATCCCGTATAAGGGATGTTGAGCATCTCCAGAAGAGAAGGGATATGCAATTCTTTGGTCGCATCATTTTCAAACCCCTCATCACATAAGTTCAAAACAATATCCGCTTTATCCTGTATTTGTTGTAAATCCGAAACCAACGTTTTGTGATTATTCAGATAGTTAAACTTATAATTATCTAATTTATTAAGTGCTTCTACAAGCTTTTCAATGGTATCAAAATCATCCGAATCAAATACTGCATCCGGTTTAACGGCGTCCCTGAGAGAAGGGTCACCCATCACCACAACCACGTTTCGCACTTTTTTCTGGTTTTTCTGGGACGTCCGTTCCTTAACCGCGTTGGCTGTGAGGATAAACCGCTGCTCCATCATGCCCAGGTCTTGATCGCGGAGGGACTCAGGTTTGGTATTTCCGTGAAAACTTACCTTTTGGAAATTTGCTCTTTCAATAAGGTCGGACAACTGTTCTTTTGTGTATAGCCGCTCCGCATAAAATTGATCAACGATCACCCCTTTTTCGCTATGTGTAATGATTTCCCTTGTGATGAGCCGTTCATTATCTTGCGCCAATGATCGTTCCCTGCAAACAAAATGCTTATCATCAATCCATTCCCAACTTCTTGGGGTAAAGTTTTCCCTTATATAGCTACCGTCGGCAATATCCAGTAATACTTTTCCTCCGGGCTTCAATACTCGGAATATCTCCTCAAGTATTTTAATATCATCATCAAGGGTTTCGAAATACCCAAAGCTATTGCCGAGATTTGTTACATAATCAAAGGAATCAGCAGGATATGGCAATTTCCTTATATCTCCTTCTTTAAAGGCAATGGACAGTCCTTTTTCCTTTGAGATCCTCCTGGCTCTTTGGATCAGGTAACGTGAGCGATCTAATCCGAATAAGTTATAACTTCCTCGGGTAGCCAGTTCTATAAGATGACGTCCTTGTCCGCAGGCAAGATCTAAAATAGTATTTCCATCCTCGATATTGAGAATTTCGTGGAAGGTGGTTACCTCCTTTTCAGTAATTCGAGGATCTTCCACAACATCGGCATCTGTTTTTAAGTACATGGAATTAAAAATTCGTTTCCACCAATCCGAGGTCAAATATTGTTCAAGGCTCTCAACGGGTCCTAACGTTTTTGAATGCTTAGAAGATTTCTGTACCTGGTTGCTTCCCTTTTCCATAAAATAGCCTGTCACTTATAATCTTTGAATATATTCGCTGGGAGTCTATTGGGTTTGGCATAATAAACTTCGAACCCGTCCCTCCTTATAATTACTAATTAAATTACGGAATTTTTTGCTAAAGTCGACCCTCCTTCCTTATTTGAATCCGCCAGTGGATGCCAGCGAACCCATCAGTAGAATTAATACCAACCGAGTATTTAGTAGGTAAATAAGCGCAGTTTATCTAAACCATTTATTCCTGGATTGCTACGATGGTGTCACCCCGGTAGGCATACTTTAAAAACACCATTAACATCATCCCAATAAATCATGTTATTAATAATTTAATCGGTATTTGATAGCCAGCCGACTATATTTTTTACTAATTGTGGATTATCCCCATATTTTAAAGTAGTAATTTTCCAACTACTGGATAGCACAACTCTGCCCTTCCCATATTCAAAAGCTATTAAAAGAGGTACAGAAGCCGTTTCCCTAACATTCCAAGTATGGATTGTTCTTCTTTTGTACTCTTTAGGTCCGATTGGTCCTTCTGGATCCCAAATCCTGGAATTTGATGGACTATTTAATGTTAAAACTAACTCTCTGCTCCCAAAGTCTGTATTTATGGTGCATGAAGATATGAAACCTATCTTATTTACATCTTTTGTTATTGCATGATCAATATCTTCTACCTCAAGCTTAACAGCATACTTATCATCCAGTACATTAACATGAACGCGAATTTTATTTTTATTGATATCATTAGGAGCTACCAGATCATCCCCAAAACTATAACCGAACTCCCTGGCAATGCGACTTGGATTCCCACCATGATGGGTGTCAGCGGCATAATATCCCATTAAAAATAATCCCCCTCCTTCATAGACCCATGTTTTGATGTATTCTGCTTCTCTATCTAAGATTTGTGATTCAAAAGGAGGAGCAAAAAACATTACGGATGATCGGTCAATTTGGCTTCGCTCATTTAGTAGATCTGATTTAACTTCAAGTTTTTCTTCTGAAAAACCGTCAATAAATTCTTTATAGCTGTCCCAATTTTCTTGACCATGAGAAAGGTCAAATGTGATTACATTTGATCTTGTTTGATCAATAAAATTTTTCAGTAAAACGAAGCTCAAATCATCATTACTGGTAGGTTTAACAAGATTTATATGTCCCTTGTCCACTATAGTTTCGACTCTTTGATTCCCCCAAAAACTTTTAGCACTTTTTTCCTGAACAACAGCATCTATTCCGGCGACTATGTATTTAATGTCTATTTGTTCTTCGACATTTAATCGAGCCCATTCCTCATTGAGGGTTTTAATGAAAGCGGACTTTTTACATAATTGAGAAAGTTGATTATGTCGCCATGTAATAAACTTTGCTATTGAAGCAAGCTGAGCCCCATTATTTGGAACGGCATACAAGAGTAGTTTTTCAATTCTCAGAACCTTGTTATTTTGTATTTCTTCAACCAGGTACTGGCGAGCAATTAATCCACCCAAGCTATGGCAAACCAGAACAATAGATGTATAACTTGAGTAAAGGTTATTAATCTGAGTCCTTAAACCATCAGATAAGGTCTGGATTTTGGGTGCTTGGCTAAAGAAAGGTATTCTAAATAAAGTGGTCGGGTATTCATAATAACCAACATCATATTGAGTAGAGAGATTTTCATCATTTTTTATTAAATCTAAAAACCCCGAACTATTATGCTGCCACGTTTCCTCGCCCCTTCCACCTAGACCATGGATAAATAGAATTAATTTTTGATTCATAACTCCCCCATTATTTTAATATCCCTAAATTATTGAATCAGATATAATATATATAGTCAATTCGTTTAATTTAACCAATACTCTTATGATGTGAGAGTCCCTAAATAAGAGAAAATGTTCTATATTTTCCCTGCTTAAAGCATCAGAGAATGGAAATTGTTAGTATTGTTATTTATGTAAATGAAAGAGGGAGGAGTATATTTCTGTAAAAAAAAGATTTAGCCAACTCAAAAAAAGAAAACAATTAAGCTATTTAATACTGTCCAAGAGATGAATCTTAATTTTTATGAAGATACAGTACCCAATCCTCACTATTTGGTGCCTCATAGGTCCCGGAACCGTTGAATTGGGCCTCCTGTCGGCTGCCGTCACGTGGATTCATCCACTCCCCCTTTAACTCCGATGCAAGCTGGTCCGTCTCCAGCGTAACTTTCCCGCCCTCCGGCAGGTAAATAATAGCAAAGTCACCATCGGTAGCACTGGCTGTAGCCACATATTTTGTGGGATCGTCTCCCCCGGGCTGTGATGAGAGCAGTTTTTGGTCAGGACGTAGGGTCCACCACTCCGCCGATTTAAAAAGGTTGGCAAGGTGTTTCAGGTCTTCACTGCCAGGCAGCTCCATAGCCCCGTCCCACGGTTTAGCAATTCCGGATCCTTTGTGATTGAGTGGCTCCGAAGGTTTGGTCTCCCAGCTCCATACCCCATGAGCACCGTAGGATACACCGGCCGTTGGTGAACTCAAGAGACTGTAGTAGGCCTGTTGGCGGATATCAAAGGCGGTGTGTCGCTCATCGCGCTCCCAGGCTATGTGGTCTTCGTATCCTGGCTCAGAATTTATGACCGGTAAGATGGGTTCATTATTGTAATTCTGTGCAGGAGGCCCAGAGTGAATCCATCCTATTGTTTCCGGTCCCCCACCGTGACTACTTTGATAAATGATAAAATCGTACCAGCTTTTATCACGGAACTCTTCCAGGTACCATTGTCGTCCCTGGGGATGGACCGTAGCAAGAGCCTCGTGCTGTGGTTCCCGGAATACAGCATCCCCGATTCTTCTCCATCGTTCGCCACTTTCTTCAGAGAAATTTTCATCCCCTGCCAAAAACCAAGCGACATGATGGGCGCCATATCGAGCTGTGATGTACCGGCCTAGTTTAATAGCTTGATCTTCAGGCAGCTTACCGGGCACTTCCTCTTTATCACCGAGTGCCCAGAGCACAACCGGAGCAGCTAATAGCCCCTTTTCATTGATGGTATTCACTCGTTCATCCAGACGTTGGAAAAACCCGGGATTAATTTTGATATCCTCATACCCACTGTAGGCTGTCTGTCCCTGGCGGTCGGTATGTGCTGCCCGCCACTGGGTCGTTACAAACTGAATACCTGTAAAATATTTGGAAAGGCGATCATCGAGGTATGTCTCCCAGTTTTGTTCAGTAGATTTCAGGGCGCCGTTCCATGCCGTATCCATCAGCCAGAAAAAAGGCGTTCCGTCAGCATACGTAAGATAGCGATTGTTTTCTGAAACTTGTACAGCTCCGTGCTTTAGCAATGGGTTCGAAGTGTCGGCTTCAACTACAGCAAACTGCCCTGTTATGCCGTCGAGGCCATTAACTTCAGGTTGTGACTTAGTCTGAAATTTCCAGGTTCCGGTCTCGTCGGGCATGAATCGTACTTTCTACAAGCTATCGCCATCCCAAAAGCTAGGCACTTGGTCTGTATTCCCAGATGGAGAAGTCAATTCGACAGTAAGCTTCAGATCGATTTCCTGATCAACCGGTTCTTCGGCCGTAAGGGTGTATTCCCATCGCCCCCATTGGGCAATTTCCTGCAGTTGATCAGACTTCTGATTAGCACAACTTGCCAGAAGTAGTCCGATTGAAAGAATACTTAGAAGAGAAACCCGTATCCCCATAGATAACTGGCTAGTAAATTGAGGCTTTATAGTAGTAAAATTAAATGACAATAATTAAAAATCACGAATCAATCAATTCTCAGAACTATGTACTCCCATCGTTTTAAGTTGAATAATAACCTTAAGGTGGTTGAGGGTAGGCGTTGTAAGACCTGGTATTCGTTTATCTGGCAGGGAAAACGAAAAATCATCAATTAAATTTTTATAAACTATTGTATAAGAGTAATTTCTGTATTAACTTTGAAATAAAAAGTACTTTGTATGAAAGAAGAACGGGATTATATTCAGGATTTAACAGAAATACGCTCGATGATGGAGCGGTCAACCAAATTTCTATCGCTTTCCGGGTTGGCAGGCATCATGGCGGGTATTTATGCCCTTGTAGGCGTTTGGGTTGTTTATAGTGTATATAATTTTAATCCCCATGACATTATTTTGCTAACTACAGGCTCAGGGGGACTTTTTCCTTACCTACCGCAAGTTGTGATTGTGGCCCTGTCAGTATTAGTACTTGCTGTGGGAACGGCCATTCTGCTTTCCTGGAAGAAGGCAAAAAAGCGGGGTGAAAAAGCATGGAATGCCACATCAAGGCAGATGATAGTCAATATGGCTGTTCCCTTAGCAGCAGGTGGGGTTTTAATAGTGATTCTACTTTCAAAAGGTTTAGTAGGATTGATTGCCCCATTTACGCTGCTGTTTTATGGTCTCGCTCTGTATAGCGCCAGTAAATTCACTTATAAAGACGTGAAGTTTTTGGGGTTGATCCAGATAGGTTTGGGATTGGTGAGCGTCTGGTTTATTGAGTATGGGTTGTTTTTGTGGGCTATCGGTTTTGGAGTAGCTCACATTATTTACGGTATTTACATGCATTTCAGGTACGAACGGTGAAAATATCTATCAATGAAAGTATCTATCGATGATTTACATAAGGCGTTCGAGAGTCGTGTGCGGCTGGGTATCATGGCAGCGTTAGCTGTAAATGATACACTCGATTTCACATCATTGAAGGAATATCTGGATGTGACCGACGGTAACCTGGCAACGCACCTCAAAAAATTAGAAAAAGAAGAGTTTATTGGAGTGGAAAAGTCTTTTATAGACAACAAGCCCAACACTAAATATTACATGACCGAAGAGGGAAAGGCAGCATTTGACGAGCATCTTAACGTGCTGGAAGAAATTATCAGATCACAAAAGTAATGATAAAAAAATCTCAGTTTTAACTCATACAACTAACGAATGGAAACATCAATAAAAATGAAAAACAGTAAAAAGCTAAAAATACAAACAAGATTATCGGTAGTAATCATTGCGGTCGGGACCGTATTAATGGCAGGGAAAATTTATGCGGATAGTGAACCAGGAGCTATCCCCCTCTTTCTCACTATTTTTGGGGCCGGATGGTATTTTTATACCCGATACAAAATCCAGTTAAAGGACGGAAAAGGATAATTTTTTTAGTCCTGAACTTTGTAACTCAAAGTACTTTTAAATAACAATAAAATGAATAGAGGTAATACACATGAACACCAATCAAAAATTATATCAACCCATCGCCGCTCTTGCATTTACAACTGTATTAATATTATTGATACCCTTAGTAGCAATGCAGTTCACAAATGAAGTGCATTGGACGTTAAGCGATTTTATTTTTGCCGGTGGCCTGCTCTTTGGTACGGGAATCATGTACATACTGGTAACGCGGATACTGGCAACACGAAAGGCAGCCAATTCCGCTTACCGGGTAGCCGTCGGTTTTGCACTTTTTACAGGACTGTTCCTCATTTGGGTGAATGCTGCCGTTGGTATTATAGGGTCGGAAGATAACCCCTTTAATGTGATGTACTTCGGGGTAATCGCTGTGGGAATTATCGGCGGTCTAAGTGCTCGTTTTCAACCACAGGGGATGATACGTACAATGTTTGCCATGGCTCTAGCTCAGGCCTTGATCACTGTTATTGCTCTTATCAGTGGTTTTTACCAGACCTCTCCCAGCACTCTATTCCACATCATGGGGGTAAATGGATTTTTCATCACCTTATTTGTCGTATCCGCACTCTTATTTCGGTACGCTGAGCAAGGGCAGATACCACCGAACGAAAATATGTAGGATTAATATGATGTCATTTTTAAATTTAAAACACTCAATAGGTGCTCGGTTATCCATCATTGCATTCCTTACGCTTGTACTTCTAATTCCATCATTCTTAATTCAGGATTTAATTTCAGAGCGGGAAAGTCGAAGAGATTCTGTTGTAGAGGAAGTCAGTCAAAAATGGGGAAAGGGTCAAAAAATTACAGGTCCTGTCATCAGTGTTCCCTATAGGTATTACTTTGGAAATGATGATGAGGTTGAACAAGCTATCCGTTACGCACATTTTTTACCAGAGGATTTGAGTATTGAAGGCTCCATTGTCCCCGAGGAGCGCTATCGTGGTATTTATAAAGTCATTGTCTATAATAGCAGTCTTTCAATCTCCGGTAACTTTGCATCCATAGTGCCCAGTAGTTTAAACATACCACCAGAAGATTTTATGATTGAAGAGGCATTTGTTTCGGTTGGTATTTCTGATATGACCGGCATTAAAGAGGCCATTATAATTAACTGGGATAATGAAGAATACACCGCTAATCCGGGAATAGAATCTAATGATGTGCTGGAATCAGGTATTTCTATTTCACCCGAACTTATCGCCGGCAAGAAATCTCACTTTAATTTTGAAATAAACCTGAATGGAAGTTCAGGCTTGCTCTTTACGCCAGTTGGAGAACAGACGAATGTTCAACTTACATCCGGCTGGCCCAATCCAAGCTTTACCGGCAACTTCTTACCCGCCGACAGAGAAATAAACTCATCCGGGTTTAATGCTGCGTGGAATGTGTTGCACTTGAATCGAAATTTTCCACAACAATGGGTGGGGGCAAATCAGCGAATATCAGATTCTGCATTTGGGGTCGATCTTCTGCTTTCGGTGGATGAGTACCAAAAAACAATGCGTACAGCTAAATATGCAATCATGTTTATTTCACTAACATTCTTGACATTTTTTATGATTGAGCTGTTGAGTAAAAGAGTTATCCATCCTGTACAATACCTCTTGATCGGTTTGGCGCTTTTGGTTTTTTATACACTCTTGCTTGCTATCTCCGAATACCTTGTTTTTAAAGTTGCGTATCTATTAGCCTCAGCAGCAATTATACTATTGATTACAATCTACTCTTATAGTGTTTTATCAGATAAACTTAAGACAGGCATTGTCTTTGGGGTCTTAGTCATTCTCTATGGGTATTTATACATCTTGATGCAGTTGCAGGATTATGCGCTGCTGATGGGTAGTTTGGGATTATTTGTAATATTGGCATTGGTCATGTTCTTGACAAGGAATATTGATTGGTTCAAAATAATGAGTCATCAAAACCAAGGTGCAATTAAATCAAAAACCAATTAGCCAGAGTATACTGAACAAAAGCATTTATTGTTAAATCCTATGTTGTATTTCTGAGGGGCAAATAGTAAACTAAGTTGCATGTGACTGATAGAGGGATTGCTTTAATAAAAATTAGGGTCATGACTTTAAATAACCAGGGCAATATCCCTGCCGGACTTTATATCCTGAGCGGAGTTTTGCTATTCTCTATCTTCGGTATTTTGTATTATTCCATTTCTGTTCCTTCCTACCTATATTTGGCGATAATTTTAATTCCCCTATTAATTTATATGGGTGTTGGAATTATTAAAAAATGGCCTGGAGCAAAGCAAACGGTAGTAGTTGTCGCAATGCTTTTATTTATCGGAGCAGTTGTAGATATTGGTGTTGCCCTTTTTATCGAAGGTATTCAAGTACTGAGAAGTACCGGAAGTATTATTGAGATTATTATTCGATTGGCCATGTTGCCAGTTGTGTATTTCTATTTCAGAAGCGAAGAAGTTAAATCTTATTTTGAACAAGTTCCCTGATTTGCGCTAAAAGCAGACTTTGAACACCTACCTAATAGATATTTTCTTATCCATTTTTAAATACAAATGATGAAAATTAAAAAACTTGGAATACTTGCTTTACTAGTCCTCTTTTCAACACCTGCATTAGCTCAGCTTACGTTACCGCAGCTGGTTAGCGATGGAATGGTACTCCAGAGAAATGAAGAAGTTAAGATCTGGGGTTGGTCCGACTCTGGGAAGAAAGTTAAAGTTACTTTTTTGGACTCGGTTTATACTACTACTGCCAGTGGTTCCGGTGAATGGGCGGTGCATTTATCACCCATGGAAGCCGGCGGACCTTATGAAATGCAGATTGTATCGGATACCGAGAAAACAATCGAAGATATAATGATTGGTGAAGTTTGGATAGCCTCGGGGCAATCCAATATGGAGCTCCCCATGCAGCGTGTCGCTCCTCTTTACAAAGAGGAGATTGCTACGGCTGACTATCCCCATATTCGTCACTTTGAAGTTCCTCAAAGGTATAACTTTGATCATCCAGAGAAGGATTTACCAACCGGCGAATGGATCCCTACCACCCCCGAAAGTGTTCACCAACGGTCTGCCGTTGCTCATTTTTATGCCAAACATCTGCATGAGAAGTATGAAGTACCCATCGGAATTATCAACTCAAGTCTGGGCGGGTCTCCGATAGAATCCTGGGTGAGTGAAGAAGCTCTTAAATCATTTCCTGAGTATTATGAGGAAGCCCTTCGGTTTAGAGATGACGAGCTGATTAAACAGATCGAAAAGGCTGATCAGCAGCGAATATCCGAATGGTACAGATCTTCTACCGAAAAAGATGCAGGACATAAAGGAGCCCGGCCCTGGTATGCCAACAGTACCGATGTTTCGGATTGGAATACCATGGATGTGCCTGGTTATTGGGCGGATACAGAGACCGATTCGATAAATGGCGTAATGTGGTTTCGAAAAGAAATAGAAATTCCTGAAAGCATGGCGGGTAAGCCGGCTCGCCTGGAGATGGGACGCATCGTAGATGCCGATTCCACTTTTGTGAATGGGGTTTTTGTAGGGAACACAACGTATCAATATCCCCCACGTTGGTATGACATTTCTGGAAATGTGCTGCGGGAAGGTAAAAACAATATAACCGTGCGAGTTGTAAATGAAAGAGGACCTGGTGGATTCTTTTATGACAAGCCCTATGAAATTACAACCGAAACCGACACAGTAGATCTTAAGGGTGAATGGAAGTACAAGGTAGGAGCTGAGATGGAGCCGCTGGAAAGCCAGACGTTTATCCGCTGGAAACCATTGGGCTTATATAATGCAATGGTTGCCCCATTGGTAGATTACCATATTAAGGGAGCGATATGGTACCAGGGAGAATCCAATGTTGATCGCCCAGAGGAGTACCAGGAATTGTTCCCGGCAATGATTGAGGACTGGAGAGAAAGCTGGAAGCAGGGAGATTTTCCCTTCCTCTATGTACAGCTGGCCAATTATATGAAGCCATCTGAACAGCCATCCGATAGCGATTGGGCCCGGCTGCGGGAAGCGCAGCTACAAACTCTGGAAGTGCCCCGTACGGGCATGGCCGTCGCCATAGATATCGGGGAATGGAACGACATTCACCCGTTAAATAAAAAAGAGGTGGGTGATCGGCTTGCCCTCGCGGCACGGGGCATTGCGTATAATGAAGATATTGTTTACTCTGGCCCCATTTATCAATCTATGAAAATAGAAGGTGATTCAATCCGACTTTCTTTTGATCACACCGGGAGCGGATTGAAGGCCTTGGGAGACAATAAGTTGCATCACTTTGCTATTGCCGGAAACGATCAGGAGTTCAAATGGGCACAGGCAAAAATTGATGGAGATGATGTGGTTGTCTGGAATGATGAAATAGAGAATCCATTACATGTTCGATACGCTTGGGCCGATAATCCTGAGAAAGCAAATCTGTATAATAGCGAAGGGCTTCCGGCTTCACCTTTCAGAACTGATGACTGGTGACTCAAATATTTAATATTAATAACATGCAAAAAGTGATAGAACTACAGAAACCGAGTGAGTAGTTATGAGTTATGGCTAAAGACCCAATGAATTTGTAGTTTAGGGGATATTTTTTCGAAATTAGTCAAAAAACACTTCACGCCTTAAGTACAAAGGTTGATATACCACAATTTTGCCAGTGCATAACTCAAAGACCTGATGAAAAATATCTTACTAGTTGCTGTCTGTTTAATTGTTGCCTGTAGTTCAACTCCTGAACTGAAAGAAGGACACTGGACAGGGCATCTTACTCCTATGAATCATCCCGAAATGTCCATTCCTGTCAGTTATGAGGTGGCATATACGGAAAACGGTCTGGATATTAATATTATCGGATCTGATGGAATTTCGGCCAGTGCACAGAATCCCCATATCGAAAGGGACACCCTG
Source organism: Fodinibius salicampi (assembly GCF_039545095.1). Lineage (NCBI taxonomy): Bacteria > Pseudomonadati > Balneolota > Balneolia > Balneolales > Balneolaceae > Fodinibius > Fodinibius salicampi. The sequence goes on along the minus strand of NZ_BAABRS010000003.1, from coordinate 538,940 downwards.
TTTTTTATGTTCAACGAGCCCGAAGAGCAAGTGACTTTAGAGTGTGAGCTTGCGCGAAATAATGCAAGCGGATTTTCCGGGGAATGTACGGACTCATCCGGAAAATGGGCTCAATTTACAATGGTATCTCCAGACTAAGACGGTGTATCATAAACAGGCCGCTTAAACAATTATACACCATTGGATGTTAAAAAATGAAGTGCGCTGTTGTGTCTTTAGGAAACCGTGATATTCACAATCTGAGCGGATGATAATGGTTGAATCAGATAAGCAAAATAACGGCGATCAACTTTCTCAAAATCAGAGAGAGTTGGCTGATAAATTGGAAGAAGATGTCCGTTACCTGTCGGAATATATTGGAGAGCGGAACATGCGGAGGCCTGTCAGGATGGAGAAAACTGCGGCTTGGATAGAAGACCGGATGCACCGGGCAGGCTATTCGGTAACCCGGCAGACCTATCAGATACAGAGTGGGGCATTCCAGGGAAGTTCGGCTGATAACGTCATTGCAGAATTGAAAGGCAAGAGAAATCCTGAGGAAATTATTATTATCGGGGCTCATTATGATACGGTGCCTGGTTCTCCCGGCGCCAATGACAACAGCTCAGCGGTTGCCGTACTATTAATGCTGGCCGAATGGTTTAAGGATTCTTCCCAATCCAGAACAATCCGGTTTGTGTCTTTTGCAAACGAAGAACCTCCCTTTTTTAAAACCGAAGATATGGGCAGCTACGCCTATGCCCGGAAAGCGAAAGAAAATGGTGAGCAAATTAAAGCAATGATAGCCATGGATGGGCTGGGATATTTTAGCGACCAAGAGGGGAGTCAACGATTTCCATTGCCGGGATTGGGACTGTTTTATCCGAGTACGGCAAATTTTATTGTATTTGCATCACGGGTTGCGGACAGGGACCTCATGAATAAATCTCTGGATACCTTTCGAAAAAGTACGGAATTAAAGGCTGAGGGCGTGGCTTTACCCGGCATTACACCAGGGGTAAGCTGGTCGGATCACTGGTCATTTTGGCAGTTTGACTATCCGGCATTTATGATTACAGACACGCTGCCGTTTCGCGATCCAAACTATCACTCTCCCGCTGATACGGCCGAACGTCTGGATTACCACCACATGGCGCTAATTGCAGAGGGATTAAAGCATATTATCTCTAGTTTGGCCTCTGGTTGATAACGTTAAAAGAAGGCTTTGAAAACCTAAGACATCATCTTCAATTTAGTTCAGGATCTTTGTTTAAACTGGCTTAAATCCCAAAAGCGGATTCTCAAATTGTATTGTTAATTTGGTTTACGTTTGGATGAAGATTTCAGTTAATTACGAATCAGATTACAACTGGGAAATATTAATGTCAGCATAAAAATTAATTACTATGTCAGAAGCCGTTGATAAAAAGCAATATTTGGAGTTGCTGGCTAAACAGTATCCTACTATCAGGTCCGCTTCCACCGAGATTATAAATCTTAGTGCTATATTGGAGCTACCAAAGGGAACCGAACACTTTATTTCAGATATCCACGGAGAGTATGAATCATTTCTGCATGTACTTCGAAATGGATCGGGTTCAATAAAACGTCGAATAGATGAGCTCTTTAAAGATACCCTTGATACCCGAAAAAGAAAGAATCTTGCAACGCTGATCTATTATCCCGAAAAAAAGTTACCGTATATACTGAAAGACGTTCAAGAGCCAGACGAGTGGTATAGAGAAACACTTTTTAAGCTTATCAAGTTGTGCAGGGTCTTTTCATCAAAATATACGCGAAGCAAAGTGAGGAAAACCCTCCCGGAAGATTTTAGCTACATAATTGAGGAGCTGCTGCACGAACAGGAAAGTATCGTAAATCGACAGGAATATTACAGTAGTATTATTAGTACTATTATTGATACTCAGAGAGCTGATGCCTTCATCATTGCAATGGCCCGCCTAATACAGCGGTTGACGATTGCCCGGCTGCATGTCATTGGGGATGTATACGACCGGGGTCCCGGCGCGCATATTATTATGGATAGACTAGTAGAACATCATTCAGTCGATTTTCAGTGGGGTAATCACGATATCGTCTGGATGGGGGCGGCTGCCGGAAGCAAAGCCTGTATTGCAAATGTGATACGCGTTTCTCTGCGTTATGCCAATATGGAAACCCTTGAGAATGGATATGGAATCAGCATTCTTCCCCTGATGTCCCTTGCCGTAAATGTGTATGGTGATGATCCATGCGAGCAGTTTCGACCGAAACAGGCGTTAGAGGGATATACCGAAAATGAACAGCTTTTGATGGCCCGGATGCAAAAGGCGATCTCAATAATCCAGCTGAAACTGGAAGGGCAAATTGTACAACGCAGGCCTCAATACCAGATGAATGACCGCCTCCTGCTGGACAAAATTGACTATGAGGAAGGGACAGTTGGGATCGGTGATAAAACCTATCCACTGCTTGACACTCATTTCCCAACCATTGATCCGGAAAATCCGTATGAGTTATCTAATCTGGAAAAGGCTGTAATGGAGAAGCTCAGAATCTCGTTTGAAAACAGTGAGCGGTTGCAGGAGCATGTACGCTTTCTATTTGCAAAAGGAAGCATGTACAGAGTACAAAATAGTAACCTATTATACCATGGCTGTATCCCGATGACGCACAACGGGAAACTGTGTCATTTTATACTGGACGGTGTAAATCACACGCCCAAAAAATTTATGGACCGGCTGGAACGTCTGGCAAGACAGGGCTACTTTGCGAAAGATGATATTGATAAGAAACAGTATGGTAAAGATACTATGTGGTACCTGTGGTGCGGAGCCCAGTCTCCCCTTTTTGGGAAGAACAAAATGGCCACCTTCGAACGGTACTTTATTGATGATCCCGAAACCCATAAGGAGGAGATGAACCACTATTATGATTTTCGCACAGAAGAGGATGTAGCTGAGGCCATTTTGTCAGAGTTTGGGGTCGACCCAGATACCGGACACATCATCAACGGGCATGTGCCGGTAAAGGTAAAGAAGGGAGAAAGCCCGGTAAAAGCGGGAGGTAAGCTTATTGTTATAGACGGAGGGTTTGCTAAAGCTTACCAGGAAAAAACAGGCATTGCTGGCTATACGCTTATTTACAACTCCTATGGGTTGGTGTTAGCCGCACACCAACCCTTTGAATCTACACAGAAAGCGATTGAAGAGGAGCAGGATATCCATTCAGAAACAAAAATCCTGGAGGAGAATAAAGAACGGATCCGCGTTTGCGATACCGACAACGGTCGCAAGACACAAAAGCGAATTGATGATCTTAAAGAGCTGCTGCAGGCATACCGGTCGGGATTAATAAATGAAGCGTAACAATGATTATGCTTCCCTGGGTGTTGGCCTGAGAATCTGTCTTAAGTGTTAGCAACAGGTAGTTGCTAAATTTTACTCTTCCGCTTCCAGAAATCGGATTGGAATACTTACTTCAGTTTGATCCCACTGCATAACCAGACTGGTGGAGTCGTCAATAACGTCTGTAAAGCGAATGGTAAAAGGTTCAGTGGAGGTTTCCTTTTCAATAGCTGGGACTTCAATACGAAACACATCATATTCGGACTGGTACTCAAAAGCGCCCCATTGGCCCAGCTCACTGTTCAGAATGATGGTCCACGGTTCATCTTTCCTGGGAATAGTAAATAGTGCATACGTGCCGGCTTTGAGTTCTTCGCCGCCAAAAGATATATCTTTTGTGGATGTCAGTTCTGTGGCTTCATTAGCTCCCGTTCTCCAGATCTCATTATAGGGTACGAGCTGACCAAAAATATCGCGTCCTCTTTTATAGGGTTGTCCATAAACTATTTTCACATAGGTATCGGATGGTTGATGCAACGCTTTGGCAATAGCTATTGGGCTTTTACGTCGGATAGGCTCGGTTTCTTCCTGTTGCTGTTGGCTGCAGCTTCCCAGAATTAATAGCATCAACAGGGGAATAAAAAGTTTATCAATGGATAATGGCATAAGATTGCGGATAAATATTGACCTTTAATTAGTTGGCTGATAGAGATTAACAGTGGGGTAAGATATGTTTAAAAACTATCGATAAAAAATTGGTGGTTTTTGCGAGTGGGCTCATAGCCGTATCCCGCACCGATATCAAAAGACAAGTTCGAAATTCTAAACTGCATTCGGAGCTGTAATCCAAACACTGACCGTGACCGTTCATACCAGTTAGTAGAGGCCGGACTGGTTACAGAGTTAGAAAAAGCGACCAAATACAGGTTTTTTAAGTAAAACGGTAACAGAAAGCCCCCATTATCTGCAAAGGCCAGCGGGATGGTATAACGAGTGCTAAGACTCAATAAATTGTTGGCCGTGGGTAGTACCTTCTCAGAAAACCCATCGGAAACAAGGGATTGATTATTAAAAATGAGTCCCGATTGTGTTAACCCCTGAAGACCAACTCTAAACGATTGGTTCCAGCGTCGGAGTGGAGAGAAATAGCTGAACATTCCCGCTCTGAGTGCGGTAGACTGGGGCTGTGTTAATTGTATCTCTCCATTATTTACAGCAAAGCTGAGCTCTCTGTCACTTAAATAATGTTCAATTTCAGAGAAAAGAGTTATCCCGGTATTCGGTTGAACATCACGAATATTCTGCTGGAGGCGAATGTTAAACTGACTATACAAATTAGCAACAGCCAGATCTGAAAAGTCTGAGGATGGGAGCTCTTCCCTTGTATCGAAAAAGCGAATTTGGGAGTACCGTATTTCCGGTTCTATATATACAGAAGAGGAATAAATATTGTTATTCAGCCGAACATTTAGCGGGATACTGAGAGACAAAGCTCTGTTTTGGCGGAGCAATGTAAACAAGCCGCGGTCTTCCTGTTCAAATGCAAGGTAGTCAGGCTCGCTGTAAAGCTTTGCCTTGAAGCCCGGGAAAAAACTCTTGTTTTGATAAGTAATTTCATACCAGCTACGATCTTTGAAATAAGTAAATTCAGCTGAATAGCTTTGATCGGCAAGCAGGCTGTTGCTGTGAAGTGCAAATCCGGCCTGATAGTTGTTACTGTTGCCCACTTCCTTAAAGGATGGCAGAATTGTTCTTGGTTTCAGCCAACGTCCGCCAGTAGTATAAGTGTCTGTTTCCCAGTGTTTTGACTGGGCATAAACAGAATCCGAAACTACGGGTGATGTTGTAACTGTAGTTGTTGTCTCAGAAGTCTGCCACTTGTCCGGCTCAATGGTTTTATTTAAAAAGTCGGATTGGTTGAGTATAGCCGGCAAACGTTCATTCTTGTGTTGGCGGATAAATGCAATACGTTGGCCATCGGGACTATAGCTTCCTTCAAAAGCATTGAAGGGAGTATTAGTCATCTCCCTGATGGTGTTTTCATCAAGATTAAATTCATAGAGCTGCTGGATACCTGTAAAATCACTACTAAAAAGCAGTTTATTTTCATCCGGATGCCATTCAGGATCAAAAACGGAGCCATTTTTAAACGAAACATCCGGCGTGCCGTGCAATTCCTGTGATAGTTGGCTGCGTCGGGCAATCCAGAGTGCTTGGTTCCCATCTTTATTGGCAATTATAGCTATTTGATGTTGATGGCTCTTGGGATGTGCAGTTACTGCAGTAATCTCATAATCGCGGCGTGAGAATACTTCTGAAATTGAATCTGCAGTAACGGAAGTTATAGCCGAGGAGGCCGGGCGAGTTTGCAGGGCCCACAGTTCATCATCTTTCACATAGGTTGGAGCATATACTCGTCCGCCTTTGGTAATCTGTTTCCGGGTATTCGTTGAAAAATCAAATTCGAGCAGCTCTGCCTTTGTGGTATTGTCATAAATGGGATCTGCTTGGTAGTAGCCGAAAATCATTTTTGACCGGTCCCCGGATAAGTCATAGCGGTAGTCGCCAACTGAATTGGTAGTTAGAATCCGTTTTATTTCTTCGGAGTCCAGATCATAGCGATAAAATCCGGGACGAGCGTTATAGAACGACCCGTAAAAAACGAGCGTGGAATCAGACAACCACTTGGGACGGCGTATCTCTCGCCCCTTAAAGGGAATGGATAATGTTTGATAGGAAGAGCTTGGGCCCCTTAAGGTTTTCTGCTTGTCTTTTACCAGCTGATCGTACAGTTGGCCAGGCCATTTCCCGGTCGTATGGCGCAGTGCTGCACCATATCCCAGAAAGGGATAGTTCATATAGAAGGAGAGTGTTTCCCTAGATATATTCTCTCCAAAGTTTTGATGAAGCCAGTTTGTAAAAGCATACCCCCCGATATAATGGCGATTGAATGGCCGGGTATCGGATGATCTCTGCAGCATTTGTCCCATTGACCAGCGTCGATTACTCTTAAAAGTGGCTTTAAATTGATTAGTAAATAACGGGAAATTGCCACGTCCTCCTTGTGCAGATACACTTTTTGTTTCGTGGTATACGGCAAGGCCTTCATTGATTCCGGAAGGAATAGCCCCGTGGAAAGAGCGGGCAACATCGGGTGAAAACAGGCTGATAAATTGAGGTAAGTTATTGCTGCCCAGATTGCTGTACTGCAAGGCGTGGACCAGTTCGTGAGGGACTACATTTTCGAGCCAGCCACCTGTTTGGGGATTAAGGGACTTCCCTTTAATAGGCGGAAATTCTATCTCAGATCTGAAATGGTGAGAAGTGACAAAGCCGTTTGAGCGATCGTTGTAATCGTTGAGGATAACCGGAAAGTCATTGAGCTCTCCCCCAACTAATTTTTGGACACTTCCATATTGTTCTTCCAGAATTTGGCCCGTTCTCAAAGCTATAGAATCATTGCCTGTGGCGTAAACAATCTTAAAGTGAGGAGTTCTTAACTGCTCCAATTGCTGTGGTGGACGGTATTGAGTGGTATAGAATTGGGCCTGGGCATAAGTACATATTCCACAAAATAATAACAGCAGAACTAAAAAATTACGCATGTACTGTTCAGATTTTCACGATCGGATTGACGGCAATCTAAGGAATATTGACTGAAGTTTTTACTAAAAAATTAACTCTTGAAATTATTGCCACTTTTCCGTTGCTAGAGGCCGGCTGAGTTTTGAAGCCCTCCGATTAGGGTTTATGTAGCACCCAAAGAGATTACCTTTCTAATTTTATCAAGTAGTAATCTGTTTGCAAAAGGGGCGCCACGAAACAATTCAAAAAATATTTCATTAACGGTTAGCGAGGCTGTTGAGTTTTTTAAAAGCAAAATTGGGTGCAATCCGTGAAAGAAGATAGAGTAATTTAACCTTGCCTACCCGGATTTCCTCTTTTCCTTTTTTAAGTCCTGTCAGCATACCCTGGACTGCCTCTTCTGTTGAAATAGCAATTGCGGGCGGATTTCCTTTATGCCAGGGAGTATCGACCGCCGGAAAAAGGACTTCGATAACGTCGATTGGGGAAGAATTCAGTTGTGATCTCAGTACCTGGGTAAATGAATGCAGGGCTGCTTTGGTGGCATTATAAAATGGGTAAGTTGCTCTGGGTACATACACCAATCCCGTAGTAATATTGATGATTCTCGCCCTTTTATTCTTTTGCAAGATGGGAATAAAAAGTTTAGAGAGTCGAATCGGGCCCATCAGTTTTGTTTGCACTTCAGTATTCGCTTTTTCGAGGATATAGTCATCTTCAAAAAAATGATCAGTATGGACGATGGCTGCATTGTTAATAAGAATGTTGCAATCGGGATGTTCATTATGGATCCAACTAGCCAGTTTATTACATTCATCCGCTCTTGATATGTCGCACTGCAAATAGTGAATGTCAGGAAGGAGCCGTTTTGCTTTCTCCAGCTTGTCTATTGATCTTCCGCAGATCAATACTCGGTTATCCTGCTTTGTGAGTTGCTTAGCGAGTTCAAATCCTATACCAGAGCTTCCGCCGGTAATGAGTACCGTATTGTTTTGGAGTGTCATAATAATCCTTATATGATTGATTTTGACACAAACTAAGTACCGAAAAACCGGATCGCATTGATCTATGTTAACGGATCAGTTTTTTTCGGATACGACTGAGTGATTCCGGAGCAATGCCCAGATAGGAAGCTATAATATGCTGTTTGACTCTTGATTCCAGGTCGGGATAGCGCTTTAGAAAAGTCTGATACCGCTGTTCCGCATCCAGCAATAAAAATTCGCGCTCCCGGGTTACTTTTGCCAAGTATCCCTTTTGGAGGAGCGCTACTAAAAATTCATTCCAGCAGGGACTTTCCAAAAACAGCTGTTGAAATCGGTCATAAGGGACTACTTCAACGATTGACTCTTCCAGGGCTTGAATGGTATAATGGGATGGACTGTTTTCAAGAATAGCATCGTAGGAGCTTATTACCATACCTTTGTTGAAAAATCCTTTGGTAAATTCTGATCCCTGTTCGGAAGTGTAAAAGTACCGGAACAGCCCTTTTGTTACAAAGCCAATCGTCCGCGGAGATTGACCAGCGCGAATAAAATTCTCTCCAGCCTCAATATGTTTTATAGAGATCAGGTCAATAAACTTTTCTTCCTGTTCTTCGGGGAGTGTAGTTATGGCTTTAATTAAATCTACAAAGTGACGGATGCTAAGGGTTCGATTTTTATGATCTAAAATGTTCATTTTTTAAGCTGTTATTTCTGATTAACTCCTAATTGATATACTTGGTCCACCCACTTTTCTCTCTGTTTTTGGTCTGATGATTTTATGCTCCCTATATAATTTACTGATACTGGATTTACACCACAAAATTGTAAGATACTTTTCTTTAGTGACTTAACGCTGGGACTCCCATAATAAAACCGATAATACCAAGCAGGTTGATCAATAGTAGTAATAATACGAGCTGTTTTACCCTTTAATAACTTTTCCCACCAAATGGAGTCTTCTTTATAACGAAACGCAAAACCAGGTAAAAAAAGACGGTCGATAAACCCTTTTAAGATCGCAGGGAATCCGCCCCACCAAACAGGATGAATCCATACCAAATGATTGGCCGCAGCTATTTTTTCCTTTGCTTCGAGCAAATCCGGTTCCAGTGGCATCTTTTTTTTGTAGCCATATTCCAGGTTAGGGTTAAAATCTAAATCAGCAATGATAATTTCGTTAACCTGCGAGTTCGATTGCAGGGCTCCCTTTTTATAAGCCTCAACTAATGCAGAATTAAAACTATTTTTATTGGGATGTCCGTTGATAATAAGAATCTCTTTCATATTTTTGCCTCAGGTATTAATAGGATTTATTGTTGCAGGCAAAGATAGGCGCCGGTACTTTTTTTCTATAAGACAAATGTCTAGAAAGTGACTTTCTGTCTGATTCTACTCAGATGTCGGGGCGTTATTCCCAAATATGAAGCAAGGTATTGCAAAGGGATTTGTTGGATATATCTTGGATGAGTTTCCATGAGATCAATATATCTTTGTTTTGCATCTTTTTTTTGATAAGAGAATACCCTTTTTTCTAAATTTAGATATTCCTGTTCGGCAAAATGTTTTTGGAGCTTTATCCAGTTAGGACTGCCATGGGTTAACTGGTCCACAAGATCACGTTTTTGAAAAACGAGCAGCTCAGTATCTGTAATAGCTTGTATATTTTCAGGAGTGGGTTTTCCAGTAATTAAAGAGGAATAAGCAGTCATAAAGTTATTTTGGAATGTAATACAATAAGTTATCTCCTCGGCGTCTTCATTGGTGTAGTAGGAACGCAGTATTCCCTCATTGATAAAAGCTATTTCATTACAAACACTATTTTCCCGGATAAAGTATTCTCCTTTATCGAGAGTTCTGGCCGTAGAAAAGTTATGGAGTTGCTCTATTTCTTTCTCCGTTAAAATGTTGAGTGATTTTAAAAAGTCATGCATGTATCAGGAGATAGTTTGTATTTAAACAAAGCTAATTTCTCTATTTAGAATTTGCAAAAAGTGATTGGCTAAATGAATATAGAGTATGGAAGAAGGAAAAAAATGTCCCTCTATTCTAGATTACCCTAAATAGCCGGGAAGATAGCTATAGATAGCCCAGAAGTGCGAAAATGTACCGGCCAATACAAACAGGTGCCAGATTTCGTGATGACCAAACCATTCCGGGATGGGATTTGGTTTTTGAATACCGTAAATAATGGCGCCAAGGGTGTATGCAAGTCCACCAATGGCGATCCATATTAGAAAGGCCAGTGGGAGTTTTGCAATAAGCGTGGGGAAAGTGATGACGGCCAGCCATCCCATGCCCAAATAAAAAGAGGTGGATAGCCATCGGGGGGCTTCCATCCATAGAAATTTCTTGATAATGCCAATGATAGCCAGTCCCCATACCGTTGCAAAGAGCCCCCATTTCCAGCTACCCTCAAGTACCAGCAGGCAGATGGGCGTATAGGTCCCGGCAATGAGCACGTAGATCATGATGTGATCCAGCTTCTGGAAAACCTTCAGTGTTTTCTCTTTTACGGGGAGGGCGTGAAAAAGCGTGCTGGAGGTATAGAGGAGGACCATACTAAGCCCAAACATTGAGAAAGCAATGATATGGCTTACTGAACCGCGGCTTATCGCCTCATGGAGTAACAGGATAAGTCCGATAATAGCCGCAACGGCACCAAGGCCGTGAGTCAGGCTGTTAACCGGTTCCCGGATATAGCGTTTTATTTTTTCAATGTTGTATGTCATATATCAAAGATACGAAATAATTCCGTGCTAAAGAATATAGCCAATGTAGGTTTATCTTTTCGTTCTGTGACAAATACATGAGCTGATTTATCAACAAGGCACGTATAACAAAGTGAGCAATAATATTATCAAGTAGAAAAAAAGGTTTATGGATGTAACAATGAATCAATTTGGAATTAGAAGAGTATTAAACTCATTTTTTACAATTCTATTTTTGTGTGCATTGCTGGTCGGCTGTAAGGATTCGGCTACCGGAAGTGAGGAGCTTAACAAAAGTACGAAAACCTATGATCTGGTTTTAGCAACAGATGGATCCACGCTCGGAAAGGTAACTACGGAACGGATAACCAAAGAAGATGATGCCTATATTGATGAGGGCTTTTTTGTTACGCTTAGCATAGATGTATCGGATTTTAAAGCACCTTACGAAATATATGTGAATAACGAAGATGGTTATTGCGGGACATGGGATGTACAGTCAGGCGAAAAAGCAGAAATGCCCTGTGACTACGACCATTTTATGGCAAATACTGAGGAGCTTAGAGTAGTTTCAGAAGATGGGGATGGGGTTGAAGCCTATGCAAGTCCCTAAATAGATCAAATAGACAAAGCCCTTCCATCTGATGGGGAGGGCTTTTAAAATATAGATATTTAATTATGCTATTATTGTTGCTGTCCTCCTTTCTTCTTTACTACTTGGTCTACCACATGAACGGTACCATTCGAAGCAGAATTATCAGATTTTTCAACACTTACATCCAGCATTGATTCAACTTTATCGGAGGGAAGGTCTCCCTGGTAGAGATGACCTTGAACAAGTCCTTGAACTTTTTGGGGGTTTTGCTTCAACTCATCCACATTGGTTCCGGATGCTTCCAAGGCCTCGTTACTGGGGGCTATGACGGTATATGGCCCCTGCTCTTGTAGTACATTGGCAAAACCAGACTCGCTGAGTAGGTCAGCAAAATCAGATGCCGCCTCGGTACCTTCCACGACTTCTACCACGGTATCTCCCTGGGTGCCCTGATCCTGGGCATTTAGTGCCTGGGGGTTAAGGGTTATCGCGAAAGCTAAAATTAACGACGTTGTGGTGATTAATTTTAGTAGTTTTTTCATAAAATAGTTCGTTTAATTCAAATTAAACTTATGTTTCTAACCTTGTAACATTCTTTTTATCCTTTTAGGAACCCATTTGTTCAGTAAAAAAATTAAAAAACTTCTTATGGTTATTTTACATAACCAGCTATTTTGGAATTTTTTAGTAGGTGCTAGTTTTGTATCGTTATCGTATTAATGCTTATTTCAGAAGCTCTAATTAAATTGATACTATGAAATTTGGACGCGTAGATAATCCCGGGACAATAGACTTTTCCCTTCCAAAAGACCATCCCGACACTACCAACCTATTGTCTGATTCTAAAAATGATGAAAACCTGAACGTTTATGTAGGATGTGCAAAGTGGAATAAAAAAGACCTCAAAAATTTCTATCCGAAAGGAGTAGGCGACGAACTCACATACTACGCCAAACAGTTTAATTCGGTTGAGCTGAATGCTACATTCTATAATACTTTTGGCGAGGATCAAATATCACAATGGTATGAAAAGGTCCCGGAAGGATTTAAGTTCTTTCCAAAAGTCAATCGCTATATCAGTCATCTCAAGTGGCTAAATGATATCGAGGAGGCAACCGATAACTTTTATGATAGTATTGTACACTTTAAAGAAAAACTGGGAACGACTTTTCTGCAGCTTCGTGGAAAGTTTCAACCTAAGTTTTTCGACCGGGTAGCTAATTTTGTTGAATATTGGCCGGAAGGAGTGCCTCTGGCTATAGAATTCCGCCATACCGATTGGTTTAATGATCCCGAAGTTGCGGAAGAACTCTATGAGCTGTTGGAAGAGAATAATGTTGCCAATATAATTACGGATACCGCGGCGCGCCGTGACTTGTTGCATATGCGACTTACGAATAACGAAGCGTTTGTTCGGTATGTGGGCGCAAATCATCCTACGGACGTCAGTCGGCTGGATGATTGGGCAGATCGCCTAAAAAAGTGGAATGATGAAGGATTACAGAAGATTCACTTTTTTGTACATCAGAATAAAGAGCGAAAATCTCCACAGCTGGCGGCGCATTTTATCAAGCAGTTAAACAGTGTTCTTCAGACGGATTTGAATATTCCGGAAATGCCAGAAGGTATGCAGAAAGACTTGTTCTAAACCTTGGAAGGGAATAAATCTTTGGATTATTAATAACCTATATATATCCTATTAAAAAATCTTGTTAACCAAATAGTGGCCAGATATGTCTGATAACATTTCCAGAAAGCAGTTTCTCAAGCAAGCCGGATCCGCCTTAGCAGTTGCTTCCATAGGATTCCCTTCCATTATTATTCCAAACAAAAAAGATAAGCTTGGCGTAGCGCTGGTAGGATTGGGCAGTTACAGTACTGGCCGGCTGGCCCCTGGCCTACAGCAAACGGAACACTGCGAGTTACGCGGAATTGTTACCGGATCACCTTCCAAAATTCCTACATGGCAAAAGAAATACGATATCCCCGATGCCAATGTCTATAATTATGAAACCATGCATGAAGTTGCCAATAACGACGACATTGATATAATATATGTGGTTGTTCCAACCGGACTGCATGCTAAGTATTCTATCATCGGGGCAGAGGCTGGTAAGCACGTCTGGTGTGAAAAACCGATGGCCATGAATGTGCAAGAGTGCCAGTCGATTATCGACGCCGCCAATAAGAATGGTGTTTCTCTTTCTATTGGCTACCGGATGCAGCATGAACCGAATACAAAGACAATCATAGAGTGGGGTAAAGAAGAGAAATATGGAGCTATAACCGGAGTACAGACCGGAGCTGGATACAGCGGAAGTCACCCAGAAGGAAACTGGCGACGGGATGCTGAGCTCGGAGGCGGAGCTTTGTACGATATGGGAGTATATCCCATTAATGGAGCCCGGTATTCAACCGGTACGATGGAACCCATTGCTGTTCGGGGTAGACAATGGTCCGAGCGTAAGGAAATGTATGATGAAGTCGATGAGTTTACAGAATTTGAACTGGAATTCCCGGGAGGAGTTATTGCAGACGGAGAAACAAGTTTCGGAAAATCTATGAACTATCTGGAAGTAAATTGTACGGACGGCTGGTATAAGTTGGAACCGTTTCAATCGTATAGCGGCGTGCAAGGCGTTACAAGTGATGGCAAAGAATTGCCGCCAGACCCGAATCACCAGCAGGCCCGGCAAATGGATAATGAAGCGCTTGCTATAAAAGAAGGCCGGGATCCTATTGTACCGGGATCAGAAGGCTTAAAGGACATCAGGATTGTGCAGGCTATTATGGAATCTTCTGAAAAAGATCGAGCCTGGATAGATCTGTAAGGTGTACTATTTATATCTACTTTTATCTTTTGTAGGAAGAATATCGGGGATCTTTACCCTTCTTAAAATAACCATATATTTAATCATCCACCGGCAATCCACTGGGAACGGAATCAGGAATAACGCTTGATAAATTTTGGGCTTCGGGAGTTGTCAGAGAGTTTAAAAACGCTGTAATTTCGTTTACTTCTTTCTCTGTAAGCCGAGTGGGAGTGATAAGGGCAGGGTCAAGAGTTTCCAATAGCTTCGATTTAATATCGTCACTCCCAAGGTAAGTTTCCTGAATATCAGGTGCTAATTGAGTAACATCATAATTGGTTAGCGCATGCTCGGGATCCAAATGATGTTTTATAGCATCCTTAAGGTTGGTGTATGCTCCATTATGCATCCATGGACCCGTTATAGCAACGTTTCGGAGCGGAGGTGTTCGAAACTTAAACTGATCGATTTCCTGATTTGTTACATGATATCTTCCCAGGTCTAAAGGAGCCGCCTCTCCTTTGCCAGGACCTATTTGGGGTACCGCAATATTATGATGTTCCTGATCACTCAAAAGAGGCCCATTATGACACTGAGCACATTTAGCCTTTCCAAAAAATAAGAGACCTCCCCTTTTAGCTTTTCGGCTGAGTGCTTCTTGGTTGCCCTCAAGGTATTGATCCCACGGACTGTCAGTGAAAGTCAATGCCGAAATCTGGAAGGCAGCAAGTGCATTAGCTGCATGAACAAAACTCAGTTCTTCTTCAGGGACATTCGGATAGGCTTCCTTAAACAGTTGTACATATTCGGGAATTTCCATTAGTCGCAGCATCAGGCGGCGCCATACTTCCGGAGAGTTATCATCTTCTACCATGGCTATCTCATTGGGTTCACCAAAAACATCTTCACTTCCTTGCTCTCCAAGCATTTCACCCCGATCGATTACCGGCGTTAGCGCTTGTACGGCCAGCATGTTATCTAACCCTTCCGGCAAATCGTCTCCCAACGGGGAAATAAACCCTGATTTCGTTTTGGCAATTCGACTATCAGATAAAATAGCATGATATTCCGGAAGTCCCCGATTAATGACAATAGTTGCATTGCGGGGATTTCGCGCATTTGCATCCGCCATAATGCGATCAGGCCCTTCTCCCTGCCCGTCTACTCCTATAGATAAGGATTGACCATCCGTTGTTTGATGCTTTAGGTTGTGGCAGGTGGCGCAGGAAACATCTTTGGTTCCGCTTAGTAATTTGTCATGATAGAGCATGCGCCCCAGCTCTGCCTTGGCCTCTGGTGGTTCTTTTATCGATTGTAAATTGTCAGTTCCCATCTGGCCAGCAAGTTTCTGTAAACGGCTGTCAAGGCCGTTACTTGATGATTCTCCATCATCATCAATATTAGTAATATCTGTACAGCCAGAAACCAGAGCTATAAGTAATAATAGCAGTCCATACCTAACTTTATTAAACATGAGGTATCCCAACAGTATTTTAGTCAAATAGGTAAAACCGTCTTAATTTCTTTTATACTCCTTTAATACTTCCAGGTTCCATTAGGCTCAATAATTTGTATTCATATTATAGAACTCTGTGGAAGTAGGGAGTGGCAAGGATACTATTTCTCAATCTTTTTGGGTAAATGTTGGAGTTTATCCGGATTTAACACCACAAAAATGTTCTGAATGATGCCGTTTTTGATATGAAAGGACCATACATTGAAAAGTTTATCGTCGAGATAGATCATCATACCCGGCTCTCTGTTGATACCTCTGAAAATGATATCTACTGTTTGTCCTTCTTCTTTATGTTTCTGTATGCCAACCATGAACCGGGCAATTTTATTAGCTCCGTATATCGGCTTACGCGCTGCTGTTACCTTGCCGCCTCCGTCAGAATACAGGATGGCCTCCTCTGCCAACATGCTCTCAATTTCTGATATATTTCCCTTTTGTACTGCTTCTATAAAAGCCGTTACCAGTTCGTGCTGTTTTGGGTTAGATTTTTCGAGGGTGGGCCTGTTTGCTTTTACCTGATCACGTGAACGCTGGGCAATTTTTCTGCAATGTGATTCTGTTTTATCAATTACTTCAGCGATGGAGGCATAATCGTAATCAAAAACTTCCCGGAGCAGAAACACCGCTCGCTGAACCGGGCTGAGTTGTTCCAACGTAAAGAGCAGAGCCATGGAGAGCGATTCTGAAAGTTCAATCTGGTTTTGGGGGTTTTCCTCTTCTGATGATACCAAAGGCTCTGGCAGGTTGGGACCGATATATTGTTCCCTTCGGTTTTGGGCAGATTTTAACTCATCCAGACATAAATTACTTACGATCCTGGACAGATAGGCCCTGTGCGAGTGGATTTGATCCGGATCCTGTTTTTGCCAGCGTAAAAAGGCCTCCTGCACCGCATCTTTGGCCGGTGCAATGCGCCCCAACATACTGTACGCCAATCTGAAAAGTTCAGGTCGATATTGCTCGAATAGCTCGGCGGGATTCTCCATATCCAAAAATAATGAATTTACTGAGATAGTGTGTTTTAGTTCCCGTTCATAAGCTCACATAATTCGTCAGAGCCTATATTCATGGGAGCATTCATCAAGTTATAAAAATTTTCAATGGCATTGAGGAGGGTAATTTGGACAATACTCCGCTCGTTGAAATACTCTTGAAGTCGTTCAAAGGTGGCATCAGCAACGTGCTTGTTGCGGGTGACCTCGTCGATATAGGATAGCATGGCCTTTTCGGCTTTGCTAAACCGGTCGCTTTCTTCAAACCGGAGCAGGTCATCAAAAACTTCGGGATTCATATCCTCTTTTTGGGCGTTTGCTTTTCCGATATCCACACAAAAGGCACAACCGTTGAGCGTGGCAATATATACCTTGATTAAATGTTTGAGTTTGGGTTCAAGCGTACATTTCTGTTCTGTTTGCATTATCTTCCGGGAAAGTCCGAGCCCTTCGGGAAACCGGGCATAGTGTACTTTTAGCGGGGTAAGCACCTTGCCGATCATTCGTTCGGTGTACCAATACGCCAGCTTTAATTTTAAGGATTGGGGATTTTCAATCGGAGTTAGCCGAGGTTCGGATTTGGCTTGTATAGTTTGTTCTTTTGTCATAGTCATTGTAGATGCCTTTGTTTGTTAATAGAAGACTTCTATCCTTAAGACGAGACAGCACCCAGGAATGTGACAAAGATCTTTATTTTATTTTTTTTACTCTGCTTGGTAATATTACTATTATCTACTTCGTTTCGGTTTTTTCCGTGTGTTTTAGATTATTGGCCTCATCTTACTAATCCTAAAAAGAGAGAAGATTTAGTTGTATTTGGCCCTCATATAATCTACCGATTCTTTAATGAGTTTTTTAAGTATGTCGAGATCAACCTGTTCTAACCTTTTGATATAGAGACAGGATTTTCCTGTTTTATACTTGCCCAATCGACTCATCAGATCATCATAGTTATCGAATCCAGCCATAATATATAGGCTGAGGTTCTTTTTCCGCGGAGAGAACCCAGTAAGAAACCAGTCGCCCTCACGGCCACTCTCATATTGGTAATGATACTGTCCAAAACCGATAATAGATGATCCCCACATTTTGGGTTCTTCACCAGTGATACTTTTCATTATACCTAATATCTTAAAACTGTCTTTCCGTTTCTGCCTGTCATCAATCGCATTGAGGAACTCTTTGACATCATTCTCTGTGGGTTGTGTTTTCAGGGTCGCCATGATGCTGTGGTAAGTTGTATTTGCAGTCAGGTTATGTTAAAGCTATACCTTCATTCTGTTATTATAACTTTAAATATTTCCCAGCTAAGAAGCTACTGCATATACAACATTTAGATGAGGATGGATTAGAGGAATCGTTACTCATTGCAGCCTTAACACGAAACATCTGCTATGAGGATGAAGGGTCGTTCATGGTACCCATGAAAAGTATCGTTTCTGATTCCACTTCCCGAATGACGTAGAAGAAGGGTCGGTCGAAGTTTATTTGTACCGATTGTGGTCCCACACTGGTAAGATTCATTCCAACCGAGGTAGCAGCAGCTGCTTCGGTCCCTTCCTCATTTACCCTGACAAAGGTTTTATGGCGGGTATCGCTGATATGGAGATCATTATGGGCGGGGTTAATCCGGCTGAAGTCTGATTTTGCCGGGTTGAAAGCATCGACAATGCCCATTTCCTGCAGCACCTTTTTGAAGTTTTCAATCTCATATTCTGTTTCAAACTTGGGCATATCCAGTGTGAGGGTTACGTTATTAAATCCTTCAGTGAGCTCCTGCCACTTATTCCAATTCAGATCGTTTACCCAGTTTTCAAGCCCCACATCTTTATCGGGTAAGACCAAGGTCATGGAAAATCCGGCATCGCCATAGTACAGATTGACCGCCTCATAATCTTCCCCCTTCCGGTAGTGCATGTCTTCCTGTTCTTCCTGGTGCATCATATCGGTCTCGATGGTACTTCCATCCGCAAGATGAAAAGGTTTGGTTTGGGTATTTTCAGGATCAAACGGCACCGTCCAGTCACCATCGAAGTAAATGGCATTAATAAGATACATGACCGTAAGCGGATCAATAGGTCCCTGTAATATTTCATCAATCAGGCCTTCGGTTTTATCGTCTACCCAGCTGTTTATCCGATCAACTGTTGCAGGATCATCAAAGTCCGCGGCTTCAATGACGGCATCATAATAGTCCTGATTTGTTACCAGAAAGTCTTCTTCAATAGAGAAGGAATCGCGGTACCAGATAGAGTTGGCGATATTGAACTGCACGTTATCATCAAACTGGCTGAGCAGCTCTAAAAGTTCGCGTGCCGACTCGTTAATTTCTTCGCGGCTCATTCCCTCCATGCCAAAGGTCTCCTGCATCTGTGTATAGGTTTCTCCCTCGGCCCCGTTCATGGTCATCCCGTAGGCCATCAGGATACTCAACGGAGATACAAAGTGATTTTGATCCGGGGCGTCATCGACCAGTTGATGCATTAGGGCAAAGCCGAAATGGCCGGAACCATCAACCAGCTCTGCTTCCTGCTCAGAAAGCTGGCGCGGCAGTTCCCTCCGTTCAAATTCTTCCGGGCCATCCTGGCCGGTACTTAAAGAACTGCATCCGATAAAGAGTATACTTATAACAAGAGAAGCTAATAACAAATAGTTGGGTTTCGTGTTCTTCATATCGTCAGGCAATAATATTAAAAACTGTTTCTGTCTTTTATTTTTGCAGTTACCTTTACATACACAAGAAATGTTGTTTGTAACTACTTTAGGATATAAAATTTAGAGAGGCCTTTATTGACGCTCAGCCAACAGGCAGGCATCGGTAATTTCGACCGGATTGCCATCGGCTGCTTCTTTCTCATAAACATTTTTCTGCTCGTAAATTATGTTAAAGTCATATTGGGATAGCAGGATATTAAGTTCTTCCGGCTCATAATGAATGAAGTTCTGCTTAGTGAATTCCAGGTGTTCAACGGAGTTCCGGGGGCGGTATCCCAAGAGGAGTTTACCACTAGGCTTAAGCACGCGGGCAATTTCATTAAGGTAGGGCTTGGGAGGATCCCAGAAGTAAATAATATTGAGTCCAACCACTAAGTCAAACGACTGATCGGGAACTGGCATATCGGCGGCGTCGGCACAATGAATGGTAAGCCTGTTATTTGCAATAAGATCGGGATGAAAGCTGCGGGCTGCCTCACACATCTCTTCAGAGAAGTCCACGCCGGTAATGGTAACATCCGGATTCATTTCAAAATAATGAGACAGGTGCCTGCCATTTCCGAACCCAATTTCTAACACCTGCCGGAGTCCTTCCGTCTCCAACATTTTCCATCCCAATTCATATAATTTCTGGTTGGACTCATTCAGTTTGTTTGCCACTTTGCTTCCGGTTTTACCGGTAGGCTTTTTTAGTTGGCGGGAGAGCTCAACGGGATCAAGGTTTTCCATGGACTAATTGAAGGAAGTTTATTGATGAATAAATCTGGCTTTCATTATAATAATTTTTAACTCATGCCACCAGTACCTAAGAGGATATAGTTACTATATTTATGCCCATTTACAGTTCCCCAGAGCACTTCTTTTTTAATAAAATAAAGAAATTGAATTTCGTTATAATCATTTTAGATTAAGAAGACGGATAAGAGGCAACAGATTACGCTGATTTTATTAAATATTCTCCTGCGGATTAGCAGTTACTAAAACACTACCAACGAAGAAATTACTTGTAATGCAGAATATATCACTTCTTACTCAGCTATTGGGACTAACCTTAATCCTGGTATTTGTATCCTGTGCTTCTGCCCAAAAGCAGGGAAAGCCAATACAGGCCCTGTTGCTTACCGGCGGAGGCTGGCACGATTATGAAACGCAGAAAAAACTGTTAACGGAGGGGATTAATGAACAGCTGGCGGATAGTGTTGATTGGACCGTTATACACGAAGGAGATGGAGAACCTGATCACCTGCTTTCGATATTGCAACAGGAAAACTGGGCTGAAGGCTACGATGTGGTTGTGCACAATACTGGCTTTGGCCGGGTGGAAGACGCTGATTTTGTAAAGCAATTTGTAGAGCATCACAAAGGGACTCCTGCCGTGCTTATCCATGCCACGATTCACAGCTATCGTTATTCGGAGCCAGCCGATCCCTGGTTTGAGTTCATGGGCTTTCAGTCCATGCGGCACGAAGACCAGCGAGAGTTCGACGTCAAAAACATTGCCCCGGATCACCCGATTATGGAAGGATTCCCGGATACATTCCGCACTCCAATGGATGAAGTGTATGTTGTTGAAAAAATATGGGGCGATATAACGCCGTTGGCCCGGGCCTATGGTAAAGAAACCGAAGAGTATCACACGGCAACATGGACTCACGAGATTGAAGACACACGGGTGTTTGCAACTACCCTTGGTCACAACAATGAGATGTTTGAGGAAGAAGTCTTTTTAAGAAAGGTGGCCAATGGACTTTTATGGGCTATCGATGAGCTTTAATTAAGAATATTATTTAAAATGAAGACAAAATAGATATGAAATTATCAATAATTACACCAACAGTTGTACTTCTTATAGGATTACTGGTTCTTACCGCGGATGCCCAGCAATCATCAGGAGGCTGGGAACTGATTGAAGGGGAAGAGCTCCCCACGCACCGGCACGAAAATGCCTACGCCACTGTGGATAACAAGTTATACCTGCTTGGTGGACGCGGTGAACGGCCGGTGGAGGCCTACGATCCTGCAACAGTAGAGTGGGAAACCAAAGCCACACCCCCTCTTTCGATGCACCATTTTCAGGCGGTGTCGCTGGATGGAAAAATTTATGTAATCGGGGCTTTTAACGGTGGATATCCATATGAGGATCCGATCCCTAATGTCTATATCTATGATCCATCGGCGGATGAATGGACCAAGGGTCCCGAGATTCCCGAAGACCGGCGGCGGGGTGCGGCCGCAGCTGTGGCTCATGAGGGCAAGATCTATATAGCAGGCGGCATCCAAAACGGTCATGCTGACGGACATGTGCGGTGGCTGGATGAGTTTGATCCAGAAACAGGCGAATGGAACAGGCTGGCCAATGCCCCGCGCAACCGCGATCACTTCCAGGCAGCGATAATTGACGGGAAACTTTACGCAGCAGGGGGGCGGCGTAGCTCTCAGGCAACCGGCGAAACTTTTGAGCTGACGATTCCAGAGGTGGATGTGTATGACTTTGACACGGGTAAGTGGACGCCCCTCCCTCCTTCCGGCGATCTGCCGACCGAACGTGCAGGTACAACATCCATTGCCGTCGGAAAATATGTAGTGGTTTTAGGTGGGGAAAGTGCAGCCCAGACCGAGGCCCATGCCGAGGTGGAAGCTCTGAATACAGAAACCGGGGAATGGGATGCCCTCGATTCGCTGAATGTAGGTCGCCACGGCACGCAGGCTGTATTGCATAAGGATAAGATTTATATTACGGCGGGCTCCAAAGTGCGCGGTGCTGACGAGATCAACTCCCAGGAAATCTATACCATTCCGGATTCATTGATAGGTGAATAAGTAATGAAATGTCTACTTCTTCCAATCCTGAAGGCCGGAGCAATAAGACTCAACAAGCTTTAGAATTTCGATATCTCATAAAAAAGCCGCAAGCCAATATTAGAAATGACTTGCGGCTAAATGATATTAAAAGCGCTTTACTCTTTAGTCGGTTACAGACTCAGGTTCCGGCCAAAGAAAATGGCATTCAAAAAGAGGCGGCTGGTCGTATGCCAGTAGCTGCGGAAGTTGGGATCATCGGCAAAAAGAATGACTTTTCCGCTGCCCTCCTCTTTGGCAACAAGTGGCGAAGTTCCGCGGACTTTATCCAGGTTTTCGTCACTGATGTGTCCCCCCACAAAAGGCTCGTCGGTATATTTAGCGACGGTTGCATAGGGATTGTCACTCTGCTTTAAAAACAGGCTGCTGTTCTTGATAAACAACTGACTTCGGTCCGGTACTCCAAAGGCAAGCGGATTGGAGGTATCAATATCGGCCTCTAAAATGGTGCCGGGAATAGTACTGGCTCTCCAGCGATCGCTCTGCTCTTCGTAGTCGTAGCGAGGAGGCGTGCCCGTGGTATCTTCGGGAAAGGTTTGCAGCAGATCTTCACTGACCAGCTTTTGATTGATAGCCCATTCCGAAGCGTCTTCATCCGTAATGAGAACGCCGCCGGCATGCACCCAGTTTTTTAGATTTTCTACCGCCTGCTCGTCCCAGTCGCTGTAGTTCCCGTCAACGAGTATAATGGTATTATAACGTTGCAAATCGGTTTGCGGGAACTGCGGCTTTCGGATTTTGGTCGCTTCTATTCCCGCGTGTTTGTTTAACAGGAACCAGGCTTCACCCACCTCATAACTGCTTACACCGGGTCCAATGACAAGGGCCACTTCTGGCTTTTCAACTGGTTCGATGTTATTGCTCCCCAGATCAATTCCGGAAGGTGTCATGCCGGTATCCACCGCATAGAAGGTAACGTCGTGTGCTTCTGCCGTCTCGCTCAGCTTTTGATGCAGCTCGGATGGGGACAAGTCCTGCTCGCGTACGGAAACAACTATAGTGCCGTAGCCGAATTCCTCTTCTCCTGAAGCCACGTTTGCGGTGAAGGGTTTATGAGCCACGCGACTGGTAATATTATTACTTAACAATTCGTATAAAGCAGGTGAAGCATTGTAATCCGACCATTTGAGCAGGTAGGCGTATTCAGATTGTCCGCCTTTAACCGTTCCGCTCCGCTCGGGAAGCTCAGCAACCTGTTGGCCCTGGTAATTTTGGAAGTTGTCAGATTCTACTTCGTTATATTGGATGCCATATCCCTGTACTACTGACCAGCCGGTAATATCATAGAATACGCTGTCCGGGAAAGAAGTATTGGGCTCAAAAAGATCGTGGATAACTCGGTAGTGAATCTGATCAGTAGGCACCACATAGCTGCTGCCGGCTTCAAAACGCTTGTCGTTTCGTTCAACCGTCTGGTCCACTTCATAGACCTCAAGACGATGCTTGAGCAGCAGATCCAGAAACTTATGAGTGAGCGAGGGATCTTCTGCATCACCGAAGATGTAAGCGTTCACTGGTTGGGAGTTAGCTACATCCAGTGCTGAGGCAAAGTAATCTTTCTGATACTCAAAGAATTGTTCCTTTTCGGAAACAGCGCCGCGTACTGTGGCAATGCCTGTATGCAGGTGCTTGCGGATAGTCGATCGGAACGTAATTTCGCCGGCATTGCTCTCCTGAACAAGTCCACGGGAACTGCCGACCTCAAAAGTCACACCTACGCCGCCCTGTATATCGGGATAGGTAGAACCGTAGATAGGAGAAATGTTATCGAATACTTCTTTGGTCCAGTATAGTGCGCCTAAATTATCCAGCGCATCGATATGATATTCGGCCAGCAGGGGATTCATTTCCTCGTAGTGGTATTCCGGGATAATCGGGTTCCAGGTACGTACCGGTTGGGTAGGCTCCAGGTAGTAGGTGCTATTGGTACCCATCTCGTGGAAGTCGATCTGTACATTGGGATACCACTGGTGGTAAAAGTCAATGCGGTTGGCACTCTCCTTCTGGGTGATAGCAAACCAGTCGCGGTTCAAGTCGTGCAGAAAGTGGTTTGTGCGTCCCTCTGGCCAGGGCTGGTTGTGTTCAGCATCGGCTGGATCGGCTACCGGTGGAAAGGATTTATAGCTATTATGGTAATGAGCGGCGCGATCACGGCCATCAGGATTCTGGGCCGGATCGATATGAATGACTCCTTCTTCCAAAAACTCCTGTGTTTCATCGCTTTCATTGGCAATCAGGTAATAGGCCGTAAGAAGGGCCGCTTCGCCGCTGGAAGTTTCATCGCCGTGCACGCTGTAGTTGAGCGCAACCACGGATTTTCCTTCTTCGGGGCTCAGGGTTGGTGCATCGGGATCCAACAGGGTGAGGTGATCCTGCCGGATCTGCTCGAGGTTTTGATGGTTGGTGGCAGAAGTGATCGTTAGTATGACTTGTGACCGTTTTTCGTAGGTTTCCCCGATCACCTGGAACGTCGCCTTATCCGATAATTCTGCCAATTCCTGAAAATAGGCAACGATACGGTCATGGCGCGTATAGTGCGTGCCGATATCGTATCCCAGGAAGTCCTGCGGAGAGGGAATGGATTCATCAAATTCAGCTTGGTTCGCATCCGGAAAGTAGTAGTCCGTTTGTGCGGCCGACAGAATTGGTAGCGCAAGCACCGCCAACGCGGCCAGGAGCACAGTTTTAAATGGTGTTTTATGATTCCGTAAGTACATTATGAGTAGATTTTTTGTTATGAATTGGTCTATTATAAAGTGAGTGAATTATTTATCAGTTTTCGAGACTTAAATTCGGATTCGCCCGGATTTCCGTGATAGTAATCGGGAAGAAAGTACCCTCTTCTACCCTGTTCAGGTTCCATTCCGGGGAGGTCTGTTCAAAGCGATACAGGTCTGCCAGTCGTCGTCCCTGTAAAAAGAGATTGACTTGGCGGGAGTGTTGCAGGAGCTCTAGTGCCGGAACCTGCCCCTGGTAGTCTGTAAGACCGTCCAGTGCCCGTAAATCATTAATGGTGGACTCAAAAGATTGGCTGTCATTTCGGGCCAGTGCATCTTCAGCAATAATTAGGTGAAGCTCACGGGCTGATACAACCGTAATATCGGCGTATTCGTTGGCTTCCACGAAGGCATCAATTTCGGCTTCCAAAAATGGCGCTGGAATCTCATCGATAGGATCTTCCAGACTTACGCTCTCAGCTTTGGTATTATCGTCAGTAGGCTCTATAAAAGAGTTACCAATGCGCAGTTCCAGCCGTTCGTTAACCTGGAAGGCCATATTATTATTGGGTGTTTGAGAAGATACACCAAGACGATAGTTCCAGTCCGCTCCGTCCTGAATGATAGCCAGGGCTTCCTCCGCATCATTTACTGCATCGGCACTTTGAACCAAGGGGTCACTGCTGGCAATATCCGGATTAAGCTTATTCCATAGGGCTTCTTCGTAGTGAGCCCGGGCCCGTATGGCCAGCAGGCGGGCCTCCCATTCTGATCCTGATTGAACCAGCGCGAGTCCACTATTGAGATAATCAATGGCCGTTTGGTACAGCTGGTCCATATTTCCTTCACCTATCGCTGGTGCCGGCTCTTGGCGATCACCTATAACGACATCATCAAAAGAGGAGGCAATGGACAGATAGTTTACGGCTCCATACAGGTAGCTTCGGATCAATGGCAGATTGCTTTGAAGGGCTCCCTCCTCACGGAAAGCTTTCAGTCTGCTTATGGCGTTATCGGCTGTCCAGCGCGATTCACTGATAGAGTTAAAAGCGCCATCGGTGAATTCGTTAATCGGGTTGTCAAGCATTCCCTGATCCAGCTCCTGCCAACCGTCACGGGTACCGATCCACGTCAGTTCGTCGGTAGCAGTGGAGTATGGAGCAAGAAGGTCTCCCAGAGCGTTGGTCAGGGTGGCCTCGGCACCGTTTGCGATAGCCGGAGCAGCTGCGGGATTATTCAGATCTTCTTCGATCAGGCTATTTGGATTGTTGACATTCAAAATATCACAGCCTGTGATTGTGATAATGAATCCTGCAAATAATAGGGGTATCCAATAACTCTTTGTGATAATGAGTATTTGATTGAGAGTATTCATGGTATTATACGGTTTAAAATTCTTTAGAAATCGTCAGCTATAAGCCAAGTTTAAGGGTAAGCAGTACTTTGCGGGGTATAGGCATATTCCAGGCATCGGTACCCAGCAGGAAGTTATTTTCCAGACTGCTGCCCCCGTCACGTCCTATGGCATTGACCTCGGGATCGGGACCGGGATATTTGGTCCACAGCATGAGGTTGCGTCCTGAAAGCGAAAATGACAGTCGACGTACGTTCAGCCGGTCTGTAAAGTCCTGAGGCACGGTATAGCTTACGCTCAACTCTCTCCACCGGAGAAAATCTGCCTGTTGAATGGTATTGAGTCCCGGAAAAGGATCCAGAGCCAGGAGTTCATTCAACCACTCTTCCGCGGCATCCAGACGGACCTGACCGTTGTTTTGGGGTTCATAGCTTGCATTTACGCCTCCCGTAACATAATCGCGTTCTACACGAGCGGATGCGGGCGTATTGCGACCAATACCGGCACTGCGTTGACGAAAGCCTTCGGTAAGATTGTTTATGTAGAAATTACCGGCTTTATATTCGAACATAGTGTTAATACGGAAGTTATTGAAACTAACAGATCCGCCGAAGGAACCCTGCCAGTCGGGCGTAGGCTTGCCTAAATGGTGGTCGAGTTGATCTCCATCTCCATCTTTATCTGCAAGCAATACATAGTTATTCAGCTCTTCGAGACTGGCCGTACCCGGTGTGAGCGAATTCAGGTAATCGAGTACCAACTCACGTTCGGCAGGCTGACCGGGATCTACATTGGCGTAGTCTCGTCCGAGGGTCTGCAGTAGTCCTCTTTTGTCGAGGGGCAGGTGCCCTTCGGACACATCCGGCAGCTGGGCTCCAAAATTAGTGGCAGGAGCATAACCCTCCGTCAGGAATTGTCGATATCGCGGATAGCTTCCGCCAACCTTAATAGGAGGAGCACCACCGAGGGAGGTAATTTGTTCCCACAGGTAAGCACTTCCGGCAAAAACACTAGCCGACCAGTTGCTGTTTTCTACAATCTGGGCATCTATACTTAGTTCCAGACCGCGTCCTTTTAGCTCTCCAATATTATCGAGCTGGGTTTGCAGAAATCCTCCACTGACAGGGAACTGCCGCTGAACGAGGGCGTCGCTGACAGTACGATCCCAATAGGTGGTTTCCACCGTCAGGCGCTCGTTAAAGAGTCCGGCATCAATTCCCACTTCGTATTCGGTTGAGATTTCCGGTTTCAGGTTTGGGTTTCCGAGATTTTCCGGAACGATACCGGGACCCGTAGCCGAGGTAAGAGATGAGTAGGTTGTAAGAGCATCAAAGGCACCCGGCTGGAGTCCCGACTGACCGACAGCAGCCCGAACTCGAAGAGAAGAAAACGGCCCTAATCCACTCCAGAAGGGAGCGTCAGATGGTACGACGGAGAGGGAAAGTTTGGGATAAAAGACTCCGCTGAATTCCGCACCAAAAGCGCTGTGGGTATCATAACGACCACCTATAGTGGCAAAGATGAAGTCGTCAAAGCCAATCTGTTCCTGAAGAAAAAGGCCAACCTGTGTTTCTTCAATATACTCTTCGGATATATTCTGATTTGCAGCAGCTCCGCTTACATCTAAGCCCGGACCGGGAAAATTAACGGCTTCACCGCCCCGAACCAGGTTCTGTTGATTGAAAATCTGGAATCCTCCAATGAGAGTAGATTCAAAACGCTCGCTGATCTGATTTTGTAACGTACTTTTTACGTCCACCGTAATATTCAGGTTTGAACGATCGGAAGTACGCCGGGCGCCTTCGGTTTCAATACTGGCGTAATCGTTAATATTCCATCCAAAAGGCCGTCGCGATTCACTAAATTGACTGGTATAGTCAATTCCAAAGGTTCCATCAATGGTCAGGATGTCGAATGGACGATAATTGGCCCCAATGCTGCTGTTGAAGTGTTGGACTTCCTGGCTAACGGTTTGCTGGATACGTTCTTCAATAGTAGCAGTATAAGAAGCCCCGGATCGGTTTTGATGGCCGACCAGCTCAGGCTTTCCATGCATAGCCCCGGAGGTAACTCCATACGGGTTATTACCGGTTTGAAAGGTTTCAAAGTTTGAAGAAGTATACCCGGATATAACCCTTAACTGAAGATTCTCAGTTGGGAAAATATTGAGATTTGTAGAAAGCTGGCCCTTTTTTAATATATCGTTAGCCAACGGACCTGCACCTTGGGGATAAACAAGGTTATCGCCCCCCAGCGGACCGTCTTCATCTGACCAGCGAGCATTGACAAAATAGGTAATACCTTCGGTACCTCCGCTTACGGAGCCGGAATATTCTTGGGTTAGGCCGGTTTCATATAGCTCATGAAGGTAGTTTTCACGGACCAATTCATAGGGAGAAATATTACCTCCTATATATTGGCTCATGGTGTCTGCCTGTGCTCGCGTTCGTGCAAATCCGGTATTATCGGGAATAGATTTTGGATAATTAATGGTCCCCTGGCTAACCTTGAAGTCAAATTTAGGTTCGCTTACACTTCCTTTCTTGGTAAATACCTGAATAACACCGTTAGAGGCTTCCGTACCATAAAGAGTAGCTGCAGCCGCGCCTTTAAGAACTTCAACCCGATCAATAGCTTCGGGATTCAGGTCGTCCAGCCGTGATGGAGAGGCACTACCTCCTGCACTTACCGAACCACCAAATCCACCGCCTCGGTCAACGCGAACACCATCGATAAGAACGATCGGTTCGTTGCTTTGGGAGAGGCTGGATGATCCCCTAATACGAATTCGGGAGCCTTCGCCTGTTACTCCACTGGATGGGAGTCCCACGAGGCCGGGAATACGACCCTGTATTACATCTGAAAAGTTCGATATAGGGGCGTTTTCCAGTTCTTCAGCACCGACCCTGCCAATAGAGTTGCCGAGTTTGCGCACTTCTACGGGTCCACCCGTACCAGTGACCACCACTTCGTCTAGGCTGACCGAGCTTTGGCTGAGAGTAAAATCAACAGTCAACGCTTGATTTGCTTCAAGTGAAATTTCACTTGATTGTTCTTCGTAGCCAATAAAGCGTGCTCTAAGGGTATATGTACCCGGTTCTATATTGGTTATTTCATACTTCCCCGCAATATCCGTTGCGGCACCTTGAGAAGTACCTTCTATAAGAATGTTAACACCCGGAAGCGGATCACCGGTGCCGTTTTCTGTAACGGTACCCGAAATGCTTTGGGCAAGAGCATGATGCGGTCCTGCCGCAAGCACTACGAGAAAAAAGAATAGTAACGATGATTTCATTGCGTTTTGTTTATGTTTGGTTTTTGATTGAAAGTTTAGGCCCAAACAGACGCAAGAGAGTGGAAGGCAAAACAAAAAAGCCCACTCATCTGCGTGATGAGTGGGCTTTTATTTGTTTTAAAAGCTTTTAGGCGGGAAACCTTTTTCCACTATCATCCCAACAGGTGCAGATCATACAGCACATCATAGGCATACACATACAGCACGCCATATTGCACATATTGAGTTGACAGTTATTGAAAATCATAATATATAAAAAGCTACCCCGTTTCGTTTTGCGAATGGGATGATAAACGATTAATTTTCCAATGTCAAACTAAAATAATCCAGTAGAGATAAAGCAGGGCAAAACCAGTAAGGAAAAGAAGTCCTCCAAAACTTAACCATTTGAGCCAGGATTTAGGCTGGCAGTCTTCGGGCATATGGTCGGCTGTAACAAGACGATAATTAATATAAGCAAGAACCGGTGCCGTTAAAAAGGAGAGTGTTGTCGCTATATCTATCATCAGGGTAAAGGAGTCTCCCAGAAAATACAGTACTCCCAAAGACAACACAGGAATACTTATCAGTAGGAGCCGATAGAGCGGCAAGCTGTTTTCAGTTTGAACAGTATCAGGCCTGATCACTTCTATCATCCGCCGACACACACGGGGATATGCATCGGTGACCGTTAAAGTAGTGCTAAACATTGTTGTAAAAGCGCATATAATTATGATAGTATATGACCAGTCACCAAGTGTATCGGTATAAAGGCTAATAAGCTGATTAGAGAAAATCGTTCCGCTACTAGCAAACTCCTCTCCGCTGCCGTACATCACTAAAGCTCCCAGCAGCAGGAATCCAAGTGCCAGAAATGCTGCTCCTATATATCCAATATTAAAATCGAGTAAAGACTCTTTTAGCTTGGGACGATATTGGGTTTGTTTCTCCCGCTCTAATGTCCATAGGGAATGCCACGCAGCAGCATCAATGGGAATGGGCATCCATCCCATAAGCGCTATCAAAAAGGAAATGCCTGCCATATCCCAAATAGACGGATAATAGTTCGATACTTCCTGCTGTCCTCCCTGTATAAGAACAGCCGCCAGTGCAATAATGGTTGAAATAGCGAGCACCGCCATAATGATCTTAACGGCTCCGTCGAGGGCAGAATATTGCCCTGACATTAAAAGGATGACACAGATGACCAGTAGAATAGTGCTCCACGTTAAGGGGGAAAGCGCAATGCCGGTAAGTTCAGCCGCCAGGGTAGCGCTGACAATGGTAACCGCAGCCTGGACAGCAAACATGGTTCCGAGTGTAAAAGCAGCAAAAATCCATATTGCCCAGTTTCCCAAGCGCTTATAGCCTTCAATCATGCTCTCACCGGTGGCAATAGCATAACGGGGGCCATACTCAAGGAACGGGTATTTGAAAATATTAGCAAGCACAACTGCCCAAACCATAGCGAATCCAAAGGTGGCCCCAGCCCGGGTAGATTGTACCAGGTGGGATACCCCAATCGCTGCGGCGGCCATCAATAGACCGGGCCCTAAACTTTTTTTGATCCCCAGCCAAGTGGTCTTTTCGGAACTTTTTTTCTGCTTGCTCAATGTAATAATACTATGTTGGGTTTCGAATCGGTTTATATACCAAATTTTATAATGAATTTAAAAACATGACGTATGATTGGAAGCATATTCTTTAAAAAAAGATCTGGAAAGTAATAATTGAATCTTGTCTTTCGACTTGTTGTTTATTAATTATCCGTATAGAGTTAATTTAAATAATTGGAGGTTTATATGATTACGCGTGATGATATCCTTGGCCTTGCGAAGCAACAGAATGATGTTAGTATTTCTATTTATTTACCTACACATAAAAAGGGCGAAGAGGTACAGCAAGACCCTATACGCCTAAAAAATCTTTTAGCAGAAACTCAAAAACAGCTTAAGGATAAAAAGGTAGCAGATAAGCGCATTGAGAACTTACTTGAAGAACCTCGAAAATTATTGGATCAACCTCCTTTTTGGCGCCATAACGACAAGGGCTTGGCACTATTTATCAGTGAAGAAGATTTTGAATATTATCGCATTCCACACTCATTTGAGGAGCGTGTCATGGTAAGTGATCATTTTTTGATTACGCCGCTTGTCCCCATGATTTCCCTGGAGGGAAGTTTTTGTGTACTAGCACTTAGCCAGAAAAATATACGATTGCTTAAGGCAACGCGCGATAGTGTTGATGAAATTGAATTGAGGGATGCTCCGGAAAGTCTGGAGGAATTTTTAAAGTACGATGTGAACGAGGATCACTTGCAACACCATTCCGGACAAGGTGCCAATGCCCAGGCTATTTTTCACGGACACGGCGGAGCACGGGAGACCGATACTCAGGAAATTATCAACTACCTGAAAGCTGTGGAAAACGAAGTTACCTCTATAATGCGGAAACGCAATGACCCGCTAATTCTGGCTGGTGTCAATGAGGCTGTGGCGGAGTACCGAAAAGTAAACCACTATAGTCGCCTGATTGAACAGGCTGTTTCAGAAAATCCGGATCCCAAAAGTAATGAAGAGATTCGGGATGAGGGATGGAAAATTATCCAGTCGTACTTTCTCCAGGATATGTATAATGATATAAAACGTTTTGGAGATTTATCGGGCTCAGATAAACAGTCTGATAATCTCAGCAATATCGTTGAGGCGGCCTATTACGGAAAGGTTGAGTCCCTCTTTGTTCCGGTTGGCGAACATAGCTGGGGCTGGTTCGACCAGGAACGTGATGTTGTTCATCACAGCACAAAGCCAAAAGACGGCGAACACGATCTTATCAATATGGCCGCTATAAAAACGCTGACACAAAGTGGAAATGTGTATGCGTTAAACAGGGATGAGATGCCCAATCAAGCACCCATAGCTGCTATTTTCCGTTACGCCTGAGCATAAATAATTATATTTATCTTGCATTAGGAGGCACCTGTCAAGCTACAGGTGCCTTTTTTTTAATGATATTTTTCATCTATATACTTACACTTTTAAAAATAGGGTTACTTTTAAGCACAAACCTTTAACCTAGTATCTATTTAAAATGCGACTACGTTCTTTATTACTACATTTTCTCGCTTTTATTGTCGTGACAGTGCAAGCCTAAAATCCGGAGAAGGCTGAGATTTGCATGGATTACTATCTGCCGGAGGGCATCACTTATGATTCTTCCATTCCTACGCCAGAGGATCTTTTGGGTACTGTTCCGGGTGAGTGGCATGTTCGCCACGATCAGTTGGAAAAATATATGCGTGCCGTGGCGGAGGCTTCAGACCGGGTAAGCTTGCATGAGTTCGGGAAGACGTACGAAGATCGCACACTTCTTTATTTGGCGGTTACTTCTCCATCTAACCAGAATAATATTGAACAAATTCGCAGCAACCATGTAGCTCTGACCGATCCTGAACAGTCAGGTAACCGTAATACCCAGGAGATGCCTGTGGTTTTGTATATGGGCTATAGTATTCACGGAGATGAGCCGAGTGGTGCCAACGCCTCTATGCTTGTAGCCTATCATCTGGCTGCTGCACAGGGCGAAGAGATTGAAGAGAAACTGAAAAATAGTGTAGTGCTGTTAGACCCGAGCTTAAATCCAGATGGGCTTAACCGTTTTGCTGGTTGGGTAAATACAAATAAAGGCAAAAATGTGGTTTCTGATCCCAATAGCAGGGAGCTAAATCAGCCCTGGCCCGGGGGACGGACTAATCATTACTGGTTTGATTTAAATCGCGACTGGATGCTGGTTCAACACCTGGCCAGTCAGGGTCGTATAGAAAATTTCCACGAGTGGAAACCCAATATTTTAACAGATCATCACGAGATGGGCACGAATGCTACCTTCTTTTTTCAGCCGGGCATTCAGTCCAGAACACATCCCATTACGCCGGATAAAAACCAAGAGCTGACAAAGTCGATTGCAGAATATCATGCCCAAAAATTGGACCGGGAAAAGCGGCTCTATTATTCTGAAGAGAGTTTTGATGATTTTTATTATGGTAAGGGGAAGAGTAATTTCGATGGTTGATAATCCGAACTTCCGCGTGTTTTGGTATGGGACCAATAAGTTGTTTATGAATGCCATTTTCTTTGGACAGGCTATTGCAGGATCATCCGGGAATTAAAAAATTAGAAAGGAAGGAATTCACAAAAAATAAAAAGGCCAGGTTATATTAAAACCTGGCCTTTTTTATATATAGTATGTTATTGTAGCAGATTCCGTTTACAAGGCATCGTGAATTTTATCAGTATAATCGAGCTTTTCCCAGGGAAATTCCTTGCGTCCAAAATGTCCATAGGCTGCGGTTTGTCGATAGATAGGCCGCTTAAGGTCAAATCGTTCAATAATGCCGGAAGGTGTCAAGTCAAAGGTTTTTTGAATAACGTTAGCCAATTCGGTGTCGTTTACCTTGCCAGTCCCATATGTATCAACACTAACCGAGACGGGCTCCGGTATGCCAATCGCGTAGGCAAGCTGTACGATGCATTCATCAGCGAGTTCAGCAGCTACAATATTTTTGGCTATATGCCGGGCGGCATAGGCTGCGCTTCGGTCAACTTTAGAAGGATCTTTGCCGGAGAAAGCGCCTCCACCATGTCCCCCGTATCCGCCATAGGTGTCTACAATAATTTTACGTCCCGTGAGACCGGTATCACCGTGCGGGCCGCCAATAACGAATTTCCCCGTCGGGTTAACATGAAATATCGTTTCACTATCAATTAATCCATCTTTAATGACCTGGGGGATCAGGTGTTTCTTCAGATCCTTTTTTATTTTCTGTTGATCAATTCCCTCATCATGTTGCGTTGAAATGACAATGGTATCTATGCGCTTGGGTTGTCCGTCTTCTCCGTATTCAACCGTTACCTGGCTTTTGCTATCTGGGGCAAGATAAGGGAGCAGAGCTGTTTCCTTACGAATATGCGCCAGCTTTCTGAGCAGGTCGTGCGAGTATTGCAGCGACATCGGCATATAGGTATCTGTTTCCGTCGTGGCATAGCCAAACATCATTCCCTGATCGCCAGCGCCCATTGCTTTACCAGAGTTTTCATCTACACCCTGAGCGATGTCTGGACTTTGTTGGTGAATCGTCGTCAGTACTCCACATGAATCGGCATCAAAGCGGTAGGCATCTTTTGTGTATCCAATTTCGCGGATTACATCCCGTACAATTTCCTGAACATCTACATAGGCATCGGTTGTAACTTCACCGGAAATCACAGCGAGACCAGTGGTTACCAGCGTTTCTACAGCTACTCGAGAATCCGGGTCGTCTGCCAGCATATTATCAAGAATAGTATCGGAGATCTGGTCAGCGATTTTATCAGGATGTCCTTCTGATACAGATTCGGAGGTAAAAAGTTTTTTCATCAGTAAAAAATTCGTGAAAATGGTGATTATTCAGAAGCCTAGAAGCTACAAAAAAATGAATAATATTGCAGATGAAAGAGGAGAGAAATAAATTGGCTGTACCGGATAGTGAGTACGGCCAATTATAAGAGTTATACTAAAAGCGAAGAGAGTACTGCTTTACTATTCAGTTGGAGATAAAACGCCATCTATATTTAATTAGTCATCCTCTGAAGGTGGCTTGATACCCAGATAATCAAATGCCCTTCGGGTAGCAACCCGACCTTTTGGGGTGCGCTGCAGGAAGCCTTCTTTAATGAGATAGGGTTCGTAGACCTCTTCAATGGTACCCTTGTCTTCCCCGACGGCTACACTGAGCGTACCAAGTCCTACCGGACCTCCTTCGTAGTTTTCTATTATTGCAGTAAGAATGCGAATATCCATTTCGTCAAAGCCGTTTTGATCCACATCAAGAGCATTCAGAGATGTATCTGCGATTTCATCGGTAATGGTATTCATATCCTGAACCTGGGCAAAGTCCCGGGTACGCCGCAATAGCTTGTTCACAATTCGGGGAGTACCTCGGCTTCGGCGCGCAATTTCGTGCGCTCCCTTATCGGTAATACCCATATTTAAAATAGAGGCTGTACGCAGGGCAATACGTTGAAGCAGTTCCACATCGTAATAATCCAACCGCATGTCAATCCCAAAACGGGCCCGCAGCGGGGCCGTAAGCAGCCCTTTTCGGGTAGTCGCTCCCACCAGGGTAAAATTATTAAGCTCTATCTGGATACTGCGCGCATTGGGTCCCGAGTCGATAACAATATCAAGCTGATAATCTTCCATGGCCGAGTAGAGGTATTCTTCAACCACAGGATTCAAACGATGAATTTCGTCAATAAAGAGAACATCTCCCTCCTCAAGATTGGTGAGCATGCCTGCCAGATCACCGGGTTTCTCGAGTACGGGTCCCGTACTGGGTTTAATCTGAACTCCCATCTCATTTGCGATAATATGCGCCAGAGTTGTTTTACCCAGCCCCGGTGGTCCGGAGAGAATCACATGGTCGAGGGCTTCCTGTCTTTTTTGGGCAGCCTCGATAAAGATAGAAAGATTTTGGATAACCTTTTTCTGACCGATGAATTCGTTGATGCGCGTGGGACGAAGCGTTTGTTCGTACTCTTCGTCATTATCTGTGGCATCTAAAAGAGGATTTTGCAAAATGGATGAATTAATAGTTTATCAATCAGTGGATTGAAGATAAAATTAACTCATTATTTGCAAATATTCGAAGGGTTTATTCGTATAATTTACCTATGGTTTATAATTTTGTTCAGGATTCTCTAATTCCTTATCCAGCTTATGAAGAATATCGATTGCCGGCTGTTCATAAATGCCTTCCATTGAGTATACCTGATACATTGCATCATGTGCATTATTAAGACTATCGGTATTGATGTAGGCATTGCCTAAATACCAGTATCCTTTTTCCTTAATAAAAGAGGTCCCCTCTGATTGATTTATAACATTCTTGAAGGATGCTATGGCCTCTTTTAAATCGCCATCGTTAAAGTGGATAATTCCTTTGTTAAGGTAGGCCTTGGTAGCTATTGGTTCGCCCGGATATTTTTCAATAATTGTGTCATAGAGTGAAACAGCTTTAGAGATATTGCCAGCCAGAGCAGCTTCAAATCCAAGGTTTAATAGAGAATCTTCCGTACTAACCTGAGTATTGTTGGATCGCAGAACCGGAGATGAAACCAGGTTTTCGGAGATGTTGATATTATTGAGCGCCAAGTCTTCCAGCGATCTTTCTGAACTTCCCGTAAAGAAATTGAAGGCAACAACAATTAACGCAATAGCTGCAGCCGCGGCAGTCCACTTCCATGAATTTTGAAGAGTATAAATGAAGTTATGCCGCTCCTCTTTCTTTTCCGGTTCCTTTTTGGATAGAAGGGATTTTACTCCTATTTCGGTATTCAGAAGCTCAATGTATTCGGGTTTCTTCAACAGTTCCTCCCACAACTCACGGCCCTGCTCCTCTGTCAACTGGCCCTTAACATAGGCGTCTATTTTTTGTTCAAGTTCAATGTCTCTTGACATAATTGTGCGATAAATTAGTTCTTATTAGCTTATATGTCACTTCAAAAGGTTATATAATGGTATCACTACTAAGTAAGTACGTTTTAGAAGCAAATCCTTACATTATAATTTACTTTTTTTCTGATAACATTCGCTCAGCTTTTTTATTAACCGGTGTTTTCGGGTCCAGGCATTGCTTAAACTAATATCAAAGTGGTCGGCTACTTTTTGTGTATGCATATCAGGATTATCAAACCAAAATTGCATATATTTCTGATATTCATCCTTTAGCTGGTCCAAACACCACTGTAGCAGGTTTTTCTGTTCCTTGTCTAGTAAAGACTGTAGCTGGCCGGGCTTATGCTGATAAAGGTCAGAAATTTTTTCAAATGATACCTGCTTTCTATTTTGTTGTTCTTTTAAATAGGCGTTGCGAGAGACCGATATCATATATTTAACAACCTGATCCGGATTTTTTATTTTATTGTTGCGAATAGATTCTATACTAATAAGCAGCGCTTCTTGTGCCATGTCTTCGGCATCCGACTGGCTGGCGTTCATGTGAATACGCAAAAAAGCTACCAGCCGGGATCTGATCGCTTTTACTAACTTGTTTGTTTTTTGGGTATTATTTTCCTTTAGGGCACTAACCAATTCGGAGTAATCCATGTCGCTTCAAATAAAAACTATATAAATAGGACCTTAGATTTTAATAAAAATAATAACAATATGTGCCTCTAATTCTAAAATTCTGGTAGTAAAAACGATAAATATTCCCTTTTTTTATTAAATGAGTGCATGGTTATGGATATAATTCCAATTATTAAGGCATAAATGTACCGCGTACAGTTAAAAAACTTTGAAGGTCCCCTGGACTTACTTCTCTTTTTTATCAAAAGGGATGAGCTTGATATCTATGATATTCCCATCTCATATATTACCAATCAGTTCCTGGAGTACATCAGCCTGATGGAAGAACTGGACCTGGATGTGGCTAGCGAGTTTATCCTTATGGCCAGTATGTTGATGTCCATAAAGGCAAAAATGATGCTGCCCCAAGAAGATTCCTCTGAGGAGCTGGATGAACACGATCCCCGTTATGAATTAGTGCAGCGGCTGTTGGAGTATAAGCGGTATAAGGAAATGGCCGAAAAAATGGAATCTATTGAGGAGGAGGCCCAGAAGAAACACTTTCGTGGATACCGCGAAGTCGATCAGGTAGAAAAACAGGCCAGCGGTGAGGCCTTAAAAAATGTAACTATGTTCGACCTGATGACTGCTTTTAAAAAGGTGCTGACTGATATTAAGAAGCAGGAAGCCATGCACCATGTAGAAAAAATTCAGCATACCATCGAGGATCAAACGGAATACGTCTTGAATAGACTACAAGAAAGCGGACGAACCGGATTTCGGGCTATGTGCAGGGAACTGGCAACCCGTACAAAAATCGTAGTTACGTTTTTGGCTATTTTAGAGATGCTCAAGGAACGGCAGATAAATTTATATGTGGAAAATGATGATCCAACCGATTTTTATCTGGATTTGAAACCCGTAGATGAAATTATTAGTGCAACATAAACTATAAGTATCCTCAAAAAGTAAATCAGCCAATATGCAACGCAATATTACGACAGGACTATGTCTAAGCCTACTATTAATCATAGCAGGCTGCAGTGGAACAGAAAAAGCAAGTCAGAAAGTCCCCATTTCTGATACGGAAACACTCTTAAGCTACCAGAATAGTATCACGGAGAATTTTTTGCGACATCATTTGTCTATATTTGCAGCTGATTCTATGGAGGGGCGTGAAACCGGTACTCCGGGAGAAAGAAAAGCAGCGGAATATTTGTCCGAGCAATATGCACAAATGGGACTGATACCCGTAGGTGATAACGATACTTACTATCAGCATTTTGATCTTAATACCACGCAAAATGATAGTATAATATTTGAGACATATACTACAACAGGTGAAGAAAAAAGTATTGTAAGTCGGTCGGTAGCTAGTAGCCAGTCTACTGCAGACTATATTCGTGCTTTTGGAGGTACTGATTCCTTAAACGGTGAGATTATATTTGCCGGCTTTGGTGTTAATGATCCTGCCCGAGAGGTTGCTCATTTAGAAGGGGCAGATCTTCAGGGAAAATGGGTTATGGTATTTCAGGATATTCCGCATGTCGAAAATGGTGATACTCTTATCAGCTCGTCTGTGGATAACCGAAGTAGATTTAATGCCATTTTTGGAGCGGGGGCCGAAGGGATATTACTGATTTCGGATATGAGCGAAGCCGAATTTGAAGAAGCTGCAAGAGCAGATCAGTCTGCATTTGGAGAGCCATCAAATATGCAGTTGGCTTACCTCGACGATGGGAATAGTTCCGGACAAGGTCCTTTCTCAAAAGGATATAATATGATTAGTCCCGATATGGCTGCCCAGATGCTTAATTTAGTGGGAGGCGCAGATGCAATAAGAGACTATCGAGAGAAAATTTTGCAAAATATTAAAGATTTTTCCCTTCAGCCGCTCAATTATAGCCTTGCCCAAATGCCATATACATCCAAAAACTCTATAAGAACAGAAAATGTACTGGCTTATATTGATGGGAGTGACCCGGAGCTTAAAGATGAGGTTGTGGTGATCACTTCACATTATGACCATGTAGGAATTGGTCAGCCGGATTCTACCGGTGATCGTATTTACAATGGTGCGGACGATGACGGCAGCGGAACCATAGGGCTGCTTAATATTGCACATGCATTTCATAAAGCGGCCGAGGATGGCGTTCGTCCCAGAAGAAGCATTTTGTTTTTGAACGTCACGGCAGAAGAGAAAGGTTTGCTGGGATCCCGATACTATTCCGACCATCCGGTCTTTCCCATAGAAAATACGGTGGCTAATATTAACAGTGATATGATTGGCCGAATTGATGAAGAACACGAAGAACAGGGGATAGAAGAATACGCCTATATTATCGGGGGTGAAATCATTTCCTCAGATTTGGATAGTCTTATAAAGGCGGCGAACAGCCGTTCCGGACAGATAGAGCTTAATAACAGGTATAATGACCTGCAGGATCCCAACCAGTTTTACCGGCGTAGTGATCACTGGAATTTTGGACGGTTGGGCGTACCATTCGCATTCTTCTTTACCGGGATACACGAAGATTACCATCAGCCTTCGGATGAAGTTCACAAAATCCGTTTTGAAAAGTTGAGTAAAATTGTGCGCACGATGTATGCCTCTACCGTACTAATCGCAAATGCAGATCAGCCACCGGCAGTAGATAACCAGCAATTTATAGAGATTACCAAAGAAAATTAGCGCTGGTAGAATCAGATTCGTTTATTTAGAATAAGTCGGCTGTTAGGTCACATATTTCTTCCAGCATCTTTTGGTGCTCTTCGGTAATGGAGTCCCGGGTGTGAGAATCGATGTCGAGTTCGGCTATAAATTTTCCGTCCTTTTTGATGGGGACAACAATTTCGGCCTTTACGTGGATACTGCAGGAGAGATAATTATCGGCCTTGCTGACATCCGGGACTACAAAAGTTTCGTTCGTTTCCGCAGCCTGGCCGCAAATGCCCTTCCCAAAAGGGATACGGGTATGATCGGTAGCTTCCCCAACATAGGGACCCAGTACCAGCTCTCGGTCTGCATTAGGATCGACTAAGTAAAACCCAACCCAGTCAAACACTTCTATCTCATCAGATAATAACCGGCATATTTCCTGTAGCTTTTCCTTCCTGCTTGCCTTTGATTTATTAACAATTTCAGCAACTTGTTTTGTTAAATCGTGCGTGTTGTTCACTATGCCTGGATTTGTTTTAATTGTATACTAACATTAGTCATGACTACAAAAATTGAAAATACGACTTAATTTTTCCTAAGAAAAATGTGTATTTTTGAAGGTCCTTATACCTTCCAAAAGTTTTCCGGTTGTCAGTATTATGGTTGAAGACCTATTGAATCAAAGTAATTTAGTTACGACTTATTTTTCGAGTTCTTTTTCACTGTTTATTGCCGCTTTTACATCTATTATTTCGGTAGCAAATCCATTGGCGGCGATGCCTGTTTTTTTATCTCTTACTGAGCAAAATTCCGATACTGAGCGCACAGCAGTTGCGCAGAAAGCCTCTTTTTACATGTTTTTAGTTCTCGTCATTTTCCTATTGGCGGGAACCTATATTATGAGCTTCTTTGGTATAAGCCTGTCGGGGATTCGCATTGCCGGTGGACTAATAATCTTGCGGGCGGCTTATTCGATGCTGAACCCCGATCAGTCAGAACGAAAAATTTCTGATGAAGCACAAGAAGCAGCCAAAGATAAGGAGGATGTTTCCTTTAGCCCCATGGCAATGCCCATGCTTTCCGGTCCTGGAAGTATAGCAGTTGTTATTGGTTTGGCATCTCAGGCAGGCGGTATTATGGATCTTGCCATCATGACGCTGGCTATTATTTTGGTTGCCATAATTTCGTTTGGAGTTCTTCGATTAGCTCCCTTCTCAGCAAAGTATATTGGTCCCACCGGTATGAATGCCATCACCCGGATGATGGGATTTATCGCCATGGCTATTGGTGTACAGTTTATTTTAAATGGTATCTCAAATTTTTTTGGCGTATAGACCAGGTAAGGTATTCCATCGAAGGCTAGGCAAAAGTACTTTTTATTTCTGCCTGTTAGCAATTAGGCGGAGGCCATCGAGGGTTAACATGGGATCCGTAACATCAAAATAGTCTGTATGGGGAGCTATTTTTTGGGCAAGACCGCCTGTTGCTACTACTTTTGCCGCTCCTATCTGTTGGCGCATACGGTCAATGATGCCTTCGATCATACAAATATGGCCAAGCACCAGTCCCGACTGCATTGACTCAATGGTATTCGTACCGATTACCTTCGGCGGTGGCTCCATTGGAATTTGGGAAAGCTGAGCAGCTTTCCCAACCAGGGCGTCAATAGTTACCTTAAGTCCCGAACAGATAGCTCCTCCCATTAATCGGCCCGGCTTTTCCACCGCCATCACGGTTGTTGCGGTTCCAAAATCCACTACAATGCAGTTGTCATTAAATAGTTCGTAGGCACCAACG
This sequence comes from Fodinibius salicampi, assembly GCF_039545095.1. Taxonomy (NCBI): domain Bacteria; kingdom Pseudomonadati; phylum Balneolota; class Balneolia; order Balneolales; family Balneolaceae; genus Fodinibius; species Fodinibius salicampi. Next base: position 496,941 of record NZ_BAABRS010000003.1, on the reverse strand, counting down.
GAATCAGCGATGAGATCGGCGCCCACTTGCGCGGGATCGGGGCGGCCTATTTCGATACCGGTTTCAATATCTCCGTTTAGAATTAGCGGGTCCACATTTGATCGGTTACTAAAGACATCACGAATAGTTTGGGCAAGCTGGGGAACAACACTACCAATGATAATGCGGCTGAAGTGGGGGTAATTCAGGTCCACTTCTTTAAACAAACTGCCCATCAGTACGGCATATTCGTGAGCAGTTTTATCGTCATCCGTTTGAATGCGCCATTGATGCACCCATTTATTTTCGTCAGATACTCCTATGACGATATTACTGTTTCCGATATCCAGTGCTAACAGCATAATTTATTGATTCAATTTCTTTTTGATTAGATACCTTAAAATAGTCTCCCAAATATCTACTTCAAAATTTGTATAATAGCAATGATTCTGATATGATTTTATAAAGTTATTTTGATACTGAAAACAGGTCCTATGGATGCGGCTGATCATTTTTTGCGATTGTACTCTTATGATATCTGGGCAAATGACCAAATATTGTTGACGTTGCAGGATAATTTGAATTTTCCTGAAGCTGATGAAGCCATAGCTTATTACAGCCATATTGCCGGCGCGCAGGAAGTATGGTATAATCGAATTAAAGGCCAATCTACTGATGAGCTGGATATTTGGCCAGACTATGGATTATCGGAAGGACTTCAAAAGCTAAAAACGCTTTCCGAAGAATGGAAATTATTAATTGAGAATAATCGCTCATCATTAGAAAAGCTAATTGCCTATCAGAATTCTAAGGGCAAAGCTTTTGAAACCCCCTTATCGGATATTTTGCAACATCTTATTATCCATGGGCAGCATCACCGTGCACAGATCGCCGTTTTGTTGCGAAATGCAGGAATCACACCACCTGCAACCGATTTTATCTTTTTTAGCCGTTCTAATTAGTATATTCGCACCGTTAAGCATTTAATTAAATTCACACGAGGTATCCGTTCTGAAACTTATTGAAGAGTATCTGGCTGCATTTTCAAGTTTTATGTGGGGTATGCCGCTGGTGTATCTGTTAGTCGGTGGTGGACTTTTCTTTATGGTCTACTCCCGCTTTGCTCCTTTTAAATTCTTTTTTCATGCGCTCGAAATATTGCGGGGGAAATATGATAATCCTGATGATCCGGGAGATATTTCTCACTTTGAAGCCCTTTCCAGTGCTCTTGCTGCTACCGTTGGGATGGGAAATATCAGCGGGGTTGCAGTCGCAATCTTCATGGGTGGGCCTGGCGCACTCTTTTGGATGTGGGTAAGCGCCTTTGTAGGGATGGCGACGAAATTTTTTACCTGTACGCTTGCTATTTTATATCGTGGAAAGGATACAGCAGGAAAAATACAGGGAGGCCCCATGTACGTAATAACAGAGGGACTCGGTAAAAAATGGAAACCGCTGGCTATGTTGTTTGCTGTTGCCGGTATTTTTGGTCCGCTGCCCATTTTTCAGGCAAATCAGCTGACACAAATACTGCGTGACAGTATTTATATTCCCCAGGGATGGGTGGCTGAAAATGCCCATATGGGAGGAGATCTGATTACCGGGCTGGTGCTTGTAGTCCTTGTCTCTTTCGTCATTTTCGGGGGCATTAAACGGATCGGAAAAGTTACATCACGGTTGGTTCCTGCTATGGTGGTTATTTACGTAGGATGTGTGATTGCTATTTTAGTTTCTCATATAGCCGAAATCCCCTATTACCTGGGACTGATTGTTACCGATGCTTTTACGGGAAAATCAGTGATGGGGGGAGCGGTTGGCTCCTTAATTGTAATAGGTATTCAGCGCGGCGTATTTTCCAACGAGGCTGGCCTCGGTACCGAGGCCCTTGCCCACGGAGCTGCTAAAACTAAGGAGCCCGTACGGGAAGGCCTCGTCGCTATGCTCGGTCCAGCTATCGATACAATTATAACTTGCACGATGACAGCTCTGGCTATTTTGGTAACGGGGGTGTGGAAATCTACGGAAGCTAATGGTGTCACCCTTACTCTCAATGCATTTAACGAAGCCCTGCCTACCGTCGGTACCTATTTACTGGTAATATGCGTACTCTTTTTTTCCATAAGTTCTATGCTTACATACTCGTATTATGGCACCAAGTGCCTGGGATTTTTAATCGGGGCTGAACGACAACACTGGTACAATTATTTTTATGTGGGATCCATTGTTTTTGGCTCTATTGCCTCTATTGGAGCGGTTATCGATCTTATCGATGGGATGTTCGCTTTGATGGCTATACCAACTATGGTGTCCGGATTGATTTTAGCGCCGAAAGTAATGGAAGTGGCCCGGGATTACTTTTCAAGAATTGGCACTTTTCAAGAATTTCAATAAGCCCAAGAAATAATAGGCTTTTATTGTATATCGTACCTTCCCCGCATTACTTATTCGTTGAATAAGTCAATGTCTTATTAGGTGGGGGGGGATTATATAAAAAGTCCCAGCCAGCGCTTAAAAGAGCGAGAATATCAATTACTGAGAGTATAATTTTTATTGACTAATAAAGCTCTGCGCACATAAAAATTCCTCCTTCATCATCCCTTCATATTCCGGGCTAGCTATGTTATTTACAACTTTGGGAATATAGTGGTGGCTGCCAAAGGAATTAATGAATATATAGAATTTTCGTTAATAAGTAAGGAGAGGATCCTACCTGTACTAACCCTTTCTAGTTATTAGGAAAGTACTTTTGTACCGTAACTTTCGCTGCAGAAAGTGCGTATCTTTGCATCGCTCTAAGTAGAGCAATAATTAATATCTAATTAACTGATAATAAAATAAATTTTATAAAAATAATGAAAATATTAAAAGGATTATTCTTAATCACCGCCCTAAGCCTGCTATGGGTTAGTGGTGCAAAGGCTAATTCTAACACAGATCAGATCAAGGAGAATATATTTGAAGCCATCCGAAGCATCGATTATACCAGTATAAACGTGCTGCTTTCTGATGATGTTGACGTAAATAAACGAGATAAGCAAGGTAATACTCCACTGATGGTTGCTACGGAGATAGGAAATCATCGCATTTTGGATATTATCCTGTCTCACGACCCGGATATTAATTTGCACAATAAGGAAGGAAAAACCGCGTTAATAATAGCAGCTGAAACAGGTCAGCTGCAGGTGGTTGAAAAGCTATTGTCTCACCATGCAGATCCAACAATTGAGGATGAAAATGGTAATACTGCCTTAACCCTGGCAGCAAAATTTGGTCATCAAAGAATTGTAAGTTTTTTTAAGAAAATGCGAACGCAACCAACCCTTACCAAGTAGCATTCTAAGCATAGATACCCTTGAAGTCCCGGTGGTAACCCGCCGGGACTTTTTTATTTGGCTAAATATGGAATGGTGATGCTAATCTGTTATATTTTAATGAACCGTCATTAAAATATGGGTATGGCAGAAAATATCATTTTAGGTATAGATCCCGGATCACGTACCACGGGCTTTGCTATTCTTACCAGGCAAAAGGGCAAGCTTATTGCACTGCGTTGCGATACTATAAATATGGCTACGATGGATGACCATTCCGATCGGTTACAGTATATTTTTGATAAGGTTTCTAAAATAGTTTCTTCTTTTAACCCTACCTCCTGTGCTGTAGAAACGCCCATTTATGGCGTTGATCCCCAGGCGATGCTCAAACTTGGACGGGCCCAGGCTGCAGCCATGCTGGCTATTACCAACCATGACATTTCAGTTACGGAATACTATCCTAAGCAGGTAAAAAAATCGATTACCGGCAACGGGAATGCAAGCAAGGAACAGGTCGCTTTTATGCTTCGTAAGATGGTGAAACTTCCGGGGGAAAAACTTTCAAAAGATGCCACGGATGCGCTTGCGGTAGCGTGGTGCCACCTGATGAAGCAAAACAGTATTCAGAATGATATCCCCAAATCTCAGAACAAAACCCATCAGAATAATAGTAAATCCAGTTGGGAAAGCTTTGTCGCTAATAATCCCGATCGGATACGTTCTTAATATTTTATGATTGCATATTTAAAAGGTATTGTACACAGTAAGGCAGCAAACCAGCTTGTTTTGGATGTTCATGATGTTGGCTATCTGTTAGAAATTTCCACACAGACTCTGGACGAGCTGCCCGCTAAAGGTGAAGAAGCGGAGTTATTGGTCCATCATCATATAACGGATAATGATCAGCGGTTGTTTGGCTTTTTAGGCCAAAACGAGAAGGATCTATTTGAGCTTTTGATTACGGTTAAGGGGGTAGGACCTAAACTGGGACTAACCATTCTTTCGGGTTTGCCCGCAGAAGAAATAACAGGCGCTATCGTGCAGAAGGACAAAGGAACTCTTTCCCAGATTAAAGGAATTGGGAAAAAGACGGCAGAACGGATGATCCTTGAGCTTAAGGATAAGGTTTCGGAAATGGTGGATGCGACTTACACTTCTTCTTCTGCTGTTTCAGGCGATTTGAAACAGGAAGCTATTTCTGCCCTGCAGTCGCTCGGGTTTAAAAAACGCGACTCTGAAAAGGCTGTTGGTATGGCTGTAAAAAATGGACAATCTGCCGAAAACGTACAAGAACTGGTTAAACGGGCACTTGCCCAGCTTAATACGTAACAATTATTTAACAGCCAATGGGTTTAATATTAGACGGGCCCTTTGTACTATTAAGCAGATAAAGGTTCGGTAATATTCTGCTTACATAAATTAAATATTGAAATTAACTATTTGCCCGTGTCTAAGAAAAATATTTTAGTGGTTGATGATGAGAAGGACTTGCTTGATCTCATTGAATACAACCTAAAAAAAGAAGGATTTGATGTCCTAAAGGCTGAAGATGGTCAGGAAGGAATTGAAGTTGCTCGAAAACACCAGCCTGACTTAATCCTGCTTGATATAATGATGCCCAAAATGGATGGGCTGGAAGTGGTAGAGCGAATTCGCGATGACAGACAGCTCAAGCGTATTCCTGTGATCTTTCTAACAGCCCGGGGAGATGAAAAAACGGAGATCGAAGGGCTTGATAAAGGCGGCGATGACTATATAACCAAGCCGATCAGTACCACAAAGCTCATATCACGCATAAAAGCCGTATTGCGCCGTTTTGAGGAGACGGCTATTGAAGATCAAGATAAGATAAATGTACACGACATTACTATTGATAAAGATCGTTATATCGTAACCCAGGCAGACGAAGAATTTCAGCTGCCCCGCAAGGAATTTGAACTGCTTTACTTCCTGGCCAGCCGAAAAGGAAAAGTAATGGATCGCCAGACACTCCTGAATCACGTTTGGGGTGATAATGTATACGTGGTTGATCGAACGGTAGATGTGCATGTTCGAAAAATTCGCAAAAAGCTGGGAGATGAATATATTGAAACCGTAAAAGGTGTCGGATATCGCTTTAAGGAATAAGGAATGAAGAAGGCTCCATTTAAAAAATCATCCCGCCTCTCTTTTAAAATTGCACTTGGCTCGGCTTTAGCTGTGGGAGTAGTGGGTTTTGGATTGGGTTATCTTTTCTTTACTCCCGCCTTGGTTACTCTCCTTCTCTTCAACCTGATCCTTATCCTGTTAACATTTGGATTGGTCTATTATGTGAGTTACAGGCTCCAGTTTCGTCGTATGGAGCAGTTAAATCAAATAACCAGAAGTATTGCCCGTAAACGTTTTGAGGATTATTCGGACTTCACCTCCGAAAACCGAGATGAATTAGATTATGTAATTACCCAGTCTATTCGGGCCAGTAAGACTATCGAGCGTGAGATCCAGCGTCTTAACCGTATTGAGAACTATCGCAAGGAATTTATCGGAGACATTTCGCATGAGCTTAAAACCCCTATTTTTGCCATCCAGGGATTTATAGAAACACTGCTTAACGGGGCCATTGATGACGAAGAGGTAAACCGGAAGTTTTTGAAAAAGGCGATGCGAAATGTTAATCGCCTGATTTTCTTAACCAAAGATTTGATGGAGATCTCCAAGCTCGAAACCGGAGAATTGAAATCCGAAGTACAGGATATTAACCTTCGAAAAATTGTGGATGATACCGTTGAAAATCTACAATATAAAGCACAAAAAGAGAACATTACGTTGCAAAAAGAAGGATTTGATAAGGATATTATCGTAAGTGCCGACCAAAATCAGATTAAGCAGGTGCTTATAAATCTTATTGAAAATGCAATCAAATATAATGTGCCGGAAGGAAGCGTAACCATAGGCGAAAAACCGTTTTCCAGGGACGAAGACAAGGTATTGGTTTATGTTCAGGATACCGGTATCGGGATTGAGCAGCAGTATATCGAGCGTGTCACCGAACGCTTTTTCCGCATTGATAAGTCACGATCGCGAGAAAAAGGGGGTACCGGACTGGGACTGGCTATTGTTAAGCACATAATGGAAGCCCACGGAGAGGAGTTTTTTATTGAAAGCACACCCAATGTAGGTTCTACATTCAGCTTTACGCTCAGTAAAGTACGGCGCGCAGCGGGCTTTCCGGAATGAGGAGATGACTTTTTCACTCTCATCGCATTTTTAAGTACCTTTCCGATAGTAAATTTTGATATCAAAAATAGTTTATCAGTCATGTTTTATGCAGTAATAATGGCCGGGGGATCCGGTACGCGTTTTTGGCCCAAAAGCACTAAAAAGCATCCCAAGCAGTTTTTAAACCTGTTTGGCGACCAAACCATGTTACAGACTACTGCAGACCGGATTAAGGAGCTTATCCCGGCTGAACGCCTGTGGGTTATAACCAACGATCGCTATGTCGATTTGGTTAACAAGCAGCTTCCTGAAGTTCCCCCAAAAAATATCATTGGTGAGGCCGTTGCTAAAAATACAGCCCCTTGCGTGGCTCTGGCTGCTGCTTTAATTCAGGAAGAAGATCCTGACGCTACCTTGGCGGTGCTTCCGGCGGATCACCTTGTCCGGCATCCGGAGAAGTTTCGCAAGGTACTAAAAGCCGCGAATGCCAAAGCAAGGGAAGGGAATAACCTGGTTACGATAGGCATAGAACCCAATCGGCCGGAAACAGGATACGGATATATAGAGTTTGATACAGAACAGTCGGAGATGCATGAGCAAAAAGAAGTAAGAAAAGTTAAGCAGTTTCGGGAGAAACCCGACTTGCAAACCGCTCGGCAATTCATTAGTTCGGGAAATTTCTTATGGAACAGCGGGATGTTTGTGTGGAGTGCGACAACCATTCTGGATGAGTTTAAAAAGCATCTGCCGGAAATAAGTGAGCAGATAGATGCGCTTGCTCCCGCTATAGGCAGTGAGAAGCAGAAAGAAGCCATTGATCAATTTTATCATGCCTGTCCATCTATCTCAATTGACTACGGCATTATGGAACAGTCGGAAAGTGTATATGTGGTTCCCGGCTCTTTCGGATGGAGTGATGTAGGAAGCTGGAATGCCGTGTATGATTTGAGGGAGAAGGATAATAATGGTAATGTCATTGAAGCCGAACATATTACTATTACCAAATCCAAAAATAACCTTGTTCAGAGCAATAGTGACAAGATGATTGCGCTCGTTGGGGTCGAAGATTTGGCAGTGGTAGAAACCGACCAGGCTATTTTAGTGTGTAATTTAAATGAGGCGCAGGGAGTCAAGCAGATTGTAAATCAGCTGAAGGAAGAGGATAAAAACAAAAAATATTTATAGCTGAGGGATTCCTATCTATATTTCTACCGTTAACTGATCATACGCAAGCTGAACGTGATCGGGAAGGCGTTCATTGCTCTTGCTGTGATTAACAGAAGAGTTCATGTGGATAAGGTAGGTTTGGGGAACTTCAAGCTCCTCAGCTACGGATACGGCTTGGGGAATGGTCATATGGGTTGGGTGTTCGGGCTTCCATCGCAGTCCGTCGAGGACCAGCATTTTGGATCCCACAATTTTTCTTTTGGTAGCATCCGGGATGGCGTTTACATCCGTGAGGTAAGAAAGGTCATTAACCCGGTAGCCCAGCACATTTATTTTTCCATGAGTAGCGGGCAGAGGAGTAATTTCCAGATCCCGAAAGGTAAATGAATCGGGGACCTCCTGAAGATCCAGGGAAGTTGCTCCAGGATACCGGTTAGGGCCGAACATATAGTCAAACCGCTTGCGAATGGCGTGGAGACATTTTTTCCCGGCATAAACAGGAATACTTTGGTTTTGCTCATAGCAAAAAGGCCGAAGATCATCCAGTCCCGAGATATGGTCCATGTGTTCGTGGGTAATCAGTACCAGATCTATATGGGAAAGACCCGAGCGGATGCTTTGCAGGCGAAATTCGGGTCCGGTATCTATAACGATAGATGACTCATCTGTTTCTATCCAGGCCGAGCAGCGCCATCGTACATTCCGGGGATCCCCATCCAGCCGTTCCTTGCCAAAACCGCCGGCCACTGGGACGCCCATTGAGGTACCGGTTCCTAAGAAAGTTAATTTCATTCTTCCAAATCTATATCTAGCTCTTCAATTTCCTGATCCTTAAATCGTTCGAAGCGATCCCACAGTTCTTCCAGGTGTTTTCGTACTGCTGGTTTAATATAGATATCCTGCAGGGATTGATCCTGGAGTACTCGGGCTAAAAGCCCCACCTGTTGTTGTTCAGGCTTTTTTTTATTTAAAACTACCAGCTTTTCTCCTTCCATTACACAGGAATCACCTCTAAAGGTACCTTTTTCTTTACGTATGGCGTAGCCCGATTGTTCTACCAGCTGTTCCAGTTCTAAAAGTAGTTTTTCCGTCTTCATGCCGCTGATTTAAAAAGTAATTCCCAGTTGAAGGCTGTGTCCTTTTATCCGGTAGTCATATCTTTCTTCCTCCACATTATAGTTGCGAAGCTCGTACATGTATCCGAAACTTAAGCCTATATTATTATTAAATAGCCGGTCGAGATAAAGCCGTCCATTCAATGCGAGTGATCCTAATGATCCGCCAAAAAGTCCTCCGGAAGCAAACGAAAAGCCATAAGCCGGCACTGCTCCGGCCTGCAGACGTACTTTCTGAGTAGGACGAACCATTGCTTTGATACCGGTGCCGGCCGTAAGGCTGCCAAAGCGGAAACGATCCAGGGTAGCAACATTCTGACTATTGGTAATATTTACATATCTGGAGGCGATTTGTATGGGCAGTTGGATAAGCACTTCTTCAGTAGCATAGAGTGGAAACCCGTAATTTATATTTCCGCCCACATCAAAATAACCTACATTATCGCTTCCGGTAATTTCTCCGCCAGCCCCCATAAAAAGGTTGAGGCTGCGGCCGTTATAGCCGACACGAATAATCGGAGCATCATAGTTAAACTGTCCGGGCAGTTCAACAGATTCATCTCCCTGGTACGTTACTGTGGTAGGCTCTAAACCGAGATATACCTCAGATGTTATGCGAGATAAAGAGGAGCGGTCATTATCCATAGAAAACATCTGTGCCCTGGCATTGGTCTGTAGAGCAGATATAATTCCCGCCGTTAGGCAAATAACTAAAAAAGATCGTATCATTGGACAATCATTTAGGGAATGATTATTCATAAATTTACATTTATATGTTCAGTTACATTAAATAAAACAACAGCTTACAATCTATGAAATCTCTCGGATTACTGATAACCTTATTCATGCTTACTTTTTCGTTTATGGGTGAAAATAATACTTCTGTATATGAATTTGAACCTACAAACATTGACGGCGAGGTAACACCTCTTCAAAAGTATGAAGGGAAGGTACTGCTTATTGTTAATACGGCGTCTGAATGTGGTTTTACTCCCCAGTACGAGGGGTTGCAAAATATTTATGAGAAGTATAACGATCAGGGGTTTGAGGTTTTGGGCTTTCCCGCGAACAATTTTGGAGGTCAGGAACCGGGCAGTGACGAGGAAATAAAGCAATTTTGCAATGTGAATTACGATGTAGGGTTCCCGTTGTTTTCAAAAATTTCGGTTAAGGGTGAAGATCAGCATCCTCTGTTTAAATACCTCACAACGGCTTCAAACCCCGATTTTACCGGCGAGATTAAGTGGAATTTCGAGAAATTTTTGATTGGAAAAGACGGGGAGTTAGTCCATCGTTTTCGCAGTGATACAAAACCTGAAAGTGATGAAATTTTAAAGGCAATAGAAACGTCTTTGGATAGTTAATACACTGTATCCCTAATACATCCCATCACCATCCCGACAGAGGGCCGTAACTGATACTTACGGTCCTCCTTTTATTTTTGACCAATAGTTTAATTCAACAGGTGTGAAATCAGCAGGAATTTTGGAATGCGTACTTTTAAAACCTGGTCATCCATAGTCTGCATGGTATAAAATCCCTTCATACTGCCCTTATACGAATTTAGCACACAGAAACTGTTATAGGAATGCTCACCATCTGGTGGGATAGTGGGTTTTTGTCCGATAACTCCTTCCCCGTCTATCTCGTGCGTTTCGCCAATAGAGTCTTCAATAAGCCAATGCCGGCGGAGCAACTTTACGGTTCGCGATCCTAAGTTGTTTATAGAGATAAAATAAGCAAAGACATGTTTATTGGACACAGGACTCGACTCCTGTTCCAGGTAAACCGGTTTTACTTCGACACTAATGTCGTGAGAAACTTCTATAAATGTCGGTTGATACATAAGCAGTATGTTATCCATTTTTTAAATGGTAACTAATTTATATGAGTCAACCAAAAGCATTAAAGAAAATAAAATTAGAGCTTGACATGTGTGCGATAAGGTAGTTATATTTGGAGCTCTTTGGTCCGGTAGTTCAGTTGGTTAGAACGCCTGCCTGTCACGCAGGAGGTCGCGAGTTCGAGTCTCGTCCGGATCGCATTATTATAAGCCGCTATCTCGCAAAGAGTTAGCGGCTTTTTTGTTTTGTATGGTTAGCCAAATTTAAAGCCCTCCTTCTGGTCTGGTACAAGGTTTCTATTAGTTCTATTCTTAAGGGATACTCAAGTTTGGAGACAAGCTCTTTTTGCATAAGTTTCAGTTGCTGTGCAGAAATAGATGGGATACGAGCAGATGATATTGAACATCAAGATCGGATTACCGACGTGATCTTAAAACATATAAGAAAATCTGAATAATTGATTGCAGATTTGTCTGGTTCAAGACCTAATGTTTATGAGCCCCTCCCCGTAATTTACCCAGTCAAAAGTAGAGAATAGGTCATTATTTGATGTTTCTGAATGTGCTCATTCGGGGTTACATCTCCTAGTTAGCTGTGCGGACGGAAGGAGTTATATTCGGTCTTCCAGGTCTCAATCTTCCCGCGAGCATCGACAAGAGAAAGGAACCAGTGCAGGTTCAAGCATTCGTCTTGGAAGCTCCCGTTAAAAGACTCAATAATACGGATTGTCGGTATATACCCTCAGCCAGAGCTTCTGAAGTTCTGAGTATGCCGCCATGCTTTTTAAAGACATTTATGGCATTATTTTTTTCTGATACATACATGTGCACAAGTTTACATACATTTATTTATAAGTGTATGCGTTTTTGTACATAAGTGTATCTTTTCGCACCTTTATACAAAAATTTAACTCCATAAATCTTAGTTTTAAACCTTTAGCTGGCGACCGGAGTTGCTGATCAAGCTAAGTTATCTCGATTCTTTAGAACTATCACCTACTCTATTGGTTAAAGACAGGCTCGATGGTATATCTAGTGGTATTGTATATTGTATATCAAGCATTCCGCATCATTTGATAGTACCACAGCAGCTGCTAAAATATGGAACCAATATAAAAAGCCTTCCATTTTGTATGGAAGGCTTTTCTTATTTTCAATTTGGAATATGTTATTATTCATGTTCGACATATTTTACTTTTGAGCAATGAAGTTTTGTTCAGCTAATTTTAGCTGAGCAAAAATTTCAGATCGTTTGTAAGCCTTGGCAAAACTAGAGGCGGTATGTCCATCATTATTTTTAATCGTTGGATCAGCTCCGTTATCAAGCAGTGCAGTAACAATATGGGAATTGTTATATTTTGCTGCAATCATGAGTGCTGTTGCTCCTGCGTCATTACGTAAGTTAACGTTAGCATCATTGGATAGAAGTGCCTCAATTGTCAGGCGATCACCAATTTTAGCTGCAATCATGAGGGGAGTATTTCCTACTTTTGTTTGCTGGTTTACATCTGCTCCGTTCGATAGAGCAGTCGACAATGCTTTTGAATCGCTCTTCAATACATATTGAATTATATCAGATTTCATTTGTGCTTCCGCAATTTCTGTTGCTGTCATAAATATTACTGAGATCAACAGAAATCCGAATACTTTGGTAAGTGAGTTGATAGCTTTCATTGTTTTCCTTGTTGGTTAGTATTGGGGTGCTTGAAGAAGTATACGCGAAGCAAGAATGGAGGTTGTGATTAAGTGACGAACGATAGCAGTATGTGATAAAATGGTAATAGAGCGTGATGAAATATTAAATGGGAGTAAACCAGTAACTATTTTTCTATAGAGATAAGTTATTCGTTGCAATATTATAGTACTTCATCACATTTTCTTCCTTATTTTGCGGTACTAAATGTATCTTTAGAGAGAAAAAACGGTGGCACTATAGTGAATTTTGTAAGTATGATGAGGGTAAATGACACCTTTTAAATCACTATAAGAGGCAGAACAACAGGAATACAGATAATGAAACAGTCGGGTTTAGTTTTAGCGGTAGCTGCATCTATTTACGTACTGTATAATTTTACAGTCACCAGTTTTATTGTGGCAGAAATGGGGGAGACATTCAGCTTAGGGAGAATTTTTTTGGCTGAGGTGGTAGTATTTATTCCGGTAGGCGCTTTTTTTATTACGGTTCAAGAATTATACAAAACCAAAAGATGGCTGTTTACCTCTATTTCTGTTAAAACGGCTGCGATTCATCTTTTACTGTTGGTAATGTTAATTGCCGTGCATTCTGTATGGCAGGTATATTTCAATTCATTACTAATTGGGGCCAACTTTATAGTAGATACTATAATCAGAGATGTAATGGGGTTTTTAAATCTTCGTGTGCTTATTTACATCATCTCAATAGGATTAGCTGTTGGCATGGTCAAAATTCAGGAAAAGGAAAACCGGTTACTTAATCAGTCAGAAATAAAACTGAAGCTACAGAAAGAAAATTTTAAACAATTAGAGCTGAAACTTAATCCTGAGATCATTTATCCTAATCTGGATTTTATCAAAAAAAATATGCACGAAAATCCCGAAAAAGCATCTGCCTTACTGTTAAATTTAAGTAAGCAGCTGCGAAATTTGATTGATAACATCCAGGAAGAGCGTATTCCCGTTAAAAAGAATCTCCAATTTTTGGAACATTACTTAAAGGCTTTGAAACTCAGATTAGGGCGGGAGTTATCATATCATCAAAAGATAGATGACTTTCATTTAGATATAGAAATACCCTCTTTGGTGTTGATGGCTCCCTTTTTTGAGCAGTTGTTTTTTGGAAGATATGCAGATTTTACGCGGCAGGTTGAGAAGGTTGTATGCAGATCAACGGAGATCAATGCCGATTTTATACATTTGGTTCTTGAATTTTACCCGATCGAACAAGCAGAAACGCTGGAGGGTAAATTAAAGAACGATGATCAGTTTGCGGAAATAAATGATTTACTTGCTCCATATGCTGGCAGTACACTAAAGGCTGAAGTTGATAATGATTGTTTATCCATTTACTTATATATGAAGGTGGAATAGCATGAATATTCGGTTATTAAAGAGCCCGAAAGTTAAAACCGGTCTATTCCTGGGTATACTCTTTGCAGTTTTGTTTATCACCACGTTTATACCAGCGCTATATTTCTATGCAGGTAGAGAAGCCAGTTTTTATAATTTAATTGTACGTTCTGGGTTGATAGCTATAACCCCAATTCTGTTTCTGCCGCTCATTTACTGGTTATCTGTAAGTAAACCCATTTTCAACAGTGGCAGTAATATCCTTTTTCATATCCTCCTTAGCCTACTGTTCATGCCGGTCTTTTTAATAGTTTTTCAATTGATGATCTTCTATTTTCTGGAGGGAGTATTTTTCTTTGGGATGGGATATCATCAAATCGAATCTATTTTAGTTCGGCAATTTTTTAGCATTGGTTCAATTTTATTTTTTACCTATTGGGGGCTCGTTGTACTGTTAGGCTTGAGTAAATATTATGAAGAACTTGGCAACATTAAACGGAAATCAAATGAACTAGAGTCACAGCTGGAACTTGCCAGCTTATCCAGCTTAAGAGCTCAGATCAAGCCCCACTTTTTATTTAATACCCTGAGTATGGTAGATCAAATGATTTCTACCGATCCGGACACCGCCAAAAAAATGGTGGATAAGTTGGAAAAGCTTTTGAAAAATACCTTTGACCGGTCCGGTCCAGAACAATCTTCCCTGAAAGAAGAAGTGGATTTCATCAAAAAGTATCTCGCTATTGAAGCACATCGTTTCCATGATCGGCTACAAGTTGTCTATTCCATTGCGCCGGAAACCATGAATGTTCAGATTCCCCGTTATTTACTTCAGCCATTGGTTGAAAACTCACTGGTGCATGGGGTGGCAAAAACGATGAAAAAGTGCACTATTAAAATAAAGTCTGAATCCCGGGGAGATAATGTCCGTATAGCAGTCATAGATGATGGTCCCGGTTTACGAAAAAGAAGTCAAGAAAAAGATAAAGGAATCGGACTTAAAAACGTAAGGGAACGTATCAGGTTATACTATGGAGAAAGTGCAAAATTAAACCTTCTTTCTTTAGAATCCGGAGGTATTATATCAGAAATATTGATTCCTGAGAAAGATTTAAAAGCAAATGTGACATCTTGATAAGCAGGTGATATCATGAGGATAAAAACGATTCTTGTTGATGATGAAGGTCACGCCCGGGAAAAGTTATCGGCACTGCTAAAAAACTTTGGGTATATAGAAATTTTGGCAACCTGTAAAAACGGGCTTGAAGCTATTAATACTATCAATGAATATTGTCCCGAGCTGGTTTTCTTAGATATAGAAATGCCTGAAATAGATGGTTTCAGAGTTATAGATAACATCGAATGCGAGCCTCTTCCTTATTTTATTTTCGTTACCGCCTACAGTGAATATGCTGTAAAAGCTTTTGAGGTAGAAGCTCTTGACTATATCCACAAACCACTGGATGAAGATCGCTTACAGGTAAGTCTCAATCGTTTTTTAAAAGAGAAAGATCGTCATACTTCACAATATGACAGAAAGATTAAATCTGCCCTTCATAACATAGAGAAAAAGAATCCACTCGAGCGCTTTATAATAAAAAAGAATGGGGAATATTTTCTGATAAACTCAGATGATGTACTGTGGATGGAGTCGGACGGCAATTATGTTAGGATTGTCACCGAAGAAGCAAAGTATTTTATTCGTCACACTCTTTCCGGTTTTGAAGAGTGCCTTGATCCATCACAGTTCTATCGGATTTCGCGTTCCGTCATTGTCAATATAGATTGGATTATCAAAATAGAAGACCATAATTATGGCAATTATCTGGTTCACATGAAGAATGATGTCAAACAAAAAATGAGTAAAAACTATAAAAGCTTGTTACAGGAATTTCAAAACTTTTAGTTCAGCCTCTGATCGCTCTCACTCCCCCCGTTGATTTAACGCTTGTCTTTATATTCACGTCTATCATAAATAGCTTTTACCTGGCCATTCCTGAGCAAACTTTTGAGATTAAGAAAAGTACCTAACACTGTCTGGTCAATCCCCAAATGAGTCATATGATTTGCAATGGAACTTCGTGTGGAATTCCTGTAGTCATCTCGTGAAAGTCTATTATCAAAATCTTAACCATAAATTTTTTTCTTAGCTATAATGAGATGCAATTTTGTATGCACATGGAAAACCTCTTAGATTAAGTACTTCGACTCCAACAGCAACCACTTAAACCATCCTTATGAGATGTAACTTCGGTTTTTGTTTTGTTCTCGTTATTCTTTTTTCTCTGACATCCTGTATGAACAATAGGAATACGATAGATTCTACAGAAAATGATTACTCCCCACCCGAAAATCCGGCTGAGGCTTTTAATCCTTTTGAGTTAAACCAAAAACTTGGCAAGGGCATTAATCTTGGTAATGCGCTCGAAGCGCCCAGCGAGGGAGAGTGGGGAATGGTAATTGAGGAAGAGTATATAGAGCTTATCCGGAAGGCCGGTTTTGATGCGGTCCGCATACCAATTCGATGGAATGCTCATGCTCAAAGCACCGAACCCTATACCATTGATCCGGATTTCTTCGAGCGTGTTGACGAAGTGGTGAACTGGGCTATGGACCGGGATTTACTGGTGATGATTAACATTCACCATTACAATGCATTGATGGAACAGCCGGAAGAACATCGGGAGCGATTTATTTCGCTGTGGAAACAAATTGGAGACCATTACAAGAAATTTCCCAATACCCTTCTTTTTGAAGTACTTAACGAACCGCATGATAATCTTGGTCCGGATCGGTGGAATGTATATTTGCAAGATGCCCTGGAGGCAATCCGGCTAACCAATCCCAATCGCACGATTGTTATCGGAACCGCTCCCTGGGGAGGTACCGGTGGATTAGAAGACCTTTCTCTTCCCGCTGAAGACCAGAATATTATTGTGACCGTCCATAACTACAATCCCTTCCAATTTACACACCAGGGAGCTGAATGGGTTGGTGAGGGTGAGGAAGCCGATGAGTGGATCGGAACTACGTGGACCGGAACGGAAGAACAGAAAGCGGAGCTCGATAAGGAGTTTGACCGGGTCGAGAAGTGGGCCGAGGAACATGACCGCCCGATCCATATGGGCGAATTCGGGGCCTACAGCGAAGCACCAAAGGAATCCAGGGAGATATGGACAGCTTATATGCGTCGGTCAGCCGAAAAGCGTGGGTTTAGCTGGGTCTACTGGGAGTTTGGAGCAGGTTTCGGCATTTATGATCGGGATAATAACCAGTGGAGAGAAGGACTGCTGGAGGCTCTGATACCCAATAGTCCAGAGCTGCAATAGCCTATCTAAATAATTATGAGAAAAGTTCAACTGAATACTTGCCGCTGTTGGTGTTCTAAACCATAATAAATCAAGTACAGAAAAATGAAGATAACGCGTTTATATACCGGAGAGGACGGAGAATCTCAATTCGAAGATATTGAAATAGCTTTGGAAGATGCCGGAGATATCGGAGTGCTTTCGGAATTGGAGGAGGCCACGGGAATTATTTTCAGGGAGACAGGACCTAAATATGATTACGACTGGCATAATGCTCCCCGAAGACAATATATCATTATGCTGGAAGGAGCGGTGGATGTGGAAATCGGGGATGGCACGGTACGCCGCTTTAGTACGGGAGACGTACTGCTTGCTGAAGATACCACCGGTCGCGGGCATATCAGCCGAGCGGTTGATAACCAGCCGCGGAAATCCATTTTTGTGACGCTGGATTAAAGAAGGCACAAAGCAGAATAAAACCAAGTATTTATAGCATATACTTTATATATTTGGTTTTACTTTGCCTGCTGCTCAAGGGCTTTTTAAACGAATCGTAGATGAAAATGAATTTTCAGAAGATACATTAGATGGATATTCTTTGGATTGGTATGGCCTTTATTTTCGGGATGCTGGTTTCCCGGATAAAACTCCCTCCTTTAGTTGGTTACCTGGCAGCAGGAATGCTTCTTTCTGTTTATGGATATGAGGCCGGCGCGGCACTTCATGAAGTGGCCCATCTTGGAGTATTATTACTGCTTTTTACTGTTGGACTTCATCTGCGGCTAAAGAATATATTTAGAATTGAGGTTCTGGGAACAGGTGGACTGCACCTGCTCTTCAGTACTGCTATTTTTGTTCCGGTTGCCTTAGCCTTTGGATACAGCTTGCTGGCCTCTCTCATTATTGCGGTAGTGTTGGGGTTTTCAAGTACCGTTTTGACGGCCAAAAATCTGGAGCGAAGGGATGAACTCGGGGCATTCCACGGACGGGTGGCCATCGGTATTCTCATTCTTCAGGATATAGTAGCGATCGTATTATTGGGTTTAACCAGCGGCACGGTACCTTCCCCGTGGAGTCTTGTTCTGTTTGGGTTGCCGTTTATTCGTCCTGCGGTAATTAAAATTGTGGAACTCAGTAATGAGGAAGAGCTTAAGCTTCTCTTTGCCCTGATGCTGGCTATTGGAGGTGGGGCTGCTTTTGAGGGAGTAGGCCTTTCCTCGGAATTGGGAGCACTGGCTGCGGGAATGCTGTTATCCGGTCACGAGGTAGCAGATGAGCTCTCAAAAAAACTCTGGGGACTGAAAGAAGCGTTTCTGGTGGGTTTTTTCCTTGAAGTGGGATTAGCAGGATTCCCAGGGCTCCAGGATTTTTACCTTGCCCTGGCTGCAATTGCTATCCTTCCTCTGAAAGCAGTGATGTTTTTTATTCTGATGTTGACCTTTAAATTGAGAGCACGAACTTCCTTTGTTGCAACCATCACCCTTACCTCATATAGTGAATTCACCCTGATTGCCGGTTCGGTTGCAGCTTCTGCGGGATTTATTCCGGAAGGAGTGGTCGTCGCTTTTGCCCTGCTTACCGCGATCTCCTTCGCCCTGAATGCCCCCATTTCGATCTGGGAAGAGGAACTGTGGGAACGCATGGAAATGTTTTTGATCCGTTTTGAGCGTGACGTGCGGCATCCCGACCAGCAGACCATATCTCTCGGATCAGCCGAATTCCTTGTTGTGGGTATGGGTAATGCTGGTCAGGCTGCTTATGATCGACTTAAAAAAGAGGAAAAGCACGTAGTAGGGATGGATATAGATCCGGCTCGTATTGAAAGTAACCTGTCGGAAGGCCGGCGCGTAATCTATGGTGATATGCAGGATATTGAACTTTGGAGCACCCTTGATTTGAGTGATATACAATCTGTTATTCTGGCAATTGGCAGTCCGGAAGCAAAGGTGAATGCCACTAAGTATATGCGTTCCAACAAGTTTAAAGGATCTATTTATGCCCTTACAACACAAGAGGAAGAACACAGGGCGTTAGCAAAAGCAGGTGCCAGCGCCGTCTGTCTGCCTATTACCCAAGCGGGACAAAAACTGGCGGAGCTAAGCCTGTCAGATAAAAGCGGATCAGAAGAGATGATTCTCAGTACGGAATTCAGGACCTGATACTGGCCTCATTTTTTATTCTATCTATTGTGTAGATTCCCGAAAAGTTTACTTTGATAAAAATTTTAATCAAATTATTTCATTGACAATAACTGGGTACTTGGTGGGATTTATTTACTGTAGGCACTTAAATCCATTCATATAAATATAAAGGGATAATATTATGCGGATACAAATAGTGCTATTAGGGCTAGTGGGATTATTGCTCAGCTGTTCGACACAGGAAACGGTTGATGCCGATAAAGTGATCGAAAATGTAGGAGTCATTACAATGGACAATGACGGGAAGGTCCTGCAGAATCGTACCGTATTCATTAAGGATGATCAGATTGTACGAATTGTCACGGCAGATCAGGCAGGGATACCAGAAACAGCCAGCCGGATTGACGGAGAGGGGAAATTCCTGATCCCCGGTTTATCGGAAATGCACGCCCATATTCCATCCGGGGATGCAGAGCAGGAATATGTGGAGGATGTGCTGTTTCTCTATCTCTCCAATGGTATTACGACTATCCGGGGGATGCTGGGAGAACCATCCCATCTTGATTTGCAAAAGCAAGCCGCTCAAAATGAAATCGTAAGTCCCCGGGTTTACACTTCAGGTCCGGGTTTCAGTGGGGAGAGCGTAGACAGCCTTGAGCACGCCCGGCAGAGGGTTCGCGACCAGCACGAGGCCGGATACGATTTCTTAAAAATATTTCCCGGACTTACCCTGGAAGAATACAACGCAATCGCCGAAGAGGCGAATAAAGTTGGTATTGAGTTTTCCGGACATGTCCCTGCTTCCGTTGGACTAGAAAGGGCTATTGAAGCAGGACAAACGACGATTGACCACCTGGACAAATATATGGAGGCCTTGGCAGGAGACACACTGGATACGGAGGAGGTTGAAGATCCCGGAGTTATTTATTTTGGGATGCACGCAGTGCCCTATGTTGACCGGAGCCGTGTACCGGAGGTTGCTAAGATGACGGCAGAAAGCGGAACCTGGAATGTCCCGACACAAGCTTTGCTTGAACATGTACTGGGTACAGACCCGCCGGAAGAACTGGCCGAGCGCCCGGAATTTCAATATATGCCCAATGAAACGGTTGAACAGTGGATAGACAGCAAAAAGTCAATTACCGGCCATGATATATATACCGAAGAGTTAGCAAAGGAATATTTACGGCTCCGTCGTGATATGATCAAGGCGCTGCACGATGCGGGGGCAGACCTCTTGCTGGGTTCCGATGCTCCTCAAATCTTTAATGTCCCTGGATTTTCGGTTCACCATGAGCTGCGTTATATCGTGAATTCAGACCTGACACCCTACCAGGCATTGAGAACCGGTACCTATAATACGGCCAAATATTTGGATGACCTGGAGAATAGCGGGACTATTGCTGAAGGAAAAGTAGCGGATATGGTTTTGCTGGAATCCAATCCACTGGATGATATTTCCAATTCAAATAATATTGCCGGGGTCATGTATCGCGGTAACTGGCTTTCCAGAGAGGATATTGACAAGCGACTGGAATCCATCGCTAAAAAGCATCAGTAGATTTGTTGAGTCTTTATTGCTGCTGCTTTTTTAGCGGCCCACTACAATAAATGGTGCCCAGTAGACCGGATGATTGAATAGCGGATGATTAATCATTTGTAGCTTCGCCTGTCGCATTGCCGGGGCTTTTAGTCCAAAGGGAAGCGATTCATCCCAGCCAATCCAGCGGAGGGCGGTGTCCATCCAGCTTTCTTGCATTTCTTCGTTTAAAAGGGCCTTGTAAAATTCATTCATAAGGGAAGCGGTAGAGCGGTCATAGACATTCCACAGGCTCACCACCACTGTAGAAGCTCCGGCAAAGAAGAAAGAACGCTGCATACCCAGCATGCCTTCTCCCTTAACCACCTTGCCAAGTCCGGTGTTGCAGGCACTCAATACTACCATATCCGAATTAATATTGAGGCCGAATATCTCAGAGCTACGCAACATGCCATCTTCTATGGAGGATGGCGTAATTTCATCACCGGAAGAAAGTGCCAGTCCGCTCCGGCCCGGTTGTGATTCATCAATAATGCCATGCGTAGCCAGGTGAACATATTGGTAGCTGTTTTCCCGAAGCCGGTTCTTAAGATTTTGTTCGGTTACCAGATCATCCTTAAGTATCGCTTTTTGCTGGAAGTGTGAGGCGATGGAATCTACTTCCATGTTGGTAGAGGGGAGTGACGTAAGGCGTCCGGTACTGTTAAGGCTGACCTCTGATGTATTCTCATTGAACTGTGATCCCGCAACGGCTAATAAATCGTTCTGTTTCTCCGGTCTTGATTGATCCAGTAGCGTAAGCGTGGTGAGAGAAGGCACATATTTTATGTGATAATCCTCAACTAAATACCGGTTGTTCTGTAATATCGCTTCGAAGGGCATATAAGCCAGTGCCCCATCGGGTACCACTATTAATTGCTCATAGTTTTTCAGCTGCTGTTGAAAGGGTTGGATGAGCGTGCCGAATAGTTTTTTGGAATGTTTCTGTAAGGTTTCTTTGGGTGCGTTCGAGAGTATGGCATCCCGGAAACCTGCTACCTGTTGGGTCAGGGTACTATCGATTGATTGCCCTTCGGCAATGGGGACCCGCTTAAGCTGTACATCATCCTGGCAGATAAGAAAGATAAGCAGGTCTTTATCACTAATAGCATATTGTAATACCGCCGTATTTTCGTCGATCAGGGACTGAGCCTGTTCTAAGTTGATGGCCTCGGATGATTGTACTTTCTGAATAACCGGGTATTGCTCAGCCAGCTCGTTTTCATAAGCTGCAAGCTCCAGCTCTGCCGTTTGGATGGTCTGGTTAATTTGGGACTGTTCCTGCAGATCAGATGTGATATCCAGTTGGGTATAGAGCGAATCAATCGTGTTGCGCTTTTCATTGCGCTCAACCCGGACTTCTTCGGGCAGCTGCTGGTCGATGTTTTGTCGTGCTTTGGCGAGATCATCCCGTAATGCCCGGGCCTTGGCTTGTTCAACCAGCTCGAAAGCCCGGGACGTGTCCTTTTTGTATTGCAGAACCCAGGAAGCCAATTCTATATAAAAGTCGGAATGCTTTTGAAAATATCCTGTTTTTAATTCTGAAACAGACCCTGCCCTGGAACGGTTGTTTTCGATGATGTCTATGACCTGCTGACCGTAGATGAGCGCACTGTCGGAATTCATTTTGTGGTACTGCCGGGCCAGATTTTGCAGAGAAGCTAGTTGTTTGTTTTCCGGCAGGAACTGGCTGTAGGCGTGGGCTTTTTTAAAATGCTGCAGGGCTTCCCGATCTTTTCCTTGGGCTTCATGAATATGCCCGGCATAGGTAGCGGCGTCCTCCAGGATCGAATAGCTGTCGGTAGAATCTCCAATCTGCTGAATTTGATAGGCATATTCCCAAGCTTGCTCAAAATTTTTGTTTTCAAGTTCGAGCGTTACCATGGTATTTAGTGAGGAAGCGATATCATAGGGATTGCCAACTTGCTTGCGCAGCTCCATCGCTTCCCGGTAATGCTCAGCGGCCTTTTCGGTCTTTCCCTGCTCCCAAAGCAGCATACCCAAGTTTTTAGTAGTAACGGCAATAGATTGGGGACTGGTCATATCGTCCTTCATTGCCAGGCTCTGCTGGTAATAGTCCAGGGCTTTGTCGTATTCACCCAGCCGTTTGTACAATAAGCCAATATTGTTAAGGGCTGAAGCAATACTGCTTGGCGTTCCCGTCTGGCGGGCCAGTTCCAGGCTTTTTTGGTGGGACACCAGTGCCTGATCATAATTGCCAAGTGAAAACTGTACGCCGGCAATACTACTATAAACGCTGTATAACGAATGGGCGTTGCCTATGTCTTCTTGAAGATCAAGGCTTCGATTATAGTATTCTAGGGCTTGGTCATACAGTAATAGGGCTTCATAAATATTGCCTATATTATTGAGTGTAATGGCAATAGAACTCTGATTGTCGATCTCTTCAAAGTACGGGAGAGCTCGTTGGCTGAATTCCAGCGCCTTGCTGTAGTTCCCCTTTCGGTGATACGCGCTGCCCAGGTTGTCATATACTACGCCAATTAGCTCTTTATCCCCGGATTTTTCGGCCAGGGGGAGCGATTGCTCATAATAAGACAGCGCCTGGTCGGGCTTCCCCATTCGGTTGGAGGCCCACCCCATGCTGTTGTAGAGATCGCCCCGGTTATAGGTGTCATTAGCCGGGTGGTCGACCTTCAGCAGCTGCTGGTATAACTCCAGAGCCTGCTCATTCTTTGAGCGGTACACCATGGCGCTGGCATATTCTTTTCCAGCCTCCAGCCAGGAGGTGGTATCCTGGAAATTGCGATAGATCTGATAGGCCTCGCGGTAGTAGAATTCCGACTCCTCCATCTGGCCCCGTTCGTCAAATTGCTGGCCCGTTTTAAAGAGAGAATCGGCCAGCTGTATACTTTGTCCCCATACTATAATCGGTAGAAGAAGAAAGGCAAAGAAAAAGAAAAGCCACCGTTTGTTCATGGTAGATGTTGAATCCCAGCTATTTTAATCGCCGTTGAGCCACTAATATATAAGAAAGTATTTAAAAAGTTTGATATTATCCCAAATTAAAACCACTTTATAATAGTGCTCAGTTTGAGGGGGCGCCAATTATATATAAATCATAACAAAATCAGGAGATCATTATGTTTGGACTAATCGAAGATCACAAACTTACGTCGATTAAATTTGCTTTGCCTGACCATGAAACTGAAACAGATACTGATGAGGAAGATGACGGCAGGGAGTAAGGGAAAAGAATAATTCTTTAACGAAATACGATAGATTTAAGCCATGCTATTTTTAGCATGGCTTTTTTATTGGATGAGTTGAAAGATGTGCACCGTGCATCGGGCAAAAATAGCCACTAGTCGCTAAACATGGAGTTGACAAACAGCTCGCGGTCAAAGACCTGCAGGTCTTCGATATTTTCACCCACGCCGATATATTTGACCGGTACATCCAATTCGTTGGAAACCCCAATTACGATCCCTCCTTTAGCGGTGCCGTCCAGCTTGGTAAGCACCAGGCCGGTAATATCTACAAAATCGGTAAATGCTTTGGCCTGCTGCATCGCATTTTGACCCGTTGAGGCATCAAGCACCAGCAACACCTCATGCGGGGCATCTTCAACCACTTTGCCCATCACCCGTTTTATTTTAGCCAGCTCTTGCATCAGCGATTTTTTATTGTGCAGGCGTCCGGCCGTATCGACCAGTGCTACATCGGCATTTTTGGCCTTGGCCGATTCTACGGTATCATAGGCCACAGCCGCAGGATCAGCATTTTGTCCCTGCTGAATGATGGGAACGTCCGCCCGTTCGCTCCATATTTTAAGCTGGTCCACTGCCGCGGCGCGAAAGGTATCAGCCGCTCCCAGCATTACTTTTTTACCGGCTTTTTTATAGAGATGCGCCAGCTTCCCGATCGAGGTTGTTTTGCCTACTCCGTTTACGCCTACTACCATTACGATATGGGGCTTCTGCGGAAATTCCGCGTCAAATTCAGCTGGCTTGTCAGGGGAGTGATCCTTAAGCAGGGCAATAATCTCTTCGCGCAGTATCCTTTGAAGCTCACTGCTGTTGAGGTATTTATCCCGTGCCACGCGTGCTTCTATGCGGTCGATAATTTCAAGCGTGGTCTTAACGCCTACATCCGAGGTAATAAGAATTTCTTCCAGCTCGTCGAGTACGGCGGCATCTACAGTATCCTTACCGGCAATAGCCTTACCAATCTTTTTCATGATGCCGGATCGGCTTTTTTCAACGCCTTTTTCGACCTTTTCTTTCTTTTTGAGACCTATTTTTTCTAAAAAACCCATACGATTTCTTCGATTATAAAGCTATACATACACTGCTTGTGTATGTTGTTAGTGCTGAAAATTTACGATTATCATTCAATTAAACTCTACTCCCTTCCGTATTTCATTGAATCGGTAAAGATAATCAATGAAGGAGAAAAACATAAGAGCCAGTGATGCACCCATTAGCATTTGCTGAGCGGCCGTGGCTTCAGGAAAAAAAAAGGCGGCAAGCCAATAGAGTCCCAGTACATTAACGCTGATTTTCCCGGACATCCCCGCCATGGCAACTTTGCCCCGAAGGTAGCGGATATATAGTGATCCGGCCATTATGATAAAGTCACGCAATATCTCAATGATAAAAAACCACAACGGGATGATATTGATATAGGCCGCATAAAAAAACAGGAGAAAAGCACAGAACTTATCCGCCACCGGATCCAGAACTTTGCCCCATTCGGTGACTTTGCCCGTAACGCGCGCAACATAACCATCCAGATAGTCTGAGAAGATACCATACAAAACGAGTATGGTAATTGTCCACGTAATATGTTGGCCATTTGTATAGTGCAGGTACACAATGGGCAGGGCAACCAGTATGCGCGAAAAAGAGATAGCATTTGACCAGGTTAGCAGGTCTTCTTTTACCTCTATTTTTTTCTGATCTATGTTATATGTTTCGCCCAAGAGAATGCAATTTCTTTGTTATTATTGACGAAGTACTATATTTAATAGTTTAGTGTCTAAGATACATAAAAATATGACTATGAACGATTCCCAAAAACTCGTAGAACAGACTTTATCTTCAAAAGAAGTTTTTAATGGCCGGTTGCTACACGTTTTTTTTGATAAAGTCCGGTTACCGGACCAATCAAACTCTACCCGTGAATGGATTGATCATCCCGGAGCGTCAGCTATTATTCCGATTTTCAGAAACGGAGATGTAATGATGGTCCGGCAATTCCGATATCCGATTAAAAGTATTTTTTATGAAGTACCCGCCGGAAAGCTGGATCCCAAAGATACCGCGGGAGAAGCCGCTAAAAGAGAAGTACACGAAGAAGCGGGACTCATTTGCAGCTCTTATGCTTATATTGGCCATTTTTACCCTGTAATAGGCTATTCGAATGAAATTATTCATCTTTATGCAGCCTGGGATATTGAAATAGCGAGGCAGCAGGTCGACGATGATGAGTTTTTAATAAAGGAACGCATGCCTTTTCAGGAAGCCTTGCAGATGGTGCATAAGGGAGAAATTACGGATGGGAAAACCATCATTGCCCTGCTGCGAACCTGGCACTGGTGGCAAGAAGAAGGTCCCTTCGATATTTAGAAAGCTATTAAGGATTTACTCCCTGGTACTATATGCTGTCCAGGAGTATGTGATTCTATTGCAATGGCTCAGTCTATCTTGTGATATTAAATGAATTACTTAATAATTCCCTCGTCTACGGCTAATTCATAGAGGGACTTCTGGAGATCGGCATCAGTAATGGCATCACGGTTGATCAATTCTTCAATCTCATCCCCGCGCAATAGTAAAATGCAGCCCATCTCATTGAGCGCTTCATCGAATTTTCGGGGATCCGCGTTAGAAAGTTTCTCCAGGTCAATACCATCGGGACTTTTCTTCGTATTTACAAGACAATAAAAGGTATCTTCCTCATCGTTTTCGTCTCCGAACCCAAAAATTTCAAGTTTGGTGTCGTCTTGCTGAAGCATAATGGAATAACTTTGGTTGTAAGTTGTGCTGTAATGTTTTTGCTATAAATCTATTGATGCCGTTCCAGGAAATCCCGGGCTTTAATCAGTTCAACAATTTCATCGGTTTCACTGTCAACCACGGCCACCTGGAATAGGCTGATAATTGCTTGGTTTTCGATACAGCTGACCGTTTCTTCAATGGTGTCGCACTGTTCCTGTTCGCTTACCAAATCATTAATTCCTTTAACAACATACCGATAATTTTTGGATTTGCTATTCTTTTTCTGTCTGGGTGATGCTGTGGATTCTCCGAAATATTCGCGTAAAGCTTCCTCGGTGACATACCACTTAACGCCCAGCTTGCGACCACGGATCTTTTCTTCCCGCAAATAGGTGCGGATGGTCATTTTGCTGAGCCCTAACTGTTCATGGAGGTCATCCACCGAATAAAGGGTAAGGTTTCCAAGTTGTCTGGGCATTGTGCGCAAATTTAGTGTTTTATTATAGTAATAGTGGTTCTCTTGAAACCATATCAAAGTAATAATACTTAGTTATTACTTAAAGCTTAATTTCTATTAATTATATATTACTTGGGTATTAATCATTAATTATAAAAAATACTTGTTCCGTATGGGGTAATCCTCGTATATTGTAAACAGTTGATTGAAACAAAGCCTTGCAACTGCAGGGCTTTTGTTGTTTTACCCTCCTTTTTAAATTAACTTTTCCTTTCTTCTAAGTAATCCATTATAGTGTCATTCTTTTTCTTATCCACCCTAATAATATAGTACTGATATAAAGAGAACTTTTGCTATTCTGTTATTACCTTATGGTTCAGTAGCTAATAGTAATTCGTAAACGGAAATGATCCGTATATGAAGCCTAAAAAAACAGTACGTGACTTATTGCTTGAACAGCTGGAGGGCCGGAATGCCCATGTTGATTTCAACCAGGCGGTACAGGGACTCACATATAAGCAGGCGGGAATAAAGGTAGAAGGAGTTCCTCATACTATTTGGGAGCTGATCGAGCATATCCGGATTGCTCAGGATGATATCCTGGAGTTTTCTAAGAATGTTGATTATAAGGAAATTGATTGGCCGGACGACTATTGGCCCGAATCGCCGAGCCCCGAAAACGAAGCGGAAATGGAAAGGGCGATTCAGGCAGTACGCGATGGTCTCAAAGAGATGCGTAAGTTGATCGATGATCCGGAAAATGACTTGCAACAACCCTTCCCTCACGGAGATGGACAAACACTATTTCGGGAAGCAATGCTTATTGTAGATCATAGTGCCTATCATATTGGCCAAATAGTGCTGATTCGTCGCATGCTTGGTAGCTGGTGAAACAGAGGGTTAAATAGCTTATTTTCATAAAGTTCGTATGTAGCAGATGAATACACATATAGTATGAAAGACTTATTACGGTTTTTACGGGATGCGCGTATAGGATATTTATTTTTTACGGCGCTCATTATTTTAGGGGTAATATATGGGGCATTTGAAATAATTGATCAAACATTGCTGTCTGATACTCCACAGGATACCATGCGGTGGCTTTATTTTAGCAGAGGGATTATTGTTTCGTTAGTTTTAATGGTTTGGGCAGCCTGGACGGTTTATAACTATCGGGCATACTATGAAGACCAGCTTGAGGCTACTAAGCTTCGTTATAGTGATATTATTGAGCACTCTGCTGAGGCTATTATTTCTCTTGATAATAAGGGGGTGATCGGTTCCTGGAATCGCGGCGCTGAAAAAATGCTGGGATGGAATCGGGATGAAATGATCGGGAGCTCGATTGAAAAAATAGTACCACCAGAACTGATTGAACAGGATGAATTCGGGGAAATAGGCTCAATCATGGAATCGCAGGGTTATGTACAGAATTATGAAACGGAAAGACTAACCAAGAACGGGGAGAGGAAACTGGTAAACCTGACAGAATCGTTTGTAAGGGATGAGAATAATGAGGTTGTCGGGCATTCCCAGATTTTGCGTGATTTAACGGATATAAAGATGCGACAGGAACAAATTCAGCAGTCCGAGCGGTTAGCAACGGTGGGACATATGGCCGCAGGAGTAGCCCATGAGGTTGGAAATCCCCTTACCGCTATTTCATCGCTTGTTCAGGTATGCCAGCGAAAAACCGATGATGAATTTATACAAAATCAGCTTAAAAAAGTCCGGGAGCATATCCAGCGCATTAATAAAATAGTGCGCGAGCTGGTAGATTTTTCCCGTCCATCAAATAAAAAAACAGAACATGCGCAGGTAAACGATATCATTCAGTCAGCGGTTGGTCTCTTAAAGCACGATGCCCGCTGTCGGGATGTTGCCTTTGAGCTTAATCTTTCGGATAGTCTGCCCGCTATTTCTTGTGTGCCCGATCAGATCCACCAAGTAGTAGTAAACCTATTGCTAAACGCAGTGGACGCAATGAAAAGGGTCGCCGATCCAAAGGTGATGATATCCACTGAAAGTCAGGATGATTATATTAAGATAACCGTTTCCGATGTAGGTAAGGGGATTAAGGAAGAGTATCAATCCAGAATTTTTGAGCCTTTTTTTACGACCAAAGAAGTAGGAAGCGGAACGGGTTTGGGATTATCCGTAAGTCATGGGATAATTACCCAGATGGATGGTTCAATTTGGGTGGATTCTGAGGAAGACAAAGGAACAACATTTACGATTAAATTGCCGATTTCAAAAAGATAAACTATGACAGGATCAATATTAGTGGCCGATGACGAATCGGGTATACGTGAATCTCTTACTATTGTATTAGAAGATGAGGGATATAATTGTACTGCAGTTAAGGATGGCCAAGAGGCGGTAGAAGCCATAGATAAGCACAGTTTTGATATCATTATTACTGATTTGAAAATGCCGAAAACCGATGGCCTTGGAGTGCTGGAATACGCCCTGCAACATTCATCCAATACACTTACAATCATTATTACGGCTCACGGAACTATCGAATCGGCAATTGAGGCATTACGCAAGGGGGCAGCTGACTATATTTTGAAACCCCTCGATTTTGATGAGGTGCTTATCCGGATAGAAAACCTGCTGGAGCATAAAAATCTGATTCAGGAAAATAAGTATTTACGGGAACAGATCGACCAGGAGTACAACTTCAATCATATTATCGGTGAAAGTGATGCCATGAAGAAGGTCTATAAAATGGTAGAGCGGGTAAGTAAGGCCACCAGCAACGTACTGATAACGGGAGACAGCGGAACGGGAAAGGAGCTTATCGCCCGGGCTATTCATTCTAACAGTGATCGCTCTAAGAAACCATTCCTGGCTATTAATTGCGGTGCTATTCCCGAGGATCTGATTGAATCAGAATTATTTGGCCACACAAAGGGAGCTTTTACGGGAGCCTCCTCTGATAAAGATGGTGTATTTGTGGCAGCTCATGGCGGAACGGTATTTTTGGATGAAATTGCTGAAATCCCTCTTAATCTTCAGGTAAACTTGTTGCGGGTGCTGCAGGAACGGGAAGTAAAGCCGGTGGGATCAAATAGTCACGTGAATTTTGATACGCGCATTATTTCCGCGACCAATAAAGATCTTGAAGCTGAAGTAGAGAAGGGCAATTTCCGGGATGATTTGTATTATCGATTAAATGTAGTAGAAATACCACTTCCCCCCTTGGAACAGCGCCGGGAAGATATTCCGCTGTTGGCCCACCATTTTTTACAAAAATATAATAAGGAGCTTAAGCGTAATCTTAAGGGCATTTCCAGCGAGGCGATGAGCGCTATGATGACATACCAGTGGAGAGGACAGGTACGGGAACTCGAAAATATTATTGAACGAGCGGTTTTACTCAGTGATAACGATTATTTGCAGTTAGAGGATCTGCCGGTAGCAATTAGAAAGTCAGTGGATTCGAGTGAGGTAAATATAACTATGGACAGTGAATCGCTGGATGAAGCCGTAAAGGTATTTGAAAAGCATCACATCCAGAGCATGCTAAAACGAACGGAAGGTAATAAATCGGAAGCGGCGCGCTTGCTGGGTATCGATCCTTCTACCCTGTACCGAAAAATGGAACGCCTTGGTTTATCGGACTAGACCGATTATTGTTAGTTCCGAAAGCGCCTGATCCTGGAGGGTTACTGTAACATCGAAATGAACGGTCAGTTCCTTTTTGGCTTTAATAAGACCGAACATTTTGCTGGGTGGATCAATATTGTAGGTATCCATATGAAGCTCTTTGATCCCTTTCACCTGGAATTTATTATTCTCTAAAACCCTGCCCTGAACTGTTACCGTAGTGGTATCTTTTACGCCGGCAATTTGCATGATGCCGTACGTTCTAATGTTCATCCAGCCATTATCGTGATTTTCAGAAACGGAATCGGAAGATTTCTGATCAGATGAAACCGCTGAGGCATCCAGAAGCTGATAACTGATGGTAGGATGCTTGGTAGCTTTTAAAGCTTCATACATATCTCTGTTCATCCCGCTTTTACCACAGTTGAGTGACTTAACGGGGAGGGTAACAGAAACCTGCACATCTCCTTCATTTGTAACGACAGATTGGGGATTCGAACGATTGTTTATTTGTCCCTTGCCCGAAAGTTCTTCAGCATTGCACTGGTAATCGACAGGGCCGGCAGAACCTTCAATCCACAATTGCCCGCCTTGCTCGATAGTAATCTCTCCCGGCATGGATTGGGATTGCGCCCCGCTTGCCATGGGGTATAGCAGAGAGATTGCCAGTATTATGAAGAAGGATAGTTTCAAGATTTTGTTGATTGAGTTATTAAATAAAGCGGGGCGCATTGTCCATCTGCGTTATTTATTGAACTGAGAAAAAGAGTTCAAAGTTTATAGTAACCATTTCACCACTTCTGACAGCCCCAAACATAGCAGTAGGGGGATCAACATTGTAGTCGTTCATGTCAATTTCGTAACTACCGGTAAACTTAAAGGTACCGTCGTCTTGAATCGTTCCCTCGACCGGGAAACTGATTTCATTACTGGTACCGGCGACAGTGAGCGTTCCTGATGTGTTGAGCATAAAGCCGGTATCGGAGGTAGTCTTCGCTAATTCCGAGGACGACATTTTAAATGTAATTGTTGGATTCTTGTCTTTTTTGAGGGCATCATACATTTTTCCATTCATGCGTCCCTTGCCGCTTTCAAGTCCTTCTACAGGAATAGTTAGAGAGAGAGCGGTAACCGGATTTTGAAGAGACTCTCCCTCTACAGCCGATTGGTCGAGTGAGATGTCAAAGTTCAGCTGTTCTACGTCAGCTGTCCAGTCGTGAACATTTGAAGTTCCATCGATTTGCATAGTACTCTTTTCCAATAGAGTAACGCTGTTTGATTGCGCGAATACATTACCTATAGCAACAGATAAGAACATAATTAAAGATGTAAGTAGATACTTCATAACAACCTCTTTTTAGATATTAAAAACAATGAGTTATTTGATATAAGTAATAGTGCAATCATCATACCAAAATTTGGATTATAAAATATTTTTTTGTGAAAAGGGGCCAGTTTATACCGTCTGAGGAGGGGTTTTGAGAATTATTTGGAAATTAAAAAAGTACACCTGATAGCTATATGCAGTTATGCAACGTAACGCTTCAAAATGATTGCATTGCTGCAACTATTAAATAATTACTGATAGCCTTTCGATTTGTAGATTCTCTTTTTTACTACTTCATGCCATAATTATGTCTTTTCTATAAAATTGGCCCGTTAATTGCAATAGTAATAGCAAGAGCTATTCATTACTACAATAGCAAGCAAATAATTATCAATGCAATTACCTTCAATTTTAATACTCGACAAAGAAGAAGCCATCCGGGATTCCTTACAGCTTTTACTGCAGGAAGAAGGGTATGACTGTTTTGTCCCCAAAGATGATGAGGGCTCCAAAGAGTATTTGAATAGAGAAAAGATTGATATTGTAATTGCATGCAGTCAATATATTTTTAAATCCACGCTGCTGCATGAGGTTAAACAAGAATTCCCTTCTGCAAAAGTTATTGCAATAATTTCATATCTGACCTACGAAACCTGTTACCTTGAATTAATGGAGTTGGCAGATGACTGCATCTTGGAGCCGATTGAATTCGATGAGCTGCTTGGAGTTATAAAGAAAATGACGCTTCCACTTGCCTGATAAAAATAAAAGAGATTCCTCATAACTTTAAAGTGGTTCTCTTCCTATTTTGTTACTTTTTCCTGTTATTCAGCACGCTATAACCCCAAGAGTGGTATTATAAGATTTGGTGATCCAAAATTTGTAATCAGCCAACTGATAGAAGGCGTAATAGCATTACTTGTCTTTACTTTTTCGTGCCAGGTATTCCTGCTAGAACATTCATTTAGTTTTATATAAGACACATCATCCGTTGAAGAATATCTGGCCTAACCTTAAGGTATATAATGGTTTCTTCGGAAAAGGAATACTATATACAAGCAACATAAACTTTTCTGCAGGAGACTGAGAGTTTTCTATTTGTGCTGGAATGTTTAGGAGGTACGGCGAACTCAACTTCTAGTCCAAGATATCCGGGACAGGTCATAAAAATTAGAACCGGTAATAAGCTTTTCTATTTTAGGTAGGACTGAACGATTAATAGGTAAGGATCTGAGTAGATGAATCTTTCAAAAAACTATCAGATATCTTAAATGTTAATTGGGGGATCAGAAAACAAATTCCTTTCAACTGGCAATTGATTTATGTTAATCTGGGCTACCGATAATGGAAGCAACAGGTGTTTCAATTATCAGATGACGGACAGGCCGAAAGGATGTTACTATTAGAAATCTGGTGGAGAAAAAAGCCTTAGAAGAAAATTATGTATAAAATAAAAACGGTGCCGCCATATCCTGACGACACCGTTGAGGGATTATATATGATTTGCCTTAGGGATGAGGCAAACAAAGAGGTATTTATGTTTAGAAACTGATAACGGCTTCGAGCATTACACCATCAAATTCGCCACCTTGGTATTTGGTGTCGGTATAACCTTCACCGTCAAAAGATTGAGTGACATACTCGAGTTTGGCCATCACGTTTTTAGTAAGGAACCAACCGCCGCCAATGTTAAAGCGATCGATTTCTATATCTCCACTCATAGTTTCGCCACTGACCAGGTTATATCGACCACCCAGGTAAAAGTCTTCATTTGCACCGAAGCGATACAACAGTTCGGCACCATATTGGTTGAAGGTTCGGGAATCGTTGCCTTTGATATTTCCAGAAGTATTTTCGAAAACACCGTAGAATTCAAGTCCCTGGAATTTTACGAATGGGTTGATCATAATGGCAGTCATTTCACCCGCAGCAGCAGGCTCACCACGTCCGGGAGTAAAGCTGGGGGCAAATCGGCCAGAACGGAATCCGTCATCCATTACACTATAATAACGAGAACCTGCTCGGTCTCCGGAATAGAGATAGATGGACGGAGAATTTGAGACATTCAGGACTGAACCTGTTAAACGGAAGTGTAATTGGTCGCCCATTTTTTTGTCATAACCTAATTTACCATAAACGGTAGCATGCGTTTTAATATCCCCCGCAACAACGCTTTGATTCAGTTTGCCATTGCTTACACCTAACATTGCTAAAAGGCCTTTATCGTAATAATAAACCTCTCCTGCAACTTCAGTAGTAAATGAATCCATAATGTAGTTTCCTACAAATGGGTTGTGGATGGCAAAAGCGTTATCGGTACGCCGAAAATGGTTGTCCCCGTAGTTCAGCTCCATGTGACCTACTTTAAAGCGCATCTTATCCATAAGTCCGGATAATAAACCTTCCTTAATGAAATCCAGTCGGTCAACTTGCATGTATCCACTTTTTACATAGGCTTCGGTGTGGTGTTGTGAGGTTAAATAGGTTCGCAAATGCATTCTCAGTCCGTCTCCGAGTCCAACATCGAGGTCCAAGTTAGATGTTGCGAGGTTGAAGTTTGATTCAAGTGCCGGAAGGTCACCTGCATCGTTATCCTGGCTTAATCCCTGAAACTGGAGTGTATTGGCTCCACCAATGCG
Source organism: Fodinibius salicampi (assembly GCF_039545095.1). Classification (NCBI taxonomy): domain Bacteria; kingdom Pseudomonadati; phylum Balneolota; class Balneolia; order Balneolales; family Balneolaceae; genus Fodinibius; species Fodinibius salicampi. Next base: position 462,251 of record NZ_BAABRS010000003.1, on the reverse strand, counting down.
AACATTGACTCCGTCAAATTCGACATCGGTTTGGAATGGGGCCTCAAACTGATTAAGTCCTCTTTGGTCGGGATAAGTATAGTATTGCAGATCCCGATCAAATTGGGCAAATGCGTTTCCGGCCATGAAAAAGAAACCGAGAACTAGGGTAGTGATGTATTTTATGGAGAGCTTCATAATGATACTCCTTTTTTTTGTTATTACTGTTAGTTGTTTAATAATGCTTATTAAAAAATATTTGATCTTTCTTCGTTGAGTTTTATAGTGATACAATATCTATTCCAAAACGGTACCAGATAAGAAAAAAAATTCATAAAGGGGCATAATGGAACATAAGGTGTGTTTTTTTTGAAACTTTTTTACCTGGTAGATGATCAACGGAGAAAAGAAAAGGAGATTAATTGCAGTTGTGCAAGCATGAATATAGGAGTGATGCAATACTGCAATATGAGAATAGGCAGAGATTTACTAATTTGAGAAATATGGTTTATTTAACATTAAACTATATTTATTCTATATTGAATTGCACCATCTAACACTAACAAAGAAAGGGGTTATTATGGATGCGTTATTAAAAGCAGGTCGTTATTTATATGCACTACCAATGGGTGTTTTTGGATTATTTCATTTTATGAATACAAGCCAAATGGCCGGTATGGTTCCCATCCCCGGCGGAGTATTTTGGGTTTATTTAACTGGAGTGGCCTTGCTGGCAGCTTGTATTAGTATTCTTATAGGTAAGAAGACCCGGTTGGCATGCCTGCTGCTTGGGGGGATGCTTCTTATTTTTATGTTAAGCATACATCTGCCTTCTGCAATGGGAGATGGAGGGTCATCAGCAATGACGATGTTGCTTAAAGATACGGCTCTGGCCGGAGGTGCTTGGATTCTTGCCGGACAGTTTGAAGATGAGACAAGCCTGGAGCCCGAAGTCTGAACACTTGAGTGAAATTTAGCAGAATAATTATATAGGACCTGTTATTTAATATATACTGACAGGTCCTATTTTATTTTTGCTACCTATCCTATCCCCTTGATTTCTCCCAAGGACCATTGATAGCCAGTGTTATGCCGGAATGCTGGATGTTCATAAAAAGGGTTGAACCATCGGGTGAAAATACAGCTCCAGCCAATTCAGAATTAGATTTTGCATTTCGACCAAGCTTATAGACTTTTCCCTCAGGAGTTATGCCATTTAGATCCTGTTTTTCGTCGGTATCTTCACAGACTATTAAGTCACCCCAGGGAGCAACCGTAAGGTTATCAGCATTTTCTATGATGGTGCTGTCCAGTGATTCTACAAATAGTTCAAGGGTACCGGGATTGTTTTCTTCACCAGAGGTGGCTTCATCCGTACTGGGCGTGTATTTCCATATTTGACCCAATTCTTCAGGTCCGCCATTTGTACAGGCAAAATAGATTGCATCATTTCCATACCACATGCCTTCTCCCCGGGCAAAACGAGCCGCACCATCATTAAATCCACGGTAGCGGAGATCATCGTTCGGACTGTCAACATCTTTTACATCAATCCATTCTGTCTGTAAATTTTCTCCTACTTCTATTGTTTGGGACTCCCAGTTACGGGTATCTAAACTTGGACGTTCTTTGACAGCGAGAGCCTGTAGTTTACCTCCATCCAGTAATTTAGCCGGCGTATTGGGAATAAACCGATACAGTAAGCCTTCAGAATCGTCCTCGGTGAGATAGATTACATCGCTGTTGGGATCAACTGCTACGGCTTCGTGGTTAAAACGTCCCATATCTTTTATAGGAATGGGACGGGCGCGACCGATTTCTGCGGAGGCCGGTACTTCAAATACATATCCGTGTCGTTTGGCATAAACATCATCGGGCTCGGTCACAATTTCTTCGCAGGTTAGCCAGCTGTTCCAGGGCGTCGGTCCCCCGGCGCAATTACGTAACGTTCCTGCTATGCTCAGAAATTCACGAACAATCTGTTGATTTTCGGTATCGTAGACGATAGTCGTCGTCCCTCCTTGTCCGGGATTGTTATCCTGACCGAGGTCGTAGAATTCATCGGGACCTAGCTTGTCCGTTAAGGCAAAGTCTTCTCCAAAGGCACTTTCGGCGCCTCCTTTAGCAGGATTAACTTCATGGTTGCGGATCAAAATGGTGAGTCCATCCGGCCCCGGAAAGGTAGCCATGCCATCAGGGCGATGAGGTACAAACAAGCCGTCATCCATCTGATCCCCGAATTTAGAGATTATTTTGTAGTTAAATCCTTCTGGAAGATCAAAGAGTCCATTGGGATCGGATTGCAGGGGTCCAAAAGGATCCGTTATCAGATTTTTGCTCATTCGGTCCGAGGGAGTACAGCCGCTGATAATTTGCAGCCCGGAAAACCCTAATGTAAGCGCTCCGGCCTGTTTTAAAAAATGTTTGCGGGAAATAGACATAGCCAAGTTAATCCTAAATTTTTATAAGAACGTACGTAACAAAAGGTTTCGCAACCTTTTAACATATCAAAGTCTTTTAGGATAACAACTTTAAGGAGAAAATCCAGTTATGAGAATATTAATTTATAATTAAGCCTTTGCGGGACTCACACTTTCGTTAGTGAACGGGATCCAGTTTTTACTGCGGACGCGGGCAAGGAATTGTTCGGCAGAGACATATACAACCGGGATGAATACCAGTGTAATCAGGGTTGAGGCTGTAAGCCCGCCAATAACTACACGTGCCAGGGATGCCTGTATTTCGGCTCCCGCTCCTACTCCAAATGATAACGGTAATAATCCTAAGACAGTGGTAAGTGTAGTCATTAGTATAGGACGCAGGCGGAGCTTTCCAGAATAGATAACAGCTTCCCGGACGTTCATGCCGTGCTCTCTTCGCATCAGGTTGATATAGTCTACCAGTACAATCGCATTATTTACTACAATACCTATGAGCATCACGATCCCCATCATGCTCTGCATATTGATAGTTGTGCCCGTAATCAGAAGCGTTGGAACAACCCCAATAACGGCAAGCGGTACTGAAAACATAACAACCAGCGGATCAAAGAAACGCTCAAACTGGGCTGCCATAACCATATAGATAAGTATCAGTGCCATAATTATGGAAAGTTGAAAATCAGCAGCTGCTTTCTGCTGCTCTTCATATTCACCACTGTATACTATAGAAAAACCATCGGGCAGCGGTACATCGGAGAGTTTAGCCTGAATCTTTTCGACTGCTTCCCCCAAGGCAACTCCGCTTTCCAAATTTGCCGAGATATACGACACGCGCTGACTGTTTATACGGTTGATATCCGTAGGTCCCCGGCCCTTCTTTTGTGAGACAACAGCCGATATAGGTAATACCTCTCCGTTCGCTGCCCGGATGGAAATGTTATCAAGATCAGTCGTGCTTAGACGGTCATCAGGCTGGAGCCGGACATTTATCGGAAACTCATCTCCTCCTACACGGTACGTTCCGGCCCTGCTGCCGCCTATATTTGTTTGGATGACCCGGGCTACTTCACTTACAGTGAGGCCAAGATCTGCTATTTTTTCCCGGTCAAAGGTCATGTTTTCTTCAGGCCGACCCTCTCTGCGGTCAACCCGAACACCCGAAACTTCTGGGATTTCTTCCATACGCAGTTTAATTTCCTGGGAGATTTTCTGGGCCTGATCCAAGTTATAACCCCTGAGCTGTACTTCCACGGCTTCTCCTCCCCCGGATCCAAACAGCCGACGCAAAATCCATAGCCCCGATTGAGCACTTACGCGAATATCTCCACCCGGAATTGTGCCGGCTACTTTTTCGCGAAGCTGATCTGCAATTTTCGAAGTGCTTTGTGACCGTTCAGAAGCATTAACCATGGAAATTTCAACTTCAGCACGACCGTCACGAACGTCCGTGGTAAGATGGTCGACATCGTCCATGGGTAGGTTTGCGCGTACTACTTTTTCAAGTTCCTGAAGGTATTCGTTTTGAACCGCAATATTAGTGCCCTCTGCCATCATAAAGTCTACATCTATTTCATCAGCATCCGATTGCGGGGCCAGTTCAACGGGAATGATAGGAATGAGTAAAAAGGATCCGATAACCAATACCCCGGTGATGCCAAATACCCATCCTTTCCTCCCCAGTGTATAGCTAATAAAATCGGTATAATTATTTTCCAGCTTCTGGAAGTAACGCTGGAACCAGTTTTTCTTTTGCGCTTTTTCTGACTTTTCCGGCTGTACCGTAAGAAATTTACTGCAGAGCATGGGAACCAGCGTTAACGCAACAAAGAGGGAGCAAACCAAGGCAAAGACCACAACAAGAGCAAGTTGCTGGAAGATCGTACCGGAAATCGTTTGCATAAATACGACTGGCAGAAAGATAACAGAAGTGGTGATAGTAGAAGCGATAATAGCCCCACCTACTTCCCGGGTTCCGACCAAGGCACTGGCCTTTAGGTCTTTTCCACGTTCCTCCCTGAGACGTATTATATTTTCGAGGACCACAATGGCGTTATCCACAATAAGCCCAACTCCTAAAGCGAGTCCCCCGAAACTCATTTGGTTTAAGGTTAGCCCGTTAAAGTACAGCAAGGCAAAAGTGGCAATAATAGATATGGGTATTGCTATTGCAATAATGAAAGTAGAAGATCCATTCCTGAGAAAGAGATATAATACAAATATAGCAAGTAAAGCTCCCCAAACGGCTGAGTTTTGAACATTATCAATGGAACTTTGGATAAATTCACTCTGGTCGGTGGTGACAAAGAGCTCCATGTCATCACGTTGCTCGTTAACCCGCTCAATTTCATTGCGAATATTTTCTGCTACTGCAACGGTATTAGCCCCGGTTTGTTTTCGAATCCCAAAGCGAACCATTGGTTTTCCGTCAATAGTTACCAGGCGATTGAGGTCTTCATACCCCCATTTTACTTCGGCCACATCTTTCACTCTAATTGGTTTGCCTTCAACCGTAGTGATAATGGTATTCGAAATTTGATCGAGTGATTCATATTCGCCTAATGTACGGACATAGAGTTGCTGAATACCTGAATTAACGTTGCCACCGGGCAAGTTAACATTCTCGCTGGCAATAGCTTGTTGTACCTGGGCTGATGAAAGTCCACTGGCAATTAACCGATCCCGCTTGAGCTCTATGTGAACTTCTCTGTAGACTCCGCCCCATATATCAATAGAGCCAACCCCCGGGATCTGTTCAAACTGTTTGGTAACCTCGCGTTCCAGCAGCTGGGTCAGTTCCTGCAGGTTTTTGTCAGAATTAGCTCCTACAATGACTACCGGGAAGTTATTCGGATCAAACTTCCATATACGCGGAGCTTGTGCCTCGGGTGGGAGTTCATCCCGGATCCGGTCCAGGGCGGCACGTATATCATTGGCAGCGACGTCAATATCTGTACCTTGTGTAAACTCTAAAGTCACGCGGCTTTGTCCTTCAGAAGAGCTTGATCTAACGCGCTCAACACCAGGCACTCCAGCAATGGTATTTTCAATCCGCTGGGTTATAATTTTTTCTATTTCTTCCGGCCCTACATTCGGGTATTCCGTTGCTACGGTTAGCTGTGGATATTCTACAGGGGGGAGAAGATCAATAGGCAGATATCGAAATGACATAACACCCAGCACGATGATGATGAGAAACAACATCGTTGTGGCGATCGGACGATTGACAGCAGTTTCGGTAATTTTCATAGTAGTTCAGTTTGTAATAAGCTCTTTTTAATTATTCATTAGCTGTCTGGATGCTATCCAGTACACGCTGTAGCAGGTCTTGTCTTTGCATCCCCTGCATGGCCAGAATGCGTTCCCAAGAACTGGTTCGAACGCGAGCCTGGTTTCGTCCTTCCGATAGCAAATCCTGACCAACAATTACGACCCAGTCGCCGGGTTCAACGCCATCCACTGCTACCTCCATGCGACCTTCAGCGATAACGTCTACTTCCCTGAATTGTACTTCTGTGGCTTCCGTAAGAGGAGGAGGATTATCAGCGTTTACTTGCTCAGCCGGCTGGATTTCGCTTCCAAGAGAAGTTGCTACATATACTCCGGCATTGCCCGTATTCGGATCGGAATAGAGGCCGCTGGTAGGAATTAATGTGGCTTGCTGACTTTCTCCATATAGGATATCAACTGGGACAAACATACCCGGACGTAGAATGTTATTTTCATTCTCTACATCAATTTCGCCCTCCGTGCTTCGGGTAACATTATTTAGAAAAGGAGAAATACGAGAAAGTCCAGCTTCGATAACTTGATCGCCTACATGGATATTAGCGGTTTGTCCAACAGATATGTCGTTGAGCATATTGTCGGTTAGTACTACCTCAACTCGGAGATTGTCTAAGTCTCCAATCGTAAACAATTGTGTATTGGAGCCAACCTGCATCCCCATTTCTGCATTGCGTTGACCCACAGTTCCGGTAATGGGGGCTCTCACAACAGTCTGTGACAGCATTTCCTGACGTTCTTCCAAAGTAGACTGCGCCTGTTCAACCTGGGCTTCTGCAAGTTCTACATCTGCTTCTGCGGATTCCATCTGAGCCTCCATGCGTTCCATTTCGAGATCACTGGAGAGTTCCTTTTCACTAAGCTGCCGCGTTCTACGGTATTCAGATTCAAGCTCGCGGTATTGGGCTTGGGCCTGCTTTAATTGGGCTTGGTTAATCTTAAGGTTGGCCCGGGCCTGCTCTACTTGTTCCTGGTACTGTTTATCCTCAAGCGATACAAGAGGATCACCCTTTTGTACGTTATCACCCGTACGGACGTGGACCTGTGTAATACGCCCGGAAATTTCCGGATACAAAACGACTTGGTTGTCCGCTACAACGGTTCCGCTTAATCGTTCTGAAAGGGGAAGGGACCCATACCGCGCCTTTACCGCTTCAACAGCAGGGGTTACAGAGGCTGTTTCACCTGCATCTCCTCCTGAACTTTCTGTATTTTCTCCCGAGCAGCCTGTAACAAGTAGAGTAACCGCGAATAGAATTGTGATTGGTTTAAAAAAATTGATCAAAAGCTTTTTCATTTTGCAAGTGTAGAATTAATGATTGCTCAACTGCATATAGTATTAGAAAATAGAAACCTTAGGAGAAAACGTTCGTTTATAGTTGTAATAAGTTGTTAGCAGATATGATATGTGATAATCCTGAAGGAATCTTGAAGGGGATAGGTTATCCACTGTTAGAGCGAGGACAGATTTAACGAATAGTAAATAAACTAATCAATTAGTTAACTATAGAATATCCTAATTAACGATAAAAAGATGTTTTTGTTCTCTATATCAGGTTGCTTACTTAGTGCTTAAAGATTAGTCATGGTAATTTTTGCATTACTTATGCTGCTCTCGATAATGGCATCGATAACTTGCATGTTTTTCAAAGCATCCTCGAAAGGAGTTGGAACGGGACGGTCCTCAATAATGGCTTGTGAGAATCGTTCTCCCTGAGCGGTAAACTGATTACAGGGAGCGATTTCTGTAGTATGATCTTTGCCTTCGATCTGTATATGAATATAGGTCGGTTCATCAGTGGGGGCATTAAAAGGCATGGAGAGCTCAATCATTCCCTTGCTCCCAAATATTTTTACTTTTTGATGAGGAGCCAGCTGGGTACCGCTTGTAAACGTGGCAGAACCGCTGGGGAAGTTCAGTATTCCCGACGACAGCCGATCTATATTGAGGTTTGGATCTTCTTCCAGACTCCCTATGACCGACTTGGGTTCTTCATCAAATAAAAACCGGGGAACGGAAATACAGTAACAACCAATATCCATCAGACTTCCACCTCCAATATCGGATATATTGCGAATATTTTCAGGATCAACATTGTAATAGGAAAAGAAGGATTGTACGGTTTGCAGTTTGCCAATAGCCTCCTTTTGTATCAGCTCCTTAACTTTGATCCACCGGGGATGATGCCGGTACATAAAGGCTTCCATTATTTTTAGTTCTTGATGCCTCTCGGCTTCGGCCAGGAGCGTTTCCGCTTCTTTATAGGACAGCCCTATGGGTTTTTCGCAAAGCACATGCTTACCCGCCCGTAAGGCTTTTATGGACCAAGGAACGTGCAGGTGATTAGGGAGCGGATTATAAACAGCATCAATGTCAGGGAGATCCAGCAATTCTTCGTACGATCCCACAGCTTGTCCGATTCCCAATTTATCGGCTGCTTCTTTTGCCCGTTTGACGCTTCGAGATGAAATAGCCACAATTTCACAGTTATCGGCCTGCTGCATAGCGGGAATAACTTTTTCAACTCCAATTTTAGCGGTGCTTAAAATCCCCCAGCGAATATTCCGTTCTTTTCCCATAAGTTTATATTTATATCAGATAAAGTAGAGTTAAACTACTTTAGTTATTAAGATTCATTGTCAGAGCTGTCTCCATCATTTCCGTCGACTTCCGGAGGCAGCTGTACGCCAGACATATTTTTAAAGACTTCGAGCATCTCCATAGGCAGCGGGATAAATGCGAAGGTTGCATTCTCTTCACTGATATCGGTCATTGTTTGCAGGAAACGGAGTTGCAGGGCCATCGGAGCTTCTTTCATCATAGTAGCAGCTTCAACGAGACGCTCAGCGGCCTGGAACTCACCTTCGGCGTTAATCACTTTCGCTCTACGTTCGCGCTCGGTTTCAGCCTGTCGGGCCATCGCACGTTTCATATTTTCAGGTAAGACTACATCGCGGACTTCTACCGAGACCACCTTGATACCCCAGGGATCTGTCTGACGGTCAATAATTTCTTGAATATTTTTATTGACCTTTTCACGTTCCGCCAGCAATTCATCCAGTTCAACCTGTCCCACTATACTACGCAGGGTAGTTTGAGCGAGCATCGACGTTGCGTGAATGTATTGTTCTACCTGTATAACGGCATCCTCGGCATCAATAACACGAAAGAACGTAATTGCATCTACGTGTACCGTAACATTATCTTTGGTGATAACTTCCTGCCGGTCCACATTAATGGTAAGAACCCTAAGATCCACTCGTTCTATCTTATCGATAAAGGGAATAAGGACAATAAGTCCCGGTCCTTTTGTGCCCTGGTATTTACCCAACCGAAAAACAACGGCCCGTTCATATTCCCTCAAAATTTTGAACATCTGAGGCAGAAGAATAGCTGCCAGAACAGCGATGGTGATAATCCATGTAAGAGAATTGATAAATTGATCTCCATTTTCCATGATAGTATGTAAACTTTATTGGTGTTGATTATGTGCTGCGCTTTACCTTGGCCGTAAGGCCTTCAATCTCAACGATTTCGCAAACTTCTCCTTCCTTAATTTCTTCATCGCTTACTGCATTCCAGTATTCCCCGTTAACAAAAATTCGTCCTTTTCCATCCTTAATAGATTCGATGATCTCCCCCTTACGCCCAACCATTGACTCTTTTCCGGTGACGTTATTGGAAAACTGTATGCGGATTCCCTCGGTGACAATCCAGACAAAAAACAGGGTTGTTAATACGGTGGCCGGGACGAGCCATGCCCAGGAAAGTTCCATCGATTGAGGCAAATCCTGGAATAGCATGAGCGCCCCAAGAAAAAATGCAACTGCCCCACCCCCAATGAGAATACCAAAGGCCGGAGTAAACGCTTCGGCAACAAAAAGAACAATCGCTAAACCAATGAGTGCAAACCCTGCGATATTAATCGGCATGGAAGCCGAGGCATAAAGTACCAGTATCAGTGCGATAACGCCTGCCACGCCCGGGACGATGGCACCGGGATTCGTAACCTCTCCAATGATACCGTAAATGGCAATCATAGTGAGAATGAGCATCACTTCAGGACGCATAATGAAGCTCAGGAGATTTTCGGCTAAATTAGTAGGAATTTCTTCAATGGTAGCGTTTCGGGTTTGTAGAGTATCCCCATTCACAACTCGTCCATCAATCTGTTTGAGCAGCTCATCCCGATCATTGGAGATAAAATCAATAACATTGAGTTTGAGGGCTTCCTCAGCGGTAATGGATTCGCCGTCACGTACAGCGGACTTTGCCCACTCGGCGTTCCGGTCACGCCGGTTTGCCACACTTTCAATAAAGCTTTCTGAATAGTTAAATATTTTCTTCTGCATTACCGAATCTTGCTGTCCACCTCCCATCTGTACAGGAGATGCCGCCCCAATGGTCGTAGCTGGGGCCATGGCAGCGATATGGGCAGCCATGGTAATGAATGTACCGGCACTGGCCGCTCGCCCGCCTTCAGGCGCTACATAGACAATAATTGGAAGATTATCGGAGTCCAGAAATACCTGAACAATATTCTTGGTTGATTCCAGCAATCCGCCGGGCGTATCCAACTGAATAATAAGCGCTTCGGCCTGCTGTTCCCGGGCTTTTGCAATAGCACGGTTTATATAGTTCGTAGTGGTCGGAGAGATAGAACCATCCACAGCAATCATCATGATGGTAGGCGCGGAAGTTGCTTCATTGTTAACGGCAGGGGTATCCTGCTGGCCACTGGCAATAGTGGTTATAGAAAAAAGGAGTGTTATGATCAGCGTTTGTTTCATACTATTAATAAGATATCAAAAAGGACTTCGGAAGCAATAGCGGTGCAGGAATAATCTTAATTCAATAGTAATTAAGCAACTTGCCGCATTTCTTTGAATGCTTTCAATAATTAGTACAGTCAATATTAATTAATCAATTAGTTTTGTTTAGTTCTCTTGTATAATCTATATTAACTGGAGCTGATTATTATTAACTAACTAATTAATATTATGCCGGAAAGCAAGTCGGGAAGCCGATCAGAGATTATTAACGCTGCTAGGACAGAATTTTTAGCCCGGGGATACGAGGGGGCCCGCATGAAAAATATTTCCGATCATATAGGAGTATCTCAGGCAATGATTCACTATTATTTTAATACCAAGAAAGAGCTGTTTGAACATGTATACGCTCAGTCTGTAGTTACCGTGTTTGATGGTTTATCAGAAAAGCTGGAAGAAGATATCCCTATTTTTAAAAAAATTGAGCAATTTATCGATTTTTGCCTGCAAAGGGCCGATGACCATTCCGAGGCTTTGGGGTTCATTATTACAGAAAGCCGACGTAACCCGGATTGGCTCATTCCACTTTTTAAAGAGCAAGTTTCCCTGGACAGTGATGTACTGAAAAGTCAAATTGAGGAAGCAGCCTCAGACTATTTGATTACTTCAGTAGAGCCGGAACAGCTGCTTCTTAATATTTTTTCGCTGTGTTATTATCCAACACTCGCGTTCCCTGTACATAATGCGATGTTACCCAATAAGCCTGGTCTAGTCCGAAGTGCTACAGATCGGAAAGGAATTGTTTTAGATACTGTTTTAAACTGGCTGACGTCTTAAAAACTAGTGCTCAGAGGCAATTTCAGTAATGCCTTCGCGAATGACGGAAAGAATCAGGTCAATTTCCTCGAGATGAGTGCGAAAATGGAGCACGGCTAGTCGCAGGTATACCTTCCCGTTGATGTGGGTAGACGATAAAAAGACACGACCGTCGCGGTGGATATAATCCACCAAGTCTTTGTTAAACTCATTGGCAGCGCCGGAGTCGGGAATGTATCGGAAGAATAGTATGGAAAGTTCTGGTTCCGGTCCTACCTCGATACCCTCTATTTTCTGTATTTCCTGGTAGAAGTAACGGGTAAGCAATAGCTTCTCGTCCAGCGCAGCCCGAAAAGGAGCTATACCCAGTAGTTGAAGCGGAAGCCACATGCGCAAGCCGCGAAAATGTTTGGAAAGCTCCGGAGACAGGTCGGCCGGCGACCACTCTTCGGTCGCTTTCAGGGTATCCTGCATGTAGTTTGCCATCATATGCTGGGATTTGAAAAGCTTCTTCCCGTCTTTAACGAGTACAGCCCCTGTTCCATAGGGTAAAAAGAGTCCTTTATGAGGATCAATTGTTACCGAATCGGATTGTTCAATCCCCTTCATTACTTTTGTTCCATGTTCAGTAAGTAGAAAAAATCCGCCGTAGGCAGCGTCTACATGGAACCAGAGATTATGGTTTTGGGCGATACCCGCAATCTCATCCATCGGGTCGACGGCTCCCAGGTCGGTGGTACCCGCTGATGCAAATATCATCAGTGGAATGAGTCCATCTTTTTTATCATTTGCGATCTGTCGGGATAGTGCTTGCGGTTTCATTCGAAATCGGTCATCCATCTCAACTTTTCGTATTTTAGCTTCCCTGAGACCTGCAAATTTTATAGCCTTGATTACGCAGTGATGAACCTGGTGGGTAGTATAAATCACTGCTCTTTCAAAATCTTTCGCTTGAATACCGGAATCATCCCGGGCGGCAACCATTCCAATAAGATTAGCGATGGATCCTCCGGAAGTCAGGTTTCCGGCCGCTGTATCAGGATAGCCAACGAGGTCGCACATCCAGCGGATGCATTTATTTTCTATCTGTACAGCTCCGGGGGATGAGAAAAAGACGCCGGCATATCTGTTGGTAATGGCTGCCAGGAAGTCGGCAATAGCAGAGGGGTATATTCCGCCCCCAGGAATATACCCGCCATGTTTACCCGAAGCAGGATTTAGCCCTTTACTGTCAACTTCTGAATTGAGTACGTTCAGCAGTTTTTTAAAGGATTTTCCTCCCTCCTCAAAAGAAAGTTTGTGCAGCTTGCTTTCAGTACTATTGAAGCTCTCAAAGGCGGGTTTCTCGGATATCTCACTTATAAATTCTTCTCCATATCTGCCGGCTTTTTCCAACATTGTAGATCGCTGCCGGTCAGAAATTTCCAGTCGCCGGGACTGTTTTTCGAGTTCTCTAATGCGTTTCTCCATAGAAACTATAACAGTTTGCTGAATAGAAAATAAATGGATATGAATATACGACTCCCGAAAACAGACGCAAAATTATAATTATTGGTTCTAGAAATAATTGGTCGGAAATAAGAACTAAAAAGAATTGATTTTACGTTATAAATACGGTTGTGATAGCATATTTATATCGGAAAGAGAAACATCAGGTTCTCTCATACGTATAATAGCTATAAAAATAGAAAAGGAAGAAGTTATGAATAGAAACGGATTACGCACGGTATTTTTAATGACCCTTGCCGCAGTTTTGTTTATGCTGGTGGGCCAGGTTTTAGGTGGTTCAACAGGACTTATAATAGCCTTTGTTTTTGCGATGGGAATGAACTTCTTTAGCTATTGGAAGTCCGATAAAATGGTGTTGCGCATGTACGATGCACAGCCGGTAGACCAGCAATCGCATCCGGAGTTGTACGGGATGGTTGAGGAATTAACCCGGCGGGCGGAAATACCAATGCCAAAGCTATATATTATTCCCCAGCAGCAGCCCAATGCTTTTGCAACGGGACGCAATCCTGAAAATGCGGCAGTGGCCTTCACCGAAGGTATCCTGCAAGCTCTGGATAAGGATGAGCTTCGTGGTGTTACGGCTCATGAGTTAGCGCATATCAAAAATCGGGATATTCTTACTCAAACGATTGTGACAACGGTAGTTAGTGCTCTGAGTATGCTGGCGCAATTTGCCTATTTTATTCCGATGGGAGGTAATGACCGCGGGGCAAATCCATTGGTAGCGCTTATTGTACTTATTACCGCTCCCATTGCGGCTATGATGTTACAGTCCGCTATCAGCAGGACACGGGAATACGAGGCTGATCGCGAAGGAGCAGAAATATCCGGCGCGCCCCACCATCTAGCTTCTGCACTGCAGCGTATTCAAAAAGCGGCTGAGGAAGTCCCCATGAGGGTTTCGGAATCGGCTATGCGCTCAACTTCTCATATGTTTCCTGTAAATCCCTTTAATGGCGGACGTTTTATGAGTCTGTTTTCTACCCATCCGGATACGGAAGACCGGGTTAAGCGTTTAATGCATATGGAGAAAACCGGGCAGTATCTTTTTGATTAAAGATGGAGTGCTAAAGAAGAGAATCAAACTTTTGAACATTGCTTACTCCTCTTCGTTATTATATTGCTCCTCAAAAGCATTCCTGATGCGTTGGTTCATGTGGCGTTTGTAGTTTTTATACTCGTATTTGCGTACAGTAAATTGCGAATGGTATTTACTATCGTTGCAATCAACCTTAAGCTTGTTAGGATGCTCAGCTTCGGTAATCGTAACTTCGATGGGGCCTAATTTGTAAGAATCAACCACAGAACTCATAGCAGGTACTTTATTAAGTTTACGAAAAGATAAGATAAAGTAACTTCTTTTTGAATTTATATTGTCACCAGATTTGGTTTGTATATATAACATTCCAAATAAAAAAGCCCTGCCGAAATTGACAGGGCTCGTATATTGTATATAACCAAGTAAGTTAGGGATGGATTTTAATCTCGAATGCCGAAGCGTTTTTTAACTTCTGCATATGACATCTTTTTAATCTGATCCTTAGATATCTTGCTTTTTGCCGCTACCCCGCCGGGGATAAGGACATAGCGATATTCCAAAGAACTGGCAAAACCGACACTAGCGCTGTTATCGTGTGTGAAGCGAGTAATAAATAGCCTGTTCAGTCGTGGAAGGAAATCCATAGTATTTGTAGCTCCTCCTGCATAACCAGTGTAGGGAAGAGGGTATATGTCGCTGGAATATTCCATGTAGACATTAACCACGCCTTGATCTATGATTTCCTGGGAGATCTGTGGAGCATCAATATGGCCCACTTGCATGTCACTTCCGTCGATAGTGGTATCTCGAACGGCAGAATCCAAGGTAGTCCAAGAAGAATAGATAACATTAGCGGTACCTTTCAGGTTTATTGGCGTTCCCCAACCACTATTGGTTTTGGGTCCGTAGAAGTCGAAGTTGCTTTTATCTAAGTAGTAATCCCCTACAATACCCAGTGAAGCATCGGGGGAGCTAGTTCCAGAATGTATTTGGCTGCCGTCTTCGCCGTCAGCACCATCTTGTCCGTCAACACCGTCTTGCCCCTGCAGGCTGATAGGGGTACCCCATCCATCATCGTTTTTTGGACCATATAGCTCCCCAGTATCCTGGTTCAGGTAGTAATCGCCATTTACTCCGGTATCTGCTGAGGGTGCACCGGACCCGGCATGGATTACGCTACCATCTTCACCAGCGGGTCCTACCGGTCCCTCAGGACCAATAGGTCCCTGTGGACCTTGTGCTCCATCTGGTCCCTGCGGACCTTCACAGCCAGCCATAGTTCCCAAAACTAATGCCAGTGGCAATGCAACTAACAACAGTTTCTTTAAGATATTCTGTCTTCGTTCTCTCTTAGTAGTTGTATTCATAATAAGGTGTACGTTCTTTTTAATTACATTGTGAAATTCGAAGGAGAGTATTTGACTCTCTTCATTAGTATGGTATACGTGGTATGAAACAAAATGAGCTCAAAATATTCGGATATTTCCTTAAGTTTATGGCATCCCTGCAAATTATACCCGTAATATTATACAGGTAGTATTTTAATTTTGATCTAAAGGATGGTAGCCCGAAAAATTGACGTTTTAACCCTCGATGGTATCATATATTATATGTTGAGCCCAATTGGTTTCGGAGCATGGTAAATCTATTTGGCTCCCTTATCAACATTAGATAACCAACTTATTTGTGATAAAAAATTAGAAATATTTAAATAATGAGCATTAACTTGCGAGCAGAATATTAACTATGATTTATATACTTATGGGCGTCTCCGGTGCTGGTAAAACGTTAATTGGTAACAAATTATCGAAAAGCTTGGATATTCCCTTTTACGATGGCGATGACTTTCATCCCCCGGCTAATGTCCAAAAAATGAAGTCGGGAGAACCATTAAATGACGACGATCGGCGTCCTTGGCTGGAATCGCTGGCCAATAATATGATTAAATGGGAGCAGAACGGAGGAGCAATCCTGGCCTGCTCAGCCTTGAAAAAATCGTACCGGAAGATACTTAGCTCTAAAACTGATACCCAATTTATTTACTTGAAAGGATCTCCTTCCCTCATTGCAGATCGATTGGCGGAACGGAGTGGACATTATATGCCACCGGAATTGTTGCAGTCTCAGTTTGATGCGCTAGAGGAACCGAATGAGGCTCTTACCGTTTCTGTTGAGCCATCTCCAGAAGAAATTGTTTTAACCATTATGGAAAGACTTGAAGAAAAAAAATAACTAATGTTTTCTATTGCGATTATTGACTTTGTAAATATTTCCGGTATCGTAATATTTAGCTTGTTATAATTTATAGGGACAGTGATAAGGATTAATACTTTTGAATAGCAACAGATCAATGAAGAAATCGGATATTGGTATTTATGGGCTTGGTGTTATGGGGCAAAATCTGGCCCTCAATTTTAATGATAATGAATTTAGGGTATCTGCGTTTAATCGTAAACTGCCCGGTGAAGATAACTTGGTTAAAGAGTTTATGAATGGCCCCGCTTCCAAAACAGCCATTCAGGGATTTGAGGAAGTTGAGGACTTTGTTCAATCTATAAAGCCACCCCGAAAAATACTGATAATGGTAAAAGCTGGTGCCCCGGTGGATTCCGTTATTGATCAGCTCAGACCTCTCTTGGATGAAGGGGATATTCTTATTGACGGAGGGAACAGCCACCATGCTGATACGAACCGACGGTCAGATATGCTGGAGAATCAGAATATTTATTATGTGGGGACAGGCGTTTCTGGCGGGGAAGAAGGGGCACGAAATGGACCTTCTTTAATGCCCGGGGGGAGTGAAAAGGCATGGCCAGAAATCAAGCCCTTATTTGAATCCATTGCGGCTACCTCTCCGGATGGTGATGCCTGCTGCTCGTGGATGGGGTCGGCGGGTGCAGGGCATTTTGTAAAGATGGTTCATAACGGTATTGAATACGCCATTATGCAGATGATTGCCGAATGTTATGAGATTATGCGCCTCGGAATGCAGATGGATAATGCTGATATCGCCCAAACGTTTAGCTCATGGAATAGTGATCTGTTAAGCAGCTATCTACTCGAAATAACAGCTGATATTTTCAGGGTGAAAGATCCGGAAGATGATCGAACCTATATCATTGATCATATTCTTGATAAGGCGGGTCAAAAAGGAACGGGTCGATGGACTGCGCTTACGGCCCTGGAATTGGGAGTACCGTTGCCGATGATTACAGAAGCCGTCTTTGCACGGACAATGTCCAGTTTTAAAGATCTGCGGATTAAGGCTTCGGAGGAATTTGAGGTCAATACGATTCCTTTACTTAAAAAAGAATCATTAGATCAGCTTCGCGAAGCGTTGCTTGGTGGACAGCTAATTGCTTTTTCGGAAGGTTTTTGGCTGTTAAGAGCAGCTAAACAGGAATACGGATGGGAAATTCCGTTTGCCGAAGTTGCCGATACCTGGAGTGGCGGATGTATTATCCGGTCTGCGTTGTTAAAACCCATTGCAGCCTCTTTTCGGGAAAAGCCGGAGTTGCAACATTTGTTGCTGGCTCCTCTCTTAAAAGAGATGACCAATTCTGTTCATGAAAATTGGCGTCTAATAGCGGCACACGCTGTTGAATCCGGATTGGCGGTACCGGTAACTGCTGCAGCACTAGCACATTTTGATAGCTTGCGGTCAGAACGCCTGCCGGCAAATTTGATTCAGGCTCAGCGTGATTATTTTGGGGCCCATCAGTATGAACGAACAGACCAGCCCCGTGGAAAGTTTTTCCATACGAAATGGAAGGAACGATTGCAGTAGCGGTGTTCTTGTAAACGTTCGAAATTTTTTGAGGGATGACAATACGGTAGCAGTATAGCTTCCTATATTATCATCCAATGGATCGAAAACTGATAAGAGATATCAAAACCATATTTAGGACAACGCAAAAAAGGAGTTGTTATCGTACTACATTTGAGAGGAAGTTGGTGCGGTATATCCAAAAACACGCACTGGAAGATTCTGTTCACTGGGAAAAGTTACGCTATGAACTTCACCACATCTATCGCGTTTGCCGGGATAAGGAAAAATCTTTGAAAATTTATTTGTCAGCAGTTTGTAAACTTACCGATGTTGCTTTGAAGGAAAAGCACAAACAGGTAGAGTTGGATCGGGAATCTGTAAAATCAAATAAGGCAATAAGATTGAGATTCTCCGTATTCTTTCTACTTTAAGGCAGCAACATTGAGTTTAGCACTAATAGGTACAATTGTCTAAGCGTATGTTTGATAACAAGGAACCATTAAAATGCGATCCTCCTGGCACCTTTCGCGAAGTCATTGCTCATCCAGGCAGACATGATCGTGCGATAGAGAAGGCAGTGATTATGGAGCATCGCTTCGCCTTCTTTTTTTGGATGAAATGGAAGCGAGAACTGGAAAAAAGAAACTGGCTTGAGCAACCGGCCCCGACATTAGTTACTATTGACTGGCACCGCGATTTAGCCCCGCCACCGGATGATCAGAAAAAAAGATTAATGAAGTTGAAGGATGCTAATCTCTCGGATATCTCTAACTATGTCTGGGCACAGTTTGAGCAGACAAACGACGGACATATTCTCTGCGCTGCCTGGCTTAACCTTATTGGAGATATCATTCTGCTCAAAAATTCTGCCGGGGAAATGCAGGAGTCGTTTTCCGATGCCGGGGGAAATAATCATACCATCTTTGAATTCAGAGAGTACAATCGGTTTGAAGATTTTGTATGCAGTCGCAATGACCAGAATATATTTCTGGATATAGATCTGGATTATTTTATCCACGGCAAAGGAAATGTGTTTTATCCGGGAACGTTTGAGCCTTATTCCGAAGAAGAAATTAAATCCGTTGTGGATTATGGTCACCCGGTATTTAAACATATACTTCCCAATATTGATGGTCTGACCCTTGCCCAGGAACCTTCCTATTGTGGGGGAATAGTAAATTCCTGTTACATCATGAAGATTGTAAATGAGCAATTGTTTGATGAGCAAAACGATTGGAAGCATCTTAAAGAAAAATAAGATACCGGTTGAAATGTTTGATCTGCATATATGGCCATTTGTTTAAGGTTGTAGGGGTATTTATAATTACTTTTCTATGAGCAACAGGCTTGCAGGAAGGAAATAGCTATAAGAATAGGCTAAGATCATGTACAAAAGTAGTTTAATTTTAAAACTGATAAATAGAAGGGATGTCTTTTGAAGATAAAACCATTATTGTAACCGGAGGTGCCAAGGGCATCGGTGCCGGATGTGCTGAAGTATTCCACCGTGAACACGGGAACGTGGTTGTTTTGGATGTAGATGAGTCGGCTGGAGAAACATTTTGCGAATTGCTTGGAGACCGGGCACAATTTATAAAGTGTGACGTTTCGCGGGAAGCCGAGGTTGAAGAGGCTATAGAACAAGCGGTCGCTGCATTTGGGGGTGTGGATGTACTGGTCAATAACGCAGGCATTCTTCAATATTCTAAGGTAACGGATACTTTGGAAGAAGACTGGGATCGTATATTAGATATCAATCTCAAAGGGGCATTCTTATGCGCGAAACATGCAATTCCCCATATGATAGAAGCAGGTGCAGGGATTGTGATTAATATGTCCAGCGTACAGGCATTTGTAACCCAGCAGAATGTAGCGCCCTACGTGACCTCGAAATCGGCGTTAATAGGATTAACCCGCAGCATTGCCGTTGATTATGCTCCTGAGATTCGCAGCGTGGCCATTTGTCCGGGGGGCGTAGACACCCCATTGAACCGGGCGGCTTTCCAGCAGTCAGCTGACCCCGACCGGGTACGCCAGGAAACAATTGATTTGCATCTCGTGGAGCGGATGGCACAGCCGGATGATATTGGAGAACTTGTGGCATTTATTGCCAGTGAGAAGGGCTCTTTTATTAATGGCCAGCCTATCCGTATTGACGGAGGAATGGGCATTAAAATTGGAGGAAGTAAAAAGAGTGAGTAATAATGATATCTGTAATGAAGGCCACGGTTGATTTTGCGTATGGGGCTACTCTTGGTGAAGGACCTGTTTGGGATGAACAGGAGTCCAGGTTGTACTGGGTTGATATTTTATCCGGAAAACTGTTCCGGTACGATCCGTATAACAAGAATAACGAAATATTTGATATCGGTGAGCATCTGGGCTGTGTGGCCCTTCGGGAAGAGGGCGGATTGGTAATGGCCCGGCAATCTGGGTTTGCTTTTTTTGATCCTGAGCAACGAAAGGTTACTAGTATTACGGAATCCAAATTTCAATCACCCGATAGTCGCTTTAATGATGGAAAGTGTGACCCTTCCGGTCGGTTTTGGGCGGGGACCCTGTCCTATGATCTCGAAGAAGGAGCGGGCAGCCTGTACTGTTTGGACCAGAATTTGGATACTGAGGTAAAACTTCGTGAGCTGACGATACCCAACGGTATGGCCTGGAACCGAAAGGGAGATAAATTCTTGTTTATTGATACACCTACCCGAAAATTGCAGGCATTTGATTATGATGACAAGTCAGGGGAGATTACAAATCCGCTGGTCGTTAAAAAATTTGATGAGGAAGAGGGCTTCCCGGATGGAATGACCATTGACCGGGAGGGCGCCCTGTGGGTGGCCTTGTATAATGGCGGGAAAGTGGTCAGGATCGATCCCGGCAGTGGTGAAACACTTTTTGAGGTTCATCTGCCGGTACCTCAGGTAACCTCCTGTACTTTCGGAGGGGCGGACTTTAATGAGCTTTATATAACTACGGGACGGGAATATATGTCTGCAGACGACATAGACCAATGGCCGCTCTCCGGTTCGCTCTTTAAAGTGGAATTGCCGTTCAAAGGGAGGACGTCTACCCGGTTTGCTGGATGAGAATTATAATTGGGATAACGAGGTCCCAATCCTAAATAGGACAGGCAGCTTGTGTAAGCTGCCTGTCAGAGAAAAAGATTAATGATGGCTGGATTTTACATGTCTATTTAGTCGCGACCACCTGGTCCACCGGGCCCACCGCCTCCACCTCTGCGACTTTCTGTATTTCCAAAGAAATACTGGAAGTTAAGTGAGAAGGTACGAGTAGACCAGCTGAATTCGCGCTGAGAATAGAAGTCGGTATTGGGATTTCCGTCCGTAGTTACCGTATTATTAAAGTTCTGGGCATTAAAGACATCTCTTACATTGAAGGTGATTTTTGCTTTTTCTTCAAGTATATCATAGGAAATACCGCTATCCATCATGGTCATACCATTGCGAGTTCCCTGTGGCGTGTTGCTTGGACCTCGATATCGCATAGAAGCCTGATAATTTAAGCCGTCTACAATTTCCCACCGGAGACGCATGCGAGCCTGAAAATTTCCCGATTCGCTGCTTAATATTATTTCTTCAGCGGTGCCCTCACGATAGCTTCCATTTGTATTTGATTGGAAAAGATTGGCATTTCCAGTTAAGGTCAATCGATCTGCAATTTCTTGGTCTGCTGAAAACTCAACGCCCCACGCTTCTTCATTGGCAAAGTTAATTGGGAACCGGAATTGTACCCCATCTCTTTGCTCCGTTATATCTTCAATCACGTCCGTGCGATATCGATAATAAAAGCTAGTAAGAAGTGAGCCACTTTCCCAGTAATGCAGGTATCCAGCTTCATATGAATTACTGTATTCTGGAGTAAGGCTCGGATTCCCGGTAAACTGGCTGCGGTTATCATCGAAATCTATACCCGGAAGTAAGGAGCGGGACCACGGCCGTTGCAATCTGCGACTATAGCTCAATTGTACCGATTGCTGATCATTAAATGAATAGTTTAAGAAGGCACTAGGGAACAGCCCAATATAATTTTGGTTATTTACATCACCGGTTTCTTTAATTTCGGTTCGGATATTTGTGTTTTCAGCGCGCAAGCCAACCTGTCCGGAAAAGTCCCCAAATTCTCCGCCCAGAATGAGAAAGGCCGCATTTACATTTTCGCGATAGAGGAAGTTTTGAGTATAAGCTGGTTCTGTTTCCCAAGTACCATCAACAAGAGTTTCGGCATTATAACCGGTATCCATCCATTCAGTATCGCTGCGAAGACCGGCTTCCAGTTTTCCCTCTTCCCCCAGGGGACGTTCATACTCGGCATTAAACCGGAAATCCATTTCCTCTTCTGTGTCTTTACTTCGTTGTTCGAGAAGGTCACCTGAGCCTTCTTGTGTGATTTCTTCAATATTCGTTTGAGCGTTTTCACGGCTAATGTCAAAGCTGGCATCAGCTACTAACTTATGGTCATCATTGCCATCAATTTCGTTTTCATAATCGAGATTAAAATCAAAATTACTTTCATTTGCTTCTTCCTCCGTGTCTCGATTAATACGTCCAAGTACATTACCGTCGCGTGCACCTTGGGAATATTCTAAATCGGTATAAAAGATATCTTCATTATTGGTTTCTTCCTCAAGACTAATATAGCTACTGGCGGTTAAAATCTCATTATCGGAGAGGTAAAAGTCCGCCCCAAAGCGAAAGTCACCATCAATTTCTGATTCGCTGGCATCCGTTCGTTCACGATACATATAAGTAGTGTCCGGACCTGAGAATCGTTGAAAAGAGTTTCCGGACTCCGGTTCAGATCGGTAATCTCCACCAATATCAGCAAACCAATTAACATTAGGAGTACGGTAATTTAAATTTATTGAACCCTCATATTCTTCTGGATACCCGGTGCCTACGTTGGCACTACCATTAAGTCCGAGTTCTCGATTATCTGTAAGAATAATATTGATAATACCTCCGGAACCTTCCGCGGCATATTTTGAAGAAGGATTCGTGATAATTTCAACACTTTTAATCATTGTGGCGGGAATGCTTCGCAGGGCATCCACGTTGCCACTACCAACCATACTAGAGGGCTTGCCATTGATAAGTATTCGTACAGACTCATTTCCCCGAAGACTTATATTTCCTTCTATATCAGTAGCGATAGAGGGTACATTGTCAAGCACATTTACAGCTGAACCGCCCAGACTGGTAATATCACGTCCGACATTAAAAACGCGGCGATCAAAACTCATTTCCATCTGGGAGCTTTCGCCACGCACTACAACCTCATCCATTTTCTGGGAAGTGGACGTTAGAGTTACGCTTCCTATATCTTCCGTTTCCCCGGCGTTTATTTCTACCCTTTGGGTGTGTGGAGATAGGGACAAAAAAGTAATTTTTAATATGTAGGTACCCGGATCTACATCTACACTAAATGCACCTGTAGAATCTGTGGGAGTTCCCGTTACCACATTGGTTTCGGTAGAATCATAAACCGATACAGAAGCGGAAGGCACAGGATCTTCCTGTTGGTCATAAACTTCTCCGGTAATAATGCCTTCATCGGATTGTCCGATGGCAAGAGAGGTTATCAAGAATGTGAAAACAAATAATGATATTAACTTCTTCATCTTTAATATTTAATAAATAGTTTGGGATTACTTTGTTGCTTTGCACTTAACTTAAGGGACCATCTTATGCAAAGGTTGTATTAAAGCTGAAGGAAATTTGAAGAAGAGATAAATGATGCTTTTTCTAACAAGAATTTACATCCGTCATAGGGTCTTTTTACAGCTCTTAAAATTCAATGGTAATGGTATGCCATTTATCTTTATAATCATAAGAGATAGAATAGTCATTTTGCTCAGCAATCTGCTTTATAATAGCTAAGCCCAGTCCAATAGATTCATTACTGTGATCGGCTTTTTTGAAACGTTCGAATAGTATATGCGGATCATCATCAAGGGGACGACCGGTATTAGAAATTCTTAGAAAGTCTTCCGTAAGCTCAATCTTGATTCGACCATCTTCTATATTATGTTTTATTGCGTTTTGGAAGAGATTGGTCCATAAAATATCAGCTAACACCGAATGGATTTGCAGAGTAACTTCTTCCTTAAGATCGGCCTCAACTTCTAATCCATTGAGTTTTATAAACTCTTCAAAAGCCTGGGTGCTATCTTGGATGAGTTTTGTAAAATTAACCTCATCTTTTTGTGTGAACTCATGATTTTCAATTTTTGTAAGTAACGCCAGTGATTCACTGAGGCGGGAAAGCTTTTTAATAGAGCGGTGACTCGCTTCCACATACTGATATTGCTCAGGACTAAGATCGGTTTCAGTGAGGAGTTCTAACTTTCCTTTAACAATAGATAAAGGTGTTTGAAGCTCATGAGAAGCGTTTTCAGCAAATTCTTTGAGGTTTTTATAGTCAGCAACGGCTTTGCGGGTCATCTCTTCTACAAAATGGTTGAGGTCATCAAACTCCGTTACATTTGTTTCCTGGGCAGTAATGGGTTCCTTATCCTGCAGATTAAACGACTTAATTTGATCAAGCGTATTTCGGAAAGGTTTGAACAGCCGGTTGGATACAATAAATCCAACACCAATAGCACCAATAACCTGCATGCCTAAAATCCAGAGCAAAATCTGGACAACCGCTTCCGTGATGTCATCGGATTCTACAAGGGCCCCATGGGTAGAAATATAATAGGTAGTATCATCCACTGTGCGGTAAGCCGTCATTTTAAGATTCGGTTCCATTTGTTGGAGCCGCTCATGCCACACCATCGTATCTTTTACAATAATATCAGGTTCTCGTTGAACAGATAAGGGCCTAATTTCAAGATTACGGTCTCCGGAATGGTTTACTTTTTTAGAATTAAAGTCCTTCCCCCTCTCCAAAAGATAGGTTACCCGGTCAATGTGGTCCAGAAAACGCCATTTGAGTTCATTGTTCAGTTCACCTTTAATGATGAAATACGAGAGATATCCCCCTATACCTAAAACAATGACCGTCACAAAGAGATAGATCAGTATAAATTTCGTGATCAGCTTCATGCGTGATTATTTACCTTAAATTTGTACCCTATGCCATAAACACTCTTTATATAATTATTGGCCCCGGCCTCTTCCAGCTTTTTGCGCAGGTTTTTAATGTGCTGATAGACAAAATCGAGGTTTGTAAGATGATCAACATAATCGCCCCAAAGATGTTCGGCAATGGTTTGTTTTGACAATACGTGATTTTTATTGGAGGCGAAATAGAGCATCAGATCATATTCCTTGGGTGTAAGATCCACGGGCGTACCGTCCACCGTTACCTCCATGGTATCGGTATTGATAGATATTTCATTAACATTAAGGATTTCTTGTCCGCCCCGTTGATTCCTGCGGTTTACTGCTTTAATACGTGCATGTAGTTCCGGGAGCTGAAAGGGCTTGGTTATGTAGTCATCGGCTCCAAGCTCCAAACCTTCTATTTTATCATCAAGGGCATTTTTAGCTGATATAATAATGGTACCCGTTTTAGGATTGACCGATTTTAGTTCCCTCAAAACTTGTAGACCCGAACCGCCGGGAATCATTATGTCGATCAGCACGACATCGTAAGTGTATGACATGACCTTATCGAACGCTTCACTGTAATCACGGGCAGCCTCACAGATATAGCCTTCCCGTTTCAAGTAAGTACGAATGTTTTCCAGTAAATCCTCGTTGTCTTCAATGATCAAAAGTTTCATAATACATAACATAAGGGATAATTTTGAAGAAAAACTGAAGTCTGGGCAATTATATAACAAGGAGAGAAATTAGGGCTTTGAATTGTATTCCTTATCTTTTTCCTTTTCCGTTTTCTCAGACAAAGTTTTGATCATTCTAATTAGTTATAGATGGATGATTTTAGTCTTAAAGTGGCACTATAAACTTGTATTTTATTTCTTAACCTCCAGTGTGAACGTTTCCTAAAAGTGCAAAATAATTGATGGTATTAGCAGTAACGCTCCCTTTTTTGACGGAATTAGTTGCCCTTTTTACGGTCAGTGTTTTTATAGCCTACCTTTGCTATCGATTTAAGATTGTCCCTATTGTAGGTTTTTTGATTGCCGGCGTTGTTATTGGTCCCAATGCATTGGGATTAGTACAAGATCAGGAACTGGTAGATATGCTGGCAGAAATCGGAATCATATTGCTGCTATTTACTATTGGTATTGAATTCAGCCTGGAGAAATTATCGCGTATCAAAAAAGCGATTTTTCTGGGAGGCGGTCTGCAGGTTACCATTACCGTTGTACTGGTCACCTTTATTTTGTCTTTTTGGGGGATCGGCTGGAATGCCGCTATTTATACGGGATGTCTCGTAGCCCTGAGCAGTACAGCCATAATTTTGGGGTTGTTGAGCGATGAAGATAAAACCGATACCCCTTCGGGACAGCTTTCATTGGCCGTATTGATATTCCAGGATCTAATTATAATCCTCATGGTTATGTTTGTACCCATCCTGGCCGGGGAATCGCAATCATTTACTGAAATTGGATGGGTGCTCCTCAAGGCTGGTATTCTCATTACCTTAGTATTGGTGTTGGCCCAGCGTATAGTTCCATGGATCCTGGAGCGCGTTGCCAAAACCCGAAGGCAAGAACTTTTCTTATTAAGCGTGGTTGCTATCTGTTTTGGCACGGCAGCCCTCACGAATATGGTAGGCGTAAGCTTGGCTCTGGGAGCCTTTTTAGCGGGACTGGTAGTGAGTGAAAGTCAATTTAGCGAACAGGCTATTAGTGAAATTTTGCCTCTCCGGACGATCTTTAATGCGGTCTTCTTTGTCTCGGTGGGTATGCTTCTGGATCTCACTTATGTGGTCGAAAACCCTTTACAGATTCTCGGTATTGCAGTAGCCGTGGTTCTCCTGAAGTTTGTTATTTCCACCGTCAGCTTAATGACGTTAAAATATCCCATTCGCATTATAGCTGCTTCGGGATTTACATTAGCTCAAATTGGAGAATTTTCATTTGTACTTGAACGGGCGGGGCGCGCTGCAGGGATATCTCCCGCGGGACTCGGAGAGCCGGGGACCCAAACGTTTATTGCGGTGGCGGTACTCCTGATGATCAGCACCCCGTTTATGATTCATCAGAGTACCGGAGTAGGAAAGTTTCTGGCGAAAACACCCCTTCGCCATTTAGGAAGTGCAAACAAAAAAAATACGGATGAAAGCCAAAAAACGGCACTTGAAGATCACGTCATTATTATTGGATATGGTCCGGCCGGCCGACATTTGGTGCAGGTTATGCGCGATACGGGCATTCCGTTTGTGGTCATTGAAATGAATCCCGACTCGGTAGAAGAAATGCATAAAAAGGATATACCGGCCATTTTCGGAGATGCTAGCCGGCGCCATATTTTGGAGCTAGCTTCTGTCAAAAAAGCCAAACTCTGCGTAATAGCAACTAATGATCCCGACTCGAGTCCCCGCATAGTACAGCAGGCACGGCTTTTGAATCCAATTCTTCAAATTGTGGTTCGTACCCGTTACCTGACAGAGATTGAACGTTTTGAAGAACTCGGTGCCGATATTGTCGTACCCGAAGAGATGGAAACAACCGTTCGTCTTTTTTCTCACGTTCTGGGGGCCTATATGATTCCACAGCAGGAAATTCAGGAACACGTGAAGGAATTGCGCGCCCACGACTACGGTATTGTTCGAGGCAGCATTCAGGAAGCTCATTTAATGGTTCTTCAGGGATTGGACGAGGAAGGGCTGCATACACGTGCTGTGGCCGTTCGGAAAGGCTCGAAAGCCGCCCATAAAACATTGGAAGAACTCGAGCTCCGCAATAAGCATCAGCTTACCGTATTGGCTATTAAACGAGGAGATCAAACTATTGGTAATCCATCCGGAGATTTTAAGCTACAGCCCGATGACCGCTTGGTAATGGTTGGAAATGCTGATCAATTTGTTAACTGTGCTGACATATTTCGAGCTTCGTAAATACCCATTGCTTTATTTGCTTTCTGTGTGATGGAGTAGGATGAAAAATTGAGCTTATGTTTATACAAGGAGCATTTTAGCAGTTAACTAACCAATTAGTTTTATGCTTTCAGGGCTATTTCTTGAGGATGGATTCGTCAAGCATATCGGTATCCTCAAATACAAAGAAATTTGTAAGACGAATACTCAGAAATACCGATAAGATGGTTCCTGAGAAGATCGCTACCATAATCATAATTTGATATTTAATAGCGATCAGTGGAGAGCTACCACTCAGAATTTGACCGGTCATCATTCCCGGAAGAGAAACAAGACCAATTGTTGCCATTGAAGCCAATGTAGGATTTGCAGATTTTTTAAGAGCTTCGCTGATAAATGATTCCAGTGCTTCGGTACGACTGGCCCCGCAAGCAAGATAAAATTGGTAGCGCTCCTTGTGGTTGCTAAGACTGTAGTAAAAGGCGTTAATACCAATGACGTTGCTGCGAAGACAGTTGCCTAAAACCATACCTGTAATAGGAATGGCATACTGTGCTGCCAAGAATTTTGGAAGCTGAATAACGGCCTCTAAAAAGAAGAGGTCGATCACAATAATTCCCAAAAAGGTGGCTGCAAAAATGGGGATCAGTAGCGACATTTTTCGTTTTAGCCCGCTCCGATCGATAGTTGCAAAATCTGCGACAATAACCATAATCATAATCCAAGCGGCATTAATCCAGGGATTGTCATACTCAAAAAGATATTCCAGATAATATCCCACAAATAGTAGCTGCAATACCATTCGGAGGGAAGCAGTAAGCAATTTTTTATTAAGTCCGGTACGGTATTTCCAGAGAATCCAAGCCGGCAGCAATAAGATGACAAAGGCAATTGCAAGTTGGGTCCAGGAGAGATCTATGATATCCATTAGTTCAGAGGTAGAGGTATAACGTTATCGGCGCGTTCAATCCAGAAAGGATCATGGGAAGTAGAAATAATCGTTTTATTTGTATGTTCAAGCAATAGATCGAAAACATGTTGTTTTGAGACGTTATCGAGGGCTGAAGTGGGTTCATCCAGCAAAAGAATCGGTTTGTTAAGCAGGTGGCAGACCGCAAGTCCAACTCGCTGGCGCTGACCAGTGGATAAGTCTCTAAACATTTTTGTTATGGTACCTGTTTGAAGCCCAAGTTTTGATAAAACTGATTGACTGGTCTGTAGATCGGGACGCTGCATATTATTAGTGGAAAACCGAAAGGGATAATTTATAACCTCTTTAACCGTTCCGTCACCCAGATCTAAATCCTGGGGAAGCCAGGCGGTATCCTGCCGTATTTCATGTGCTGTCTTGCCGTTGTTGTACTTGATTGCGCCATCTGTGAGTTTCAGAAATCCCAGTAAGAGCTTTAGCAAAGTGCTTTTGCCTGATCCGGATTCACCTCTAAGCACTGTATGTTTGTTTTTTGGGATATCAAAGCTGAACTCATTAAGCACGGTCTCATCTCCGAACCGAATAGTCAGATCCGTACAGGATAAAAGGAATTTATCATTCATGCCTGTTATCTTTTTGATTCTGAATTTTTCAATCTATCGACCATCGTCCACTTCCTTCAATCTTCAAAAAGGTACTTCCCAGAAACATGGTAAAGTCGGTACGCATGTTGTGAAACATTGACCAAAATCAATAAGAGTTAAGTTGGTGAAGCGCAAAACGTCCAAAACCTTCTCCGAAAGCGATCGGTATTTTAGTGATGATAATGGCTACAAGCATAATAATAGAAATCGTGAAAGCACCCAATCGAGTTGCAATGCCCAAAAGAATGAGTAATTCGGCAAACACTTCAAATCCTCCGACAAACGGCCAAGAATTCCGGTGCAGGGAATCCTCATACACTCACAAACGTCCGTAACCTCTGGCAACGGGATAGAGATACTTCTGTGTCCCCTCTGTTAAGAATACCATGCCGACTATTATTCTAATAAAATCGTTTATTGAACCATCAGTACGAAGTAATTTTAAGAACACAGAGTTCATACTCATTCAAAATGAACACATTAGTATGGCCGATATTTCTTCTTAATTGTTAGAGCTATATTCTTCTTTCTCTGTTTCGATAGTAACGGATTTATAGGGTATTGTCCACTTCAAAAAGATTAACATTCAAAATGTCGATAAACATTTGCGCCGTCGATATTGAGAATTTAATTAAATAGTTAGGTATG
The DNA here is from genome assembly GCF_039545095.1 of Fodinibius salicampi. Classification (NCBI taxonomy): domain Bacteria; kingdom Pseudomonadati; phylum Balneolota; class Balneolia; order Balneolales; family Balneolaceae; genus Fodinibius; species Fodinibius salicampi. The sequence goes on along the minus strand of NZ_BAABRS010000003.1, from coordinate 432,442 downwards.
GCAGAAATAATAAAATTAAGGTTTAAATGCTAATTCAGTACTTTTATAAACAAACTAACTGATTAGTTAAATATTAATTTCATTAGAGTCATCAATACTGGGAATTGTATCATCTTAAATTAAATACTTGTTTAATCTTTTAATTGGAAGGGTATAGAAAAATGTAAGGAATGGTAGTAATTAGTGTAAAAGGTATAAAAATGGTAATTTTAGTTGGTAAATAAATACGGATCAAGAATGACTATTAATAAAAATATTAGCCATATGACGTCTTATCGATTACAGTGGGTATCCCTTATTCTGATTGCACTGCTAATGCCAATTATGGTTGTTGGCCAGGAGCAATCAGAAGGATTAACGCCAGAAGAGCTTACAAAAATTGAGCAGGTTGGAGAGGTTGAGCTTTCTGACTCGGGAGAGCTGGTCGCTTATACACTAAGTAAACAGGCTGATCCCTATGAAAAGAACAAGCCTGCGCAGAATCATCTCTATGTACGGGACTTATCCTCTGAAGAATCTCTGCCCTACGTTACTACAATGAGCGTGAGTGAAATTGCTTTCCGACCGAATGAAGAAAGTATTACTTTCTTAGGAAAACGTTCGGGTGATGAACGGAATGGAATTTTTGAAATATCAATTTCCGGAGGGGAAGCACAGAAAATATTTTCATTTAAACAGGATATAGCCTCTTATTCATGGGGACCGGATGGGAATCATTTAGCCTTTATGGCACCGGATACAGCTAAAGAGCCGGAATCTGACTTGCCCTACCAACCGGAAATATATGAAGAAAATCTTACGCAGCGGCGTGGATTTGTTACCAATATAGCTAAAGAAGGCCACCAACCACATCAGCTCCAGGTTAATGGTTCTGTTTATCAAATGCATTGGAGTCCCAATGGAAAAAGGCTGGCCATTGCAGTTGCTCCAACTCCATTGGTGGATGATTATTATATGAGTCAGCAGGTAAAGATTGTGAATCTTCGTGGCAGCGAAGTATATACAGAGGTAGACCACGAAGGAAAGTTGGGAGATATCGCATGGAGTCCGGATGGCAGCCGATTGGCAATGATTGCCGGAGCCGATATTCACGATCCCATTGACGGACGTCTGTTTGTGGTTTCAGCAGAAGATGGATCTGTTACACAGCTTCAGCCACAACTTGAACAAAAATTTGAACAGTTTGAATGGATTGATAATAATACGATTCAATATCTAACAAGCGAAGGGGTGTGGTCGAACTATGGAAGTATCAATGTGGATGGTACTGGTATGGAAACCATCGTTGATGTGGAAGAGCCTAATATTACTTCTTTTGACCGTGCAGAAGATGGAACGGTGGTATTCTCGGCAAGCTCTTCCAAGCATCCACGCGAATTGTTTAGCCTTAAGTCTGGCGAAACACAGCGCTTAACCAATAGTAATCCTTGGTTAGATGAAGTTGCACTTGGACAGCAAAAGGTAGTGAAATGGACTGCGAATGATGGGACAGAACTGCAGGGAGTGCTCGTATATCCACTTAATTATGAAAAGGGAACGAAATATCCGATGATTACAACGGTACATGGAGGTCCCGAAGCCCATTATGATCATGGCTGGGTAACCAGCTATTCAGACCCGGGTCAGGTAGCAGCAGCGCAGGGATATTTTGTATTTTATCCTAATTACAGAGGAAGTACCGGACGCGGTGAAGATTTTGCCAAAAGCAGCCAGGGCGATCTGGCCGGTGCTGAGTTCGATGATATTGTAGCGGGTGTAGATGAATTGGTTAGTGTTGGACTAGTGGATGAGACGAAAATAGGAGTCACCGGAGGATCATACGGTGGCTATGCTACCGGCTGGATGTCCACTCGTTATACCGACAAGTTTGCCGCGGGCGTAATGTTTGTGGGTATCAGTAATAACATATCCAAATGGGGTACGAGTGATATCCCGGAAGAATTATATTTGGTTCATGCACGTGAACGTATTTGGAATGACTATCAGGACTTTTTGGAGCGGAGCCCGATATACTATACGGGACAGGCGGACACCCCTTTACTCATTATGCATGGAAAGAACGATACAAGGGTAAGCCCAAGTCAGTCGTACGAAATGTATCGACATATAAAAACCCGTACTAATACGCCGGTCCGATTAGTATTGTATCCCGGCGAGGGACATGGAAATGTGAATGCAACAGCCCGCTATGATTACAATCTTCGTATGATGCGTTGGTTTAATACCTATCTGAAAGGCGAGGGCGAAGAAAAACCTGATGATCAATTACAACTTCAGGATACCATAACCAATAACTGAATAAATTCTAAAGCCTTTTTCGTCGGGTGAAGATCGATTCTCCCAACAGATTTTATAATTGTTCAAAAGTACCTTTTTAACTTGGAAACGAATCTTAAAAGCACCAGCAAGTTTTTGAGTTATGTACTCCGCCATCATCCCGAAGAAATTGGGTTGACAGTAAATGAAAACGGATGGGCCTCAGTTGATGAATTGCTGGACAAAGCTCGGAAGTATGGCAAGAACATTGACCGAAAGCTGCTGGAAAAGCTGATTGAAGAGGGAGGAGGCAAGAAGCGCTTTACTTTTAGTGAAGATCAGCAGTATGTACGGGCAACATATGGGCATTCAATTAAGGTAGACTTGCAACTTAATCCCAAAACGCCCCCTAAAGTATTGTATCACGGAACGGCTGAAAAGAATCTGTCTTCTATAATAGAAAAAGGCCTTAACGCCCAATCCCGAAATTTTGTTCATCTGTCGGTTATTGAATACGATGCACACGAAGTCGGATCACGCCATGGCTCTGTGGCTATTTTGGCTGTGGAATCAGGCATTATGCACCGTGATGGGTATGTCTTTTATCAATCTGAAAGTGAGCCTGGTATCTGGCTTACTAAAGAAGTGCCGCCAAAGTTTTTGAATAAGCTTTAATAAGAGCCGTGCTTTTTGCTTAAGATCCAATAAGTTTGCTTATGTCTGGGTGGATTAAGGTAAAAAGTTCTGTAATTATGTTATGTATAACGAAGATAAGTACGAAAGGGATTTTAAATACATGAATAAAATAAATAAAGCCACGGAAATTCCGCGGCTTTATCTTTGAGAGCCGTATGTTTTATTTATGACACTTTAATTTTACGACCAGCTTTTTCTTTCAGCTTAGGCACGGTTACTGTAAGAACCCCATTCTCGTAGGTAGCATTGATATTATCTACATCAATAATATCAGGAAGGGGCAGAGAGCGTTCAAACTTACCAAAGCGACTTTCAACGCGATGATACTTACGCCCACTTTCTTTTTCAAATATACGCTCACCGTTTATGGTAAGTGTATGATTTTCCACACTGAGCTCAATGTCGTCTTTGCTCATGCCCGGTAGGGCCAGAGTCAGCTCGAACTCTTTTTCTGTTTCATAGACATTGAGTTCAGGCACAAACCTGCCCCTACCCATGGAAAAAGCATCTTCCATGAATTCATCGAGTATATCGGAAAATCGATTTTTAGTTGCAGTGTTGGATGAATCCATTACGCTTGGAAATCCATTTTGTCTCATCAGCATAGCTATACCTCCTAAAACTTTTCATTAGCAGTTCATAGTTACTCATGAGTGTGATGAACGTTTATCACATTCAGGTATTGATAGAAGCAAAGGGTATGCCAGACGTATATTTGAAGTTCCTGTTTGAAAAATTGACAAAATAGAGGGTGAGATATCTATATTTTTGGCAAACAGATATGTAAAATCGTCATTTATACGGTTTAGATCTACAAAATTTTGTTGAATGAGTATGTAAAATGTTTTAGGATTGCTTGTTTTTAACCGGTTATCTCGTACATTTAAAATTCAACGGTTAATTAATTCTATCGCTATGACTAAACTTATTTCAACGCTTACAGCTGTTTTGTTTGTTGTTTCGGCTTTTGTGTTTACTGATAAATCCGTGGAATCGAAGGCCGATGTTTCGATTACAGAGTGGGAGGTCCCGTGGGAAGAAAGCCGTCCCCGCGATCCCTATGTAGCTCCCGATGGTGATATCTGGTTTGTAGGTCAGCGCGCCCATTATGTGGCAGAATTTGATCCTGATGCAGAGGAGTTTCAGAAATTTGATCTGGAAGACGGGGCCGGACCCCATACCGTAATTGTTGATGATGAGGGTACTCCCTGGTATGCCGGTAACCGCGCCAATCATATTGGAACGGTCAACCCGGAAACGGGAGAGATCAACAAATATATGATGCCCGATGATAACAGCGCCCGCGATCCTCATACCATGGCATTTAATGCTAATGGCGATATCTGGTTTACCTCCCAGGGAGCTAACTCGGTAGGCAAACTGGATGTGGAAACCGGAGAACCTGAGATTATTGAAGTCCAGACTCAGCGTGCGCGTCCCTATGGAATTATTATGGATAACGATATGCAGCGTCCCTGGATTTGCCTCTTTGGAACCAACAAACTGGCTACAGTAGATCCGGCAACAATGGAGTTGACAGAGATCGAATTGCCTAATGAGGGTGCGCGTCCACGGCGATTAGCCCAGACCTCAGATGGTAATATTTGGTATGGAGATTATAGCCGCGGTTATATAGGACGTTATAACCCGAAAGACGAATCATTTGAAGAGTGGTCGATGCCCTCAGGGGAGCAGTCGCGCCCCTATGCCGTCACGGTTGACAGTGAAGATCGGATATGGCTGGTAGAAACGGGAGTAAGTCCCAATCAATTTGTGGGCTTCGATACCAGTACAGAAGAATTTATAGGTTCCACCCCTATTGAAAGCGGAGGAGGTACCGTACGCCACATGGTATTTCACGAGCCAACCAATGCTATTTGGTTCGGGACAGATACCAACTATTTGGGCCGTGCACAAATACAGTAATTATAGAGAGATAAATTACAGCCTTATAGGTGGCAGGTTTTGCTGCCCACAGTAAGGTGGATTAGATTTTCATTTATGACTCGATTGTTTGTGTTTCCATTGCTAACGCTGTTGATGGGCCTAACTTTATCCGAGGAACCTGTATTTATGGGTTCTCATGGTAATGGCGCAGAGATTCCATATCCAGAGCATTTGACCGGGGCATTTACCGGGGGATTTGGGGAGGAAACATGTCGTAGTTGTCACTTTGATTACGATTTGAATCCTGGCGGTGGCTCATTGGAAATTACCGGAATCCCTGCAAAGATCTCCGGGAAAGAGCGAATACATATTGAGATTACCGTAGAACGGGAAGCATTGGGAGCAGCGGGATTTCAGCTTTCGGCCCGGTATCCGAATGGACAACAAGCGGGGAGTTTTGATATAGCGGGAAAAGACAGAATGATGTATAGCAGGACCGTTCCGGATTCGCTGGAATATGTACAGCATTCTGAGGTGGCTACCGATCCAACTGAAGAGAACTCAGGTAGCTGGACGCTCACTTGGGTAGCGCCGGAATCTGTTTCAGGGCCTGTTTTTTTTAATATTGCAGCAAATGCGGCAAATGGCGATCAATCGGAGTTTGGGGATTTTATATATGCCCAGGAGATCAAAGTTCATCCATAATTATTTTGATTATACTTCGATGAATATATTGCATTAAATGTAGGTCACAGTTAACCTTTCCTTAAAGAACCTAAACGTGTTTTTAGTTCTTTGGAGGCCGCGACATATCCTCCATCACTACCGTCAACAAAATGAATATGATCGCGGTGGTAACGGTTGACCATGCAGGTAACGATAGCTGCATCACTAACATGTATGCCATAAGCAAGATTCGAATCCTTAAACTGTTTTTCCAAAAAGAATTGCATTCTTTCTAGCTGTTTATCCGTTCCGCTGATAACTAACCGAAGCATATCGTCAAATTTTCGATGATCGGTATTGAGTGTAAGATCTTTTTTGTAGAGTGACCAGTCGGTGGCTGAGGTTTTATAGTTGAATTTCATAAGCAGTTTCCCAATCACTATTTGGAGTTCCGCGCGCAGAAGGTAAAAGATGCGCTGAAACCAACTCTTCCCAAAGGTTCGAATTCGGGTTTCTCCCATGAGTTCTGAAACCGACATCGTCATATTCAGGGAGGAAGCAGAGATAGGGTACGTTTGTTCGTCAAAGTCAAAGATGGCACGCATTTTGTGTAAAACCTCATTATAAATCTTTTCAGGATGAGGATGAGACTCATTGGCTTGTATCAAAAGGGTGATAACTTTTTTCTGTTGCGAAGGCTGTACTTTTTGCCAGCGGCATTCCAGGCCGGAAAAATCAATAGAAGAAGCATTCGCCGAGGCTGAAGAAATACTGAAATCATTTTTTGTCGTATCTTTTAAAAGTTGCTCGGCGTATTGGAGTCCCCCGCCGGAAAAAACGGCCTGCACATAGACATTCGATACGCGATAACGAGCCACCCTGATGGTAGATCCATTTTTTTGGATATAAGAAACTGGGATGATAGAAGCCCTTAGATCTAGTCCGTATGCTTCTCGCCCGATTTTCCGACAGGTGGCAAGGACCCTTCGGGCATCGGAAAGCATGTTTGGAGGGAAGCAAAAGGCCGCGCCGTCGCCTCCGAAAATATAGGGAATAGCCGACCGATCAGTGGTATTAAGTATGGCTACAATAGAAGATACTCCCACAATGTTAACTGCTTTGTATCTTCCTTCTTCAATTGCCTGGGTTGAATTTGAAATGTCGGAAATGGCGACATACCAGTCTTTAGGTATTGGATGATGGTTGACAGCATTGGATGCATCAAAGAAAGTTTCGAGGACAGGGAGTGTTTTGTAAAAATCAGTTGTTTGGGAGGGACTCATGGAGTCATGATGATTAGGAAATCCGAAAAAAAGTCTCTTTTTTTAATTTCTTAAAGAAACAGCTTTCGACAATTAGATATAATGTGGAATTATTAGCAGAAAAGTTGTTTTATTATAGTTCACCCTAAAATAAATAGCAATTGATTATGATAAATCGTCTTAAGTCGTCCACGTTGAGCGAATTTGTTGATGCAAAAACTTCAGCAATGATTCTGCGAGTTTTCGTTGCCTTCTTTATGATTTACGGGCACGGTTTTGGAAAAGTAATGAATGTGCTGAGTGGTAATTTCCAATTTTTGGATCCCATTGGCCTGGGGCCTGAAGTTTCCCTTGTGTTAGCAGCTTTTGCCGAAGGGATTTGTGCCTTTTTTGTACTTATTGGCTTTTGGACCCGCCTGTCATCTCTTATCGTGACGATAAATATGGCCGTAGCAGTCTTTTTGGTCCACGTTGCAGGTGGAGACGGTTTCGGAGATATGGAAACCGCTGTTCTTTATCTTGTATTATTCGGGGTAATCTTTCTTTTGGGACCCGGAAAGTTTTCCGTCGATAAAGGGAGTTAAAAAATATTTTTGAGCATTATTAGTGCCCTCAGGAATTTAATCCTGAGGGTTTTTTATTTATTTGTTGCTACTCTGTATGTGCGGCAAGTTTCCAGAGCTCTATTTTAACCAGATCTCTGGTCTCATAAATAGTATTAAAAAGTTCCGGGATATTTGCATTTTCGCCCATAGCCTGGTTAATAATCTCATCTGTAAAGCCATATTCGATGTTACTGAGTTCATCATAGTAATTGCCGGTAGCAAAGTTATAGCCATATTCAACGCCACCGGGGGTGATCAGTGAATAAACTTCCCAGCCCGCCATGATATCCTCATTAATACGTTCGCTGTGTATAGGCTTGGCCACTTCGTCCTCCAGCATTAAGTAGTCTGGATACTTTCCTTGCGATACTTCCATATAATCCATGGTCATATACTTGCTGGGATTATTTTGATTGCGAGAAGAATCTCCTATTGCATCTTCTACCTTCCAGAGCTCTGTTTTCACAATTTTATTAGAAAGCGAAGATATTTGTGCTTCAGGCGGGACATAACGGTTAGCTGATATGTCCGAAAATATATCTTCAAAAGTAGCAAGGTCGGGAGCTGAAGCTATACTCACAAAGTTATAGCCGCTTTTTTCACCCCCGGGATATTCTACGTAATAAAGTCGCCAATCGATGAGGTCACTTTCTGCTATCAACTGCTGATAAGCATTAGTTAAATCATTAACGGCCAGATTCATAAAAGAAGATACCTCGCTTTGACTAACGCTAATATAGTCGATCTTCTTATAGCCATCATTTAAATTTTGTGAGAACAGCGTTCCGGTTAAGGTTAGTGTAAACAGGACGAGAAAAAAGGTTAGCTTCTTCATAAACATCCTCCGGTAAATTTTGTGGAAATGTATTATTAATTAATACATTTTTTTACAAAAAAGCACTTTTAAAATATTATAAGGTCGGAAGATGCGGGTTTATAGATGTAAAGTAGAAAGCCGGGTTATTAAAATGGATATCCCGACATTCTCATCCTAGCAATTCTGGCAGCAGCTAAGTTCTTCACTTTCTTTATTCTGATTGGCAGAAACAGATGTACGATAGGTGATTTTTTCATCCGTAAAATGATGCTGAATACGGATTGCATTGGCAATGGCGATGAGAGCAACGCCTACATCAGCGAATATAGCCTCCCACATGGTAGCCAGACCAAAGAAAGCAAGTGTCATCACAAGGATCTTAATACCTAACGCAAAGCCAATATTTTGCCATATTACCCGGTGCGTAAAATTAGCAATATTAATAGCAGTGGGAATTTTCGAAAGCTGATCTGTTTGAATAACGACATCTGCGGTTTCAATCGTTGCGTCCGATCCCATTCCGCCCATGGCTATTCCTATGTCAGCCAGTGTAATGACCGGTGCATCATTGATGCCATCACCCACATATCCAATGACTTTTTGAGGGTCCAATCGTTGTTCAAGATATCTATATTTATCATCTGGGAGAAGCTCACCGAATGCCTCCTTCAAATTTAACTGATTTGCGATATCATCTACGACAGATTGTTTATCCCCGGAAAGCATTACAAGATTTTCAATTCCAAGCTCGCGAAGTTGATGAACGGCTTCTTGTGTATCCTCTTTTAATTGATCTGCTATTGATATGCTTCCTGCATACTTGCCATCTATGCCGATATGCACAAGACTATATGATTCGTTGAAATGCTGGGAAGACGGGAGCGCAATTCCTTCCTTTTGCATTAATTTTTTGTTTCCCACGGCAAGTCGCTGATTATTAACAAGTCCTGTTATGCCCATTCCCGATACTTCCTGTTGATCGGAAACCTTAGGTAGGGTATTTCCATTGGCCTGTTCTACAATAGCTTTCCCGATGGGATGGGTAGATTGCTGTTCCAGGGCTGCAGCCAGTTGCAATAACCCTTCATTCGATATTCCATTGAAGGAATGTATATCCTGTACTTTAAATTTACCTTCGGTCAGGGTGCCGGTTTTATCAAAAAAGAGGGCATCGAGGTTTCGGAGCCGGTCCATAAAGTCTGATCCTTTAAAGAGAATCCCGTTTCTGGATGCCGCACCGATACCTCCAAAATAACCCAGCGGTATGGAGATAACCAATCCGCAGGGGCAGGAAACCACCAGGAAGATGAGAGCCCGATAGAGCCATTCTTCGAAAATATAGTTTTCCACTATCAGCCAGGGTACAAAAGTCAGCGCGACCGCCAGCCATACTACGGCAGGCGTGTACACTTTAGCAAATCTTGTCATAAAACGCTGAGTCGGAGCCTTGCGTTGCGAGGCTTCCCGGACCATCGTTAGAATTTTGGAAAGCTGGGTATTTTCGTAGGCTTCCGTTACGCGAATACGTACCGGCCGATCCCTGTTAATGGATCCGGCCCATACTTCTTCTCCTTCATGACGACTTATAGGCTTGGATTCGCCTGTCAGCGCAGCCGTATTAAAAGAGGCTTCCCCGGTCAGGAGTTCTCCATCAAGCGGTACCTTTTCGCCGGGTTTAACCCGAATAATTTCTCCAATTTCCACTTCAGAAGGCGAGATTTGTTCGGTGGAACCATCGCGTTCAACGGTAGCAATTTCTGGCTGTTGATCAATTAACGCTTCAACCGACCCTCGGGCACGCTGAACCGCCCCATGCTGGGCATATTCCCCGATCATATAGAATAACATTACAGCCACGCCTTCTGCATATTCACCAATGGCAAAGGCCCCAACAGTTGCAATTCCCATCAGCATAAATTCACTGAATATGGTGCCATTTTGAATAGATTTAAAGGCTTTTATCCAGACGGGTCCCCCAACCGATAAATATGAAAGTCCATATAGTGGAAGATAGAGGTAAGCGCGTCCATCGAAAGAAAAGCCGTATTCAGTGATCAGTGCTCCTGCCAGAAGCACCGCACTGATAACAGCTTCTTTATATTTATTGATAAAGGAAAACATAAGATCAGTTTGTTGAGTGTCTGTACTAAAGATAGGCACAGTTATGACAGCGATCTTATATCATTATGTATATCTTGTGCAGAATTGTGTTACAGCTGATCGATAGGAGTGCGTTTATTTTCCTTGATCTCCTTAAAATGAGAGGGAGCGAGTCCGGTTTCTTTCTTAAATTGGCGTGAAAAGTGCTGCTGACTACTATAATCCAGATTGAAGGCGATCTCACTGAGTGATTGTTCTCCGTAGACAATGAGTTCTTTGGCTCGTTCAATTTTCTGAAGAATATAATAGCGTTCTATAGACTTTCCCTCTACGCTGGAAAATAGTCGGCTCAGCTGTTGGTAATCTTTGTGGATGTGTTGGGAAAGAAACTCAGAAAGATTGCCATCCAGCTGCTGTTCGCCCCGCACCAGCTGGATGATAAGCTGCTTGATCTGTTCTACCGTTTGTCCGGCTTCATCATTGATAAGATCAAAGCCATTATCGCGAACGACGGTAACGAGCTGCTCATATTCCTCAGCGGAAATCGGTTGATCCAGTGTCAGCTCACCGAGTTCAATATGCTGGATATCAAATCCGGCTTCCCGGAGCTTGGTCTCCAACACCTCGGCACAGTGGCTGCACACCATGTTTTTGATATGAAAATGCTGTTGTTGTGCCATAACCATGAAATATAAGCTCTTTTACCGTAAAAACACATTGGTTTCAGCCATTGATATCGTTATTACGAGAGGCAAAGAATTTACTACAGGGTAAATGTATTCATCACATTTTGGGTTCCACCGATTCCTTCAATTTCTGCTTTCTTAAATGTAAGCCGAAAGGCTGTTCCATCCTTTGAGGATTGATAAGTATACTCTCCTTCGAGCTGATCGGAAAGGGTATGGATAAGCTTCATGCCCAGGGAACCGCTATTTTCAGCTAGCGAGTCAAAGTTATCGGGAAGCCCCTTGCCATTATCTTTAATAATCATTTGAACGGTTTTCTCTTTTTCGGAAATAGAAACGCTAACTTCCCCCTTCTGGCCATTATCAAAGGCGTGTTTAAGGATGTTCGTCATCACCTCATTTATAATAAGAGAGCAGGGAATTGCCTGATTAATATTAAGCACCAGGGGCTCTAGGTTGTAATTGATGGTGATATCTGTGTTAGCCTGGAAGGTTTCAATAATACCTGAAACCAGGCTTTTGATATTTTCATCGAGTTTAAGTTCGGAAAAACTTTGAGACTTATATAGCAGCTCATGAATATTAGCCATTGTTTTGATACGCCCTACACTGTCATAGAGCCTTTGCTGGAGGTCTTCACTTTGAGATTCGAATGCCTGCAGCTGCATCATGCTGGAAACTACCGCCAGGTTATTCTTTACGCGGTGATGGATTTCTGCCAGGAGCGTTTCCTTTTCCTTAAGTGACTCCCGGACGGCCTGTTCCCGTTCTATGCGTCCTGTCACATCCTGCATGGCCCCAATGATCCGGGAGGGATTTCCCTCCTCATCCATAACCACGAAAGCACGGTCGTAAATATATTTATAGCTACCGTCAGCGCATTGGAAACGATATTCCATTTGCAGACGCTCAGTATTTCCTGCCAATGCATCATCTATTTGTTTGAATACCTCAGTCCGATCCTCGGGATGGATCTTATCACGCCACCACTCACTCACCTTTTCGACCTCCCGCTTTTCATAACCGAACATGTTATAAATATTGCTATTATATCTGTTGATATCTTTTTTCAGATCCCAATCCCATATGGTGTCACTGGTGGCCTTGGAGACTTTTTCATAGCGGTCCACACTTTCCCGTAACTTCCGCTGGCGCTTAATTTGTTCGGTTACATCTTTTTCGATGGCAATAAATCCTGTACAATTGCCATCATCATCAAAGATGGGATCGATCGTCATATCAAGCCAGTATTTATTTCCATCTTTTGAGTAATTCAGGATGGTTTCCTGTATATGTTTTCTGTTTTTGATAGCCTTACTCAGACGACGAGCTGTTTTAGAATCAGTTTCGGGTCCTTGAAGCAACGAACCCGGATTTTTACCTATAACCTCATTTTTTGTATAACCGGTTAGCTCCTCAAAAGCACTGTTTGTCCAGGTAATACGGTCGTTCGGATCTGTCATGATAATGATGTCCGTTGTTTTGGACGCGACCAGCGAGAGTTCCTCCAGTTTTTCTTCATACTGTTTGCGTTCGGTGATATCCGTAAGCGAACCGACAATAGCGGTAGTTTCCCCATTTTCTACAATAGGAGCTTCATTAACCTGCACCCAAATTCTCTCACCATTTTTCTTTTGAAGCTGCAGCTCAAAAGGAGGCTGGGCCCTGCCTGTATCAATAGCTTTTTGTGTACTTTTAACTCCCTCTTTATTTATCGGATGATCCGTAAGAAAATGGGTCCATCTTTTTTTGGCCTCATCAGGAGAGTACCCGAGAAATTCTTTACTTTGAGGGCTTACGTACGAGAGGACATGGTCTGTATCGTGTTTGTAGAACATGTTTGTACTGTGTTCTACAATTTCTCGCAGGCGCTGTTCGGTTTTGCGCAGTTTTTTTTCTGCTTTTTTTCGTTCGGTAATATCCTGGAGAGACCCGATCATGCGTATAGCTTCTCCCTCCTCATTCCTGATAATAAAGCCGCGTTCGTACACGGTGGCATAGGTTCCGTCCTTCCGGGCAAATCGATATTCGGCCTCCCATTGGGATTGAGCCGGATCGTTTAAATTCTCATTCAAATCTTGCCGTGTTTCATCTAAATCATCCGGATGAACATTTTCAGCCCAGTCATCAATCGTATATCTCCCTTTGTCCTCATCGTAAATAAAAGTGGACTTAAATCCGGGGTCCCAATACAACTCATCAGTGAGAATATCCCAGTCATAGATAGTATCGTCGGTTGCTTTTGTCACATAATGATAACGTTCCAGACTCTCTTGTAGTTTCTGTTTCTGCTGGATTTCTTCACTAATATCAGTGAAGGTAACGACAGCACCCCTGATCTCTCTTTCTTCTATCATAGGGTAGGAAGAATACCGAACATTAAAACAGGAATCATCAGATCTCCAAAAGACTTCATCATCAACCTCACAGCTTTTCTGTTCGTTTTTAGAAATGAAAATGGGACATTCCGATTTGGGATAGGGAGAGCCATCTTCATGCCGGCTGTGGATCAGCTCATGCATGTTTTCTCCCATGCATGCCTGCTGTTCGTAACCGAGCATCTGTGACGCTGCCTTGTTGATAAAAGTGCAGTTGCCTTCAGAATCTATCCCATAAATACCTTCTCCAGCGGATTCGAGGATAAGTTCATTTTTACGGCTAAGCTTACGGAGCGCTTCTTCATTCTTTTTGTGTGTAATAATGATCTCTAAAATGCTCCGGGCTCTTTCAATAAGCTTTTCTTCAAGCTCAGAAGGTTCTTTCGGTTCTTTGTAGTATAAAGCAAAGGTAGCGATTACTTTGTCGGAATTATCCAGTATAGGTTGAGACCAACAAGCCCTCAAACCATCCCGCAATGCTATATGTTTATATTTCTCCCACCGGGGATCCGTTTTAATGTCGGAGGTCGTTACTTTTTCTTTGGTATATGCTGCCGCTCCACACGAACCGGCCTGCGGACCAATAGCCTCTCCGTCAATAGCTTCAATATACCGATCAGGGAGCCGGTCCGATGCCATCCAATGATATACTTTACCCTCCTCTACCTTCAATATGGAGGGAATCATATGGGGATGGAGCTCTTCTATTCCATTGATATAATAGGATAAAATATCTATTAACTCATTGTTGGGCGTAGAATTAAGTGCAAGTACCTCATTTTCAAGTTCTTGTAGCTTGGCCGCATGTTGAATCATGGTAATGTCGGACATGAAGCCCCGGAGGAGCGTAGACTCCCCCTCTTCATCCGTAATTACAGTAACCAGATCCCGTATCCATACCACATCCCCTTCTGCCGTTATCATGCGGTATTCAAACTGGTGATTTTCGCCCTGCTTAGACTTATGATGACAATAATTAACGGCTTGTTCCCGGTCTTCGTGGTGAATATGGTTTTGCCAAAAATTCTCCTCAGAAAGCCATTCAGCGGGTGTATAGCCCAAAATTTCTTCTACCTGTGGACTTATATAGGTAAATTCAAAACTTTCGGCGTCTGCTTCCCATACGATTCCGTCTATCGATTTTACCAGGGTTTTAAAGTGGATGGAGTGAAGTGGCTGCCCATTCTCTTGCTCTGTGAGAGCTTTCCTGATCGCCCGTAATAATTGTTTAGGTCGGCTTTTGATAGCAAAATCTGATGCACCCTGCCGGATTGCTTCGGCCACTTTCTCTTCAGGGGTTCCGTTTGAGATAAAAATAAATGGCAGATCAGGGTGATTTTTTCTTACAAGGGATAACGCTTTTATCGCAGGAAAAGAAGAAAGGTCGTAATTACACAAGATAAGATCCGGTAGATCCTCCTGAAGTGCCTGAATTAATGCAGACTCTTGCTCTAAACATTGAAGTTGAGCATCAATTTCCCATTTACTTAGCTGACTCTCTATCAGTGATCGATCTTTTTGATCATCTTCGGTCAGCAATATTTTATATTTATAGTCTCCTTCATCCATATATAACCATATTCTTAAGTGCGATAGGATAAAACGTGCTAAGGGATAAAAAGTTGAATGGACTTATTTTATTATTTTTCAAGGTATATCAAATTATATATTTGAAGTGGAATATCTGTTCCATTTAAATAAAATCCCTCTTATTTGACTGTAATGTTCAACTTTTTTCTTTCTCTATCAAGGGGGATAAACAGTTAAATATATTTATACAACAGATATGGTAGCATTCGGGTAGTATATCGACAGTAAGTTGTTGTTCGTATAATATTTTACAGATTTTGGAGAAATAAGAGTATCATATTTATATGAACTTGTCCTTATGATTATATAATGCGGTAAGAATGAAAGAACGGACTAAAACTATTTTAAATATTTTTTAAAATATTGCAATTTGGTATATCTGAGTTATGTACGTCAGAATTCTAATCGAAAATGCTGTACATTCGGAGATAGTTAATTAGGTATCACAAAGAGTTGAGGGCATGAAATATATAGTAATAATACTGTTTATGGCACTATTTTTAATATCCGGTATAGAACACGACGCCCAGGCACAGCAAAACAAGGTTCAGATCGTTAATTTAAGCAATGGCGAGGCCGAAGAAAATTTTTACTCCATACGGCGGGTATTTAAAGAGCAGAATCCGGGATATGATATGACGTACTTATCCGGCGTACAACAGGTGGAAGCTCAGGATTATACCCAGGTAGTGTTTGTCCAGGAAATTGAAGGGATAACCAATCAGGATGTGGAAGCACAGGCTACCGTTATTGGGAATTCAGATTCCCAGGAAGAATCTGAAGCCATCGTCGGTGATATCTTTATTCTTAACGGAGGAGAAATGATGCAGTCGGACGTTGAGATGGGATTGCTTGTATTTAAAGTTCCCGAAGAGCCGGGCAGCGATCTTCCCTCCTTCATACGTCCCGATTGGGACCCTAATATAACAGATGTGCCGGGGGGCTGCGCAACGGATATCGATGCCTACAGGCGCATTTTATTAACCTGGCAGAAAGATGTGGGGGAATATATTTATCATGCATTAAATGCGCATAGGGTGAGAATCTACGATTCCTTCAGTCATTATCATCCGAAAGAAGGGGGCTTTGATGAATTTTATCTTGTCCAGATGGTTAAACCCGGAGCTAAAATTATCACGAGTGAAAGGGTTGAAAAGATAACCCGGCCGGGAGAAGTAAAGAAGTCTGAGGTTGATAAGCTGGTCAGGGAGTATGAGCTGGAAGTCGGTGACTTGGTCTATCTGCCACGGGGCGTAATGCATCGAGGACTTGATGGCGTGTTGGCCCAGGTAATTACCGTACCTGGATTTATTCCGGGTAGTGAAATTGGGGTGGACCATCATTTGAGAGCCATTAATGAGCGGCTCAACCTGGAAGGAGAAGAAGCCCTGCCTTATAACGAGGAGCATTCGGATGAAGCAGTGATCAGGTGAGCTGTTTTATATATAAAGCAAAAAAAAGGAGCTATTTTTAATCGACGATCAGCACAGTTATTTCTGAAGGATCGGGGTTACTTACATAGTCAATGAGTTGTTCATCAGGACTAATGAGGATAAAAGTGGGCCCAGGTTACTTTTTTAGAGTCGGAGGATTAATTACTTTGATACATGAATTCTGCGAGTATCATAAATATTTCTCTCAGGATTCCGTAGCTGTGATGGGTACGGAGTGATTATATCGTCTTAAATATCTGTGCCATAAGACTCTCAATAATAATCTAATATAAATGGGGATTTAATATGTCAGATCAAACTACCTCCCGAAGAAACTTCATCAAAACATTAGCAGCCGGTACGGCCGGACTGACACTCGGACTTAGTGCAAGTAGTTATGGAAATATACTGGGTGCCAATGATGGGATTCGGGTGGGAATGATCGGCATAGGTCGACAAGGGCGCGGACTTATGGGGCAAGTGATGAATCAGTCGGATGCTGAAGTGGTAGCCCTGAGTGATGTTTATAAACCCAATCTGGAATACGCTTCCGCAGAAGCATCCAGTGCCGATACTTACACTGATTTTAGAAAAGTACTGGATCGCGATGATATTGATGCGGTTGTTATTGCTACGCCCGATCACTGGCACGCCCTGAATACGATTATGGCCTGCCAGGCTGGAAAAGATGTATACGTGGAAAAACCGCTATCCCGGTATATAGACGAAGGACGTAAAATGGTAGAAGCCGCTCGGAACCATAACCGGGTTGTGCAGACGGGCACCATGCAGCGTTCCGGTAAAGTTTTTCAGGAGGCTGTAGAAATAGTTCAGTCCGGTGATCTCGGACCAATCAGTTTTGTGAGGACTTGGAATTATGGCAACTCCTACCCTGATGGAATTGGAAATCCTGAAAATAGCAATCCACCCGAAGGGCTCGACTGGGATATGTGGCTGGGCCCTGCTCAAGAGCGTCCCTATAATATGAACCGGTTTGGAGTAATATTGAATGAGGAAATGCAGTACCAGCGCTGGGCCAGTTTCCGTTGGTTTTGGGACTATGCAGGAGGAATGATGACGGACTGGGGCGTACATCTGCTTGATATTGTACAGTGGGCGATGGAGGTAGATGCCCCGCAATCAGTATCAGCAGTGGGTGGCAAGTTTCATATCCAGGATGACCGGGAAACACCGGACACCCTTACTGCTACTTATCAGTATCCCGATTTTGTCTGCACATACGAAAACCGGGTCTGTAACAGTAAAACCCTTGATGGCAACGGTTATGGTATCGAATTCCATGGAACGGAAGGAAGCTTATTTGTCGACCGGGGATCGCTGAAGTTAACCCCGGAACCGGGTAGTAAGCTGGAGCCACTGAGCATGCAGGTAGAAGAGAATTCGGTCCATAATCATATCCGCAACTTTCTTGACTGTATAAAATCCAGAAATAAACCTATTGCGGACGTGGAAATTGGTCATCGATCTACGACCACAGCAAATTTGGGGAATATTGCTTACCGGACTAAAGAGCGTATTGAATGGGATAGCGAAACGGAAAAAGTAAAAGGTAGTGAGGCTGCAAACCAATTGGTAAGAGGATCTCACCGAGAGCCGTGGACACTTTAAAATAAAAAGTGCAGTTGTAGCTTCGATATTAACTATGTAGAGCTTAAATCCACCGATTATCAGGCAGTTTTTCTAACTTAGGCCGGTAGAGACGGGATCGAATCAATGACATCAAAATTCTCCAGCCCCATCCACAGCAAAAATAAAAAATAGAGTACGATAAGCGTTATTGACTCTATCCGGCTGAGCACCATGTCAGTGCGCATAAAGCTAAAAAGGAGCAGCGTGCCCAGGGTAAGCGCTCCCATTAGTGGTGCCGCAACCGTAAAATTAATGACCGTAGTCCCGACGATAAGTACGCCCACCGGAATGCAAACCAGCAGGTCAAAAATATTGCTGCCCAGAACATTAGCCAGTGAGGTTACGGCGTCGCCTTTGCGCGCCTTTTGAATGCTCACAAAAGCATCGGGGATGCTGGTGCCTGCAGCTACTACCGAAATTCCCCAGAGAAAAGAAGGCGTTCCCAACAGGTTACCAAACTCGATGGCAGACCTAACCAGCATTTCCACCCCAATCAAAATAACAACCAGGCTTAAGGCAAGCATGCCCCACTGCTTCAGCGGATTAATTGCACTGGCATCAATGTCTGATTCGTAGTCCATCGTATCCTGGTACTGGATAAAGATATAGAAAGCGTATAGAACGATAGGCATAAGGGCCAACAGTCGATCCATTTCGCCCAGAATAACTCCATTTTCGGAAGAAATGGGGTTGAAAATAGCCGCAAAAGCAAAGGTGATAATCAATACCGCCACCGAAATGATATAAAACTGGGCTTCCTTATAGACCAGGTCTCGATTCGATTCCAGTGGATCCTTGGTAACCAAGCCCGCAACGGCCGGAATTATCAGAATATTGAAAATGGCCGACCCAACTATGGCCGCTACTCCCAACTCAAACTCCCCATGGAGGAGGCTGGAGATCACCACGGTGGACAGCTCAGGAAAGCTTGATCCTATCGCTACTACCAGTGCACCTTGTACGATATCCGGCAGCTCATAATAGATGGATAATCCCTCACTAGCATGTTCCAGCCAGTCGCTCCCTTTCCAGAGAATGCCCGTAGCAATCAGGGCTATAAACGTCCAAAAAAGCAGTGAGAGAATCATAGGCGAATCAGGTGGTTTTTGACAAATCGAGTATTAATAAATGAAGATTTTAAATGAGAACAAAGCAGTGTTATCAGGAATAACTTGGTATAGCGACTGCATTCGAAATTTAGGATAAAGTCAAAAAAATAATCCCAAAGATACTTCAGCATGCAGAAAACCGATTTTGATCTCAATCCAATTTAAAATTGCATGTGCAAGCAATATGTGAGCATATGTTTTTATAAATATTCTATTGGTCAATATTAATTGAATAAGCTGATCTGGTTCAGTACTGAATGATTTTATTTAAATATCACACAATATTAGACTCCGTAAATTTGTTAAAATTTATCATAATCAGTCAGAAAACTTATATTGTTTCTGTTTAGCATCTATATTTTATACTATCAGCCATAGTATTTTTGAATAGGAAATAATTCTCCAAAATATTACTCTTCCCATGAAACGTATATCGATACTCTGTTTTCTACTCTTTTTTCCTCTCACTCTTTTCTCTGTACAGGCACAAACAACTCCATCCGGTGAATCTGAAGCGATGATGGGATTCGCCCGTGCGGTGGATGTTGCCGATGGATTGGTATTTATCGGTGAGCCTGCAAATGTACACCAGCCCGGAATAGTGTATGTGTACGACCGTTCCGATACGGGATGGACGGAGCAAGTCCAGCTGACCGCCTCGGATGGGAAGATCGGCGATGGTTTCGGATCGTCATTGGCTGCCAATGGCAACTATGTACTAATAGGCGCGCCAGAACGGGATGACAATCAAGGTGCAGCCTATATCTTTGAGCGGGCCGGTGACGGGTCGTGGACCGAAGCTTCCCGGATTGCCCTGGCTGATTCCATTGCTGAAAGTGGCTTTGGTGAAAGCGTGGGAATACAAGGAGATCTTGCCTTTATCGGTGCACCCGGTGAACAGGATGGCCATGGTGCCGTTTACGTGTATCGACATACGGATGCCGGATCATGGTCTCAACAGGCGCGGATTGCGAACCCGGATACTTCGAATGGCATGAACTTTGGTTCGGCCCTCGCCCTGGATGGTAATCGTTTGCTCGTTGGAGCACCCGAAGATCAGGGAGGAGCAGTTTATGTTTTCCAGGGTAGCAATGACGGAAGCTGGACCCGGGAGGCTACGCTCACAAGTGACGGAGTGGACGAAGATGGAGCCTTTGGCTCATCTATTGGTATGAATGGCGATCAGGTTCTTGTTGGAGCCCCGGATCACGCATCTGCCTCGGGAGCTGTATTTGTTTTCCGGCGCGATGCAGATACTCAAAAGTGGAATGAAAGCGGCCGTCTCGTTGCCTATGACAGTGAGCCGAGATACCAATTTGGTACGTCACTGACGTTTGCCGGGACTGAAGCCTGGATTGGAGCTCCGAATGCCGATGGCAGAAAAGGGGCAATCTACCAGTTTGAGCAGAATCAAACCGGCGATGGATGGGCAGGAGTGCAAAAGCTGAGTGGACCCGATTCCGAGCAAAATGCTCAGTTCGCTGGTACTATTGCCGTGGATGAAAATGTTGCCGTAACCGGACTTATCGGTGCCGACTATGGGGCCGGAACGGCAGCAATCCTGGAGCGCACCGAGGATAGCGGTGCGTGGTCTGTGCAGACCACTGTACTGGGTAAAGGCAGTTCTGTTCTTGAGCCCATCACCGGAAATAAGGTCGAATGCACCGATGGCAATGCAGATCGGTATGGCTGTAATAATGTAGATCTGCTTTCCTTTCTCCCTATTGATGAAATTGGCGGCGACCGCGGTGTTCGGCTCAACGACATGTGGGGATGGACCGATCCCAGGACGGGTAAAGAGTATGCACTCATCGGACGAAATGAAGGCACATCCTTTGTAGATGTCAGTGATCCCAATAATCCTGTTTATGTTGGTACATTACCTATGACAGAGGGGGCACAGGCAAGTGTCTGGCGCGATATTAAAGTCTACGGTAATCATGCCTTTATCGTCGCCGATAATGCCGGTACGCATGGAATGCAGGTAGTCGATCTTACTGACCTCCGTGAATTTGAAGGAACACCAATTACATTAGAGGAGGTAGCACACTATAATGAGATTCACAGCGCCCATAATGTGGTTATCAACAAAGACACCGGTTTTGCCTATGTCGTCGGAAGCAGCGGCGGCGGACAGACGTGCGGGGGCGGCCTGCATATGGTGAATATACAGGATCCTACAAATCCAACTTTCGCCGGCTGCTTCTCCGATCCCTCAACAGGTCGCAGTGGAACCGGTTATACCCATGACGCGCAATGCGTGGTCTATGAAGGACCGGATAAGGAGTACCAGGGACAGGAAATCTGTATTGGCGCCAATGAGACCGCTATCAGCATAGCTGATGTTACGGATAAGGAAAATCCCAAAGCCGTTTCTACGGCTTCCTATCCAGATTATGCATATGTCCACCAAGGCTGGCTCACCGAAGATCACCGGTATTTCTTCCAGAACGATGAGCTTGATGAGCTTACCGGCAATGTGGAGGAAACCCGTACTCTCGTATGGGATGTGACGGACCTTGACGATCCGCAATTCGTACGCGAATTCTATCTCGGCAATCCGTCTTCCGACCATAACCTCTATATCAAAGGCGATACGATGTATCAGTCGAATTATGTGAGCGGGCTGCAGGTGGTCGATATTAGCGATCCGGAAAACCCAGAGAAGATTGGTTATTTTGATACTCATCCGTTTACCGAAGATCAGCCGGGCTTTGCCGGAACATGGAGTAACTACCCGTACTTCGACAGCGGTATTGTAGTTATGACCAGCTCCCGCGAGGGCTTGTTTATCCTGGAAAAGCAGGAATAAGCCAGTAATAACATAAGACCACAATATAACGGCTCATTTGAGGTTGAATCATTCAATGTGTTAGCAACATCAATGAATAAAGATTTTATTATGCAAAGCCTGATGAATGCTTTTTCACGAATAGTATTTGTTACGTTTGCGGTGTTCACGCTGTCTGCCGGGACTATTTCTGCTCAGCATCAGCCGGATAAAAAAAATAGTACCGCTGAAGGCCAGCGTATCTACGTCTGTAATCAAGGGGCAGCAACGCTAACCGTTATTGATGCGGAGACGAATGAAATCGTAGATAATATTGATTTACAGGAACTTGGATTTTCTGAAAATGCCAAGCCGCACCACACAGTAGCCGAACCGGATGGTTCTCACTGGTACGTTACTCTTATTGGAGAAAATCGCGTGCTCAAATTCAACAGGAAGAACGAGCTCGTCGGTCAGGCCGAAATGGAGGTCCCCGGACTTCTGGAGCTGCATCCCACGCGCGATCTGCTGCTGGTCGGGCGGTCAATGAGTGCGGTTAATCCGCCCCAGAGTATCGGGGTTATTAACCGATCAGATATGACGTTGCAAAAAGAAATCGATACCTTTTTCGCTCGTCCCCACGCCATTTCAACCACTCCAGACGGTAAATGGACATTTATCGCAAGCCTGGCAGAAAATCAAATTCTTTCGCTCAATACCGAAACCGAAGAAACAAATCTGACAAGAATTGGTGGTGATACTCATGTCTTTGTTGACTTTGCCATATCGCCCGATGGGAACACTTTGGTCGTTACGGGGCAGGTATCGGGGAAGCTGCTCGTCTTCGATATTAGTGATCCGGCCTCACCAACCGTGACCGATAGTATTGACGTTAATGCCCAGCCCTGGCATCCGATCTTTTCACCGGATGGACGGTTTGTCTATTTCGGAAACAAAGAAGCACATACCGTTACTGTAGTGAATATGCAAAGCCGATCCGTGGATACGGTGATCGAGGGCAAAGGTCTTGCCCAGCCGCATGGCAGCGCCCTTTCCGCAGATGGCAAGTATCTCTATATTTCCAATAATAACCGAAAAGGAACGTACCAGGCGAGCACTACCTCCTCTACCGGAGATCCGCCCGGTACGATCACGGTCATTAATACCGAAACGCGGGAAATTGAGAAGATTATTGAGGTCGATGCCTATCCTTCGGGAATCGGCACGCGGGCCCGGTAAAACCAACAAAAGAAATGATTCACCTGTTGCAGTACTTTTTCAATTTGGATTTTTCTAAAGATGCCTGACCGTCCGCTTAATAACTTGCTCATTATCACTGTAATCCTGTTCACGGCCTGCAGTGGCATGCAATCCACAAGCAGTGAAAATGAATTGGGATCCACTGATTTTGAGCGACAAGTGAATCCCTTCCCGGTACACGATACCACCGGCGCGCAAATTGGTCACCCCTTTCTCGGCGGTTTTAACGCCCCGCGTCCCCAGTTTGTTAATATTGATGGTGACGCCGATCCAGATCTCTTTGTCCAGGAAAATACGGACGAGCTCATGTTTTTTGAACATACGAATACGGACTCCGATTCTCCCCTGGCCTGGCAGACCGATAAGTTTCAGAATCTTGATATTGGCGAGTGGTTCCGCTTTGCCGATCTGGATCAGGATGGCGATCTGGATCTGCTTACCGAGCAGCCATACAGCTATATCCGTTACTATCGCAATGAGGGCTCTGCAGAAAATCCGGATTTTAGCCTGGCGGCTGATACGCTGAAGGATGCGAATGGGAAACCGATCTTTTCCGACCGTCAAAATATCCCAAACGTCACGGATATCGATTGCGACGGGAAGCTCGATCTTTTCATCGGTCGGCTGGACGGCACCCTAATGCGCTACGAATCAACGGGACGCGACAGCCGGGACATTCCGCAATTTGAGCTGGTAAATAAACGCTTTGAGGGTATCGAGATCGTCAAGCAGTTCGGTACCATGCACGGGGCAAACACCATGGCTTTTGTTGATATCGATAAGGATGGCGACCAGGATCTTTTTTGGGGCGATTTTTTCGAGCCCAGCCTCCTGCTTATCGAGAATAAGGGCTCCTGCAGCAATCCCGACCTGCAGGGCGAACCACAGCCATTCCCCCCATCCAATCCCGTTGAATCAAGCGGATACAACGCTCCCACTTTTACAGATTGGGATCAGGACGGTAATATCGATCTTTTTTTGGGCGTTCTCGGTGGTGCCTACAATGCAACCCAGACACTCGCGGATAATTTCTACTTTTACAAGCAGGAGAATAATGGCACCTTTAGCCTGCAGTCGAAACGATTCCTGAATACCATAGATATCGGAAATGAAAGCATACCCGCGGTGGGCGATATTGACGGAGACGGCGACTCTGACCTGCTTTTGGCCAACAAGATCGACCCGGTCGATGACAATACCTCGATTGTATATCAGTTTGAAAACCGCGGGTCAGCGGAAAAGCCGTCTCTCCATAACACAGGAGCGCTGGATCTACCCGATACGTATCACTATGCCCCGTCTCTGGGTGACCTTAACGGCAACGGCCGGGCGGACCTGTTGCTCGGGACATGGAAAGGAAGGGTTGCCTATTACCAAAATACGGCCGACGGATTTGAGCTGGTCAGTAAATCGCTTATAGAGCTGGAACGGGGAAGTAACAGCGCGCCGGCGCTTGCCGATATTGATGATGACGGGGATTTGGATCTCTTTGTCGGTTCATCGGGCGGAGATATCCACATCTATCGGAATGAAGGTACGGGGAATGAGCCGGAATTTGTCCTGGAGAAAGATGCTTTTTCCGATGTTCGGGCCGACTCCCGAAGTACCCCGGAGCTCCACGATATCGACGGGGATGGAGACCTTGATCTTTTTCTCGGCACAAAGACGGAGGGACTGCTCTTCTTCCGCAACACAGGATCTGCAGGTAAGCCAACCTTTGAACAAGAAGCTCTTCCCGTTGCTCTTAATGTACCCTCTCTGGGAACACCCCGCTTCGCCGATTTTGATGGAGACGGTACAGCCGAATTTCTGTCCGGTGGAGAGGGCGGAGGGCTTATCTTTTACAGTCGGTAGAAAGGGATAGATACCATAAGTTGTATTTTATTTCTCATACTTATTTTCCCGGATGCTATCTCTGTTCTTGTCTTGTTTGTCGTCAGTGGGTGCACCTCGAAACGCATCCTGTCTATAAGACGTTCTCTTTTATGAAATCATTTTAAAGTCATTGGAAAAAAATATTATTTATGAGTAAAAAAATGAAGGCATCTTATTTTGATGAGTATGGAGATTTGAACCAGGTAAAAACCGGAATGCTCGAAAAACCCGAACCCGGTGAGGGAGAAGTACTTGTCCGCGTGCAAGCGGCTGGGGTAAATCCCGTGGACGCTGCCGTGGCAAGGGGCATGCTTGATGAGATGATTCCTGCCCAATTCCCGGCTGTTCCGGGTTGGGACGTTGCCGGCGAAGTGAAGGAACGAGGCCATGCAGCCCGCAGATTCGATATAGGAGATGAAGTATACGCCTATGCCCGTCGGCCTACTGTACAGCACGGGACCTTTGCGGAATATGTAGTATTGCCAGAGTGTTACCTTGCCCACCGGCCCCGGGAAATTACGGTGGAAGAAGCCGGTGGAATTCCCCTTGTTGGACTTACGGCATACCAGGCACTTTTCCAGTATGGAGACCTGCAGGAAGATCATACTCTGCTAATACTCGGAGCCTCGGGTGGAGTGGGTACCTTGGCTATTCAGCTGGCTAAATCGGCTGGTGCAACCGTTATTGGCGTAGCCAGCGATGAGAACAAGGACTATATGAAAGATCTCGGAGCGGACCACACCATCGACTATAAGGCCGGAGATGTGGGAGAAGCCGTCAGTTCAATAGTTCCGGAGGGAGTAGACTTTATCTTTCACTGTTCCCGGGGCAACTCGCTGGATCAAAGCATTGATACGCTAAAAAGAGGTGGACAACTTATTTCCATTACAAACAGTCAGCCGGATGTGCCTGATGATATTAGCTTCCAGTATGTGTTTGTTGAGCCGAATGCCAGTCAGTTGAAACATATTCAGGAACTGGCGGATGAGGGTGAAATTACGGTTCCAATTTCCAAAACGTTTGATTTAGATAAAGTGCAGGCTGTGCTTCAGGAGATTGAATCCCTCCATACGCAGGGTAAAACCGTTATTACGCCCTGATCTGTTGGTAAAATACAGGATCAGGATTTGATCGAAAGATGAGTATAGTCATATTGAAGCTATTCTTTCGCAACCCATAACGTTCTCTGCCCGAAGTTATAGGCATCAACCATCTGGTTGATGCCTATGGTTTTCATCACCGATGCGCATTAATTAATAAACCGATAGTCAAAAGCTTGTAGCATCAATCAAAGTCTGTGTACACCGAGTATATGAACTGGAGAAAAAATATTATATTTATACCGATTCCTTCCAGGAGGCTAGCCAGGAAGTAAAAAGGTAAAGGACAGTATAATGTATGGAAAGCAATCACCCGGTACTTCTCAACTTCACTTAATTATTAAACTTTTTGGCAGGTAGACATTATGGATATCCAGCATGAGTACGGTGAAAGCAAAGGAAAGTTTTTTCTGGAAAAAGATGGAAAGGTTAAAGCGGAAATAACCTATTCCAAAATGGGAAATACGGGGATAATTATCGATCATACCGAGGTATCCGATGAGTTAAGAGGAAAGAATGTTGGAAAAAAGCTGGTAAAAACTGCGATAGCCTATGCCCGTAATAATAATTTGAAAGTGATTCCGCTCTGTCCCTATGCGAAATCGGTTAT
The DNA here is from genome assembly GCF_039545095.1 of Fodinibius salicampi. Taxonomy (NCBI): domain Bacteria; kingdom Pseudomonadati; phylum Balneolota; class Balneolia; order Balneolales; family Balneolaceae; genus Fodinibius; species Fodinibius salicampi. The sequence goes on along the minus strand of NZ_BAABRS010000003.1, from coordinate 405,692 downwards.
TGAACGGGATCCCTCACTTCAGGATGTGTTGAGGTAATGATTTAAACGATAGTACTACGGGATACCTCATAGCTTCCGTTTTATTGTTGATTTGAGGGATTGTGTATGTTGTTTGATAAACCGCTACTTTAAAACCAAGCAGATCTACCAACCATCAGGCATTTCCCCTTCAGTCTTCTCGTCTACAGTTTGACGCTTCTTCCAATTGAGTCCAGATTGTTTGAGGGTATACTTCGGAGATATGACAGTATATTGTATTATGTAATTTAAAGAATAACTTTTGATCCCTGTATTACATCCGTTGTAACAACCGGTATACTGTAAAATCAATACATAATTTTAGTAGTAGATTCTCTAATGTAATCCTCTATGAATTATAAAATAATTTCACTGGTACTTTTGATGCTGACCGTATTAGGCTGTCAGAACGCCTTTGCCCAATTTACCATTGCAGACCAGGATGGTGCCACCTCCATCGTCTATGATATTGAAAGTTCAGCTTTGGACTCTATTGCAGCACACCTGTTGGCCCGAGATATTGAAGCCGTAACCGGCCAGCGTCCTGGGATTTATACCAGCTTTGAGGATGTACAGGGGAATGTGATTATTCTTGGCGATATCAGCTCCAATCTGATTAGCAGCCATCTCGATACTTCTCGCCTTTCGGGCCAATGGGAAACCTATGGACGAGTATTTAAAGCCGACCCTACAGCTTCCATCAATCAGGCGATGTTCATAGCTGGCAGCGATCCCCGGGGTACTGCCTACGGGGTCTTTGATTTGTCAAAAGAAATAGGCGTTTCGCCCTGGTACTGGTGGGCAGACGTTCCGGTTAAAAAGAATAATTCCCTGACCGTAAGCAACAAAGGCACCTTTTCAACTTCTCCCTCGGTTAAATACCGGGGCATTTTTCTCAATGATGAGGGTTGGGGCCTGGAGCCCTGGGCCTCCAAGACATTTGAGCCCTCCGTCCGTAATATGGGTCCCAAAACCTACGCCAAAATCTTTGAACTGTTGCTGCGCCTGAAAGCCAACATGGTTTGGCCGGCGATGCATCCGAATACCGAACCCTTCTTCCAGGTGCCCGGCAACGCAGAGATTGCTGAGAAATGGGAAATAGTGGTGGGCACTTCCCACGCCGAGCCGATGCTTCGCAACAACGTGGGCGAATGGAATCACGAGGCGATGGGGGATTTCAACTATCAAACCAATGCTTCTTCGGTATACGATTACTGGGAGCAGCGGGTCAAACAGAGCCAGGGGATGGATGCTATCTACACGGTTGGCATGCGCGGTGTTCATGACAGTGGTATGGAAGGTGTAGACTCTATGGATGAGGCAGTCAATGCCCTCGAGCAGGTGATTTCCGATCAGCGGGAACTGCTAAGCAAATATATTAATAAAGATGTGTCCGAAGTCCCCCAGTCGTTTACTCCCTATAAGGAAGTGCTCGATATATACGAGGCCGGGATGGACGTGCCCGAAGATATCACCATCACCTGGCCCGACGACAATCACGGGTATATTCGACGGTTTTCTGACCAGGCTGAGCAGCAACGCCCCGGTGGTGCTGGGGTGTATTACCACTTGTCGTATCTTGGGGCGCCCCATCCCTATATCTGGCTTTCCCCGACCACACCTGCCCTGGTTTGGCGGGAGATGAGGCGCGCCCAACTACAGAACATGAGTGAAATATGGATTGCCAACGTGGGGGACATAAAACGCCGCGAATGGGAGACCGAATTTTTCATGGTTCTGGCCTGGGATATAGACTCCTGGGCGCCGGAGAACATCCAAGACTATTTTTCGACCGTCGCCTCACGCGACATTTCTGAAAAGTATGCGAACCAGATCTCCGAGCTGATGTGGGAATACTACCGGCTTGCTACCGAGCGTAAACCGGAATTTATGGGATTCAATAAATCGCAATGGGCCGGGTGGCCGCCCGTTCAGGATCCTTTCTACAGCCTATGGAATTATAATGATGAGGTCCAGCAGCGAATACAAAGCTACCAGGATTTGCAAACGCGGGCAAAGAAACTTTCGGAAGAGATTCCCGCCGAAGCCGCGGATACTTACTTTGAGCTGGTCTATTATCCCATTGCCGGGGCCACGGCCATGAATGAGAAGTGGCTGTACGGGTATAAAAGCAGGGAATACGCCAAGCAGGGTCGGGCGGTTGCAAATCAGTTGAGCGATTCGGCATTTGCGGCTTTTGAGGAGATCAAACAGCTGACCCGACATTATAACCAAGAGGTGGCTGGCGGTAAATGGGAGCATATGGTTGATTATAGTCCCGGGTATGAAAAAGGATCGTCGGTATTTTTTGAACCGATCACCACCCGCATTGAAACGGAAGACGTTCGGGGTGTAGGCGTGGCTATTGAAGGCCAGCAGGATCCGCTGCAACCGTTAAAAGGTAATCTGCCCGATATCACCACCAGGGAATCAACCATAACAATGAGCGCTATAGAAGCCAATATATCCGGGGAGCTTACGACCGGAAAAGATTCGTCCGGGATGTTTCTGAGGTGGCCGGAAGACGGGACCGGCAGAACTGTATCTGGCCCTGAATACTATGATGTGATTCCCTATGAGGTGAATAATCCCATGAAAGCTGTGTTTGAATTTAATGTTAAGGAGGCTGGTGGTACCCACAGACTCAACTTGTCGGTCGATCACCCTGATGAAGGCAGCGACTCCTGGTGGGTAACCGTCAATGATCATGCACCTATAAAAGTTGAAGGCTCTGTTGGTTGCATCCAACAGTTGGAAGTTGACGATATTGTATTGCAGCCTGGCCGGAACACATTGACAATTCATCCCCATGAAAGTGGAGGAAAGCTGTACGGAGTAGAGTTCGTCCAAGAATCGCGTCAACTGTCGCCCAGTTTCACAGAAGAAAATAGTCTCCCGACATTTAATCGCTATACCCAGCAGCGTCATTTTATCGACATTTTTAGCCGCGGGCAGGAAGCCGAGGAGTGGTCGGCCGAAAGCAGTGCTCCCTGGATTCAGCTGAGTGATGACAAGGGATTACTCAGCGGCGGCTCCGAACGCATCTGGGTAACAGTCAATTATGAGGAAGCGCCAGCTGGACAGGATATTAGTGGCAACATCGACATTACGAGCGGGGAGCAACGCTACCGGGTAGCCATCCCGGTGTTCAACCAAAATCTGCAGGTGCCATCAAACGCCTTCATCGAGGCCAACGGCGTGATTTCCATGCCGGCCAGTCAGTACCATCAAAAAAAGGCGGCGAATACGGCTTCTTGGCGTTCCGTAACCGGATTAGGACGAAGCGGTTCGGCCATGTTGCTGGAGCCGATGAAGGGATGGTACATTGAGGATCTGTCTCAGGTCCGGGAGGTTTCTCCCGTGCTTGAATATGATATGGTGGTTACTGAGGGCGGGCCGGGCAATGTAATCGTCGAAGGGGTACCGGCCTTTCCATTGAAAGAATCCCAACCGATGCGATGTGCGATAAGCATTGGCGACGGAGAGCCACAGTGGATTACCTTTGAGATGGGAAACCCGGGCGGGCAACCATGGATAGATAATGTGCTGGAAAGCCGTATGGTCGGAACGGGGCAACTGGACCTTGAACCCGGTACGTACCGCTTTAAGCTGTGGGGAACAGATCCTTCCGTCAATGTTGATCAAATCATGATTGACTTTGGAGGCCTGGAGCCATCGTATGGGGGACCGCCCTCCACAAAGATAAGTCGTGAGAAAAAGTAATGGACTGACATCATATACTTAGAATTCTCTGTTTTTCGTAAATAATGTTACCTTGTTTTTGTATTTTACCGCCTAAATGAAGAGATATATAAATATCTTCCTTGTATTTCTTGCAGTCGTGTTTTCCTGGCATACGCTGGGCGAAACTGCATTGGCGTACGGCAGTCATGATGTTGCTACAATTGAAGCGACAAAAACCAAGAGTGCTTCATCTACCCATCCTTATGGAAAGGCAAGATCGCTTGTAGCTCATAATAGTGCGGAAGGAGAAGTCTATATATTTAACTCACTTTCCTGCTGTAACACGATTTATAATTCCCAGGAAGACACTTATGAGAATACTGTAGTCGAAGCGTATGTACAGCGACATGCAGCTATCCTTCTGCTAAGAGCTGCTTCTATAGCCATTCATCCAACAATCAGAACCCTTCTTTTTCCCTTTCATTTTTTCTTGTAACCATCTTGCTTAGATATATGCGACTATCACGTCGTAATCCATTCTCTTAAATAACCCCATCCCCACGGGGATGGAATACACCTTAAATAAAATTATTGCAAGATGGATATTAGTTTAACTACTTTAATTATCACTATTGTAGTGTCTCTATTCTTCATTATTCCTATTGTCCTTGATCAATGGAACAAAAAAAAGAAAGATAATAAACAGTAATATCCGGAGCGGTTTTATCTGTTTACGATAGCAAAATAGTTGTTGGCACAATAGCAGGTAAAACCGCTCTATTTTTCACTGGATATGCGGATACCGGCTTTTAATCTTAGTTGGCTTGCTGCAAAGAGGCGCGGTGATTGCTGTATATCCATAAGCCGATGATAATGCTGGTGATCAAGGCTTGACCCAGGAATATCTGCCCCCCGTTACAGCTGTCGATATAGTGCTGATACATGCACATTATGCGATCTTCCCACTCCCGACCCACCTGTTCCGGACCTGAATAGAGATTATCTTATTTGTTAATGGTTGGGATGCTGTTAAATACCGGTTGAGCTATTAAACCCAACCGGTACTATGAAATGTTTCGTCCCCGTACTTCCTTATTGATATAATGGCTTGTTCTGTATTTCTTGCCTACTAAACTTATCCCGTTCCCGGTAGTAGTTGTAATACTGAGTCCCGGTGCCAGTGACGCTGAGCCTCGGTGTCAGTGACACTGACTGGTAATGTTAGCGCCAATGACTCCCAGTATTAGTATCACTAACTCCTGGTGTTAACGACACTGGCACCCAGTGTTAGTGGTACTAAGTCCGGATGACAGGGCCATTATCATGATAAGGTACGGTTCCGACCATCGGGGAGTCGTTACGGTGCTACGGTTACTGGATCGGCAAGGCGGCCTGACCGCAGGGTTGAGGCGCCGTATGGAATACTGCGCACTTCCAGTCGGTATTCCCCTTCGGGCAGATCCGGAAGCATAAAGATAAGTTCTTTCGGCATATTGCGAAGTGGGGACCGCTCCACCCGGTGCTCGCTTTGATCCCCGGTATTGATAAAAAAGATGCCCTGCTTGGGATCTTCGTCGTCATATTTCAGCAGATCCCCTTTGATACGGGCGCCGCCACCGGGGGTAATGATCTCGTTTCGTGTATCTGAGATATTATCAAAAAGGTAGTTGATAGAAGGGGCTGCTTTTACTCTCTGTACCAGGGTGGGACGGATGGAAGCCGGAATGTCTCGAAGGCGTATCCCGGAATTGATATTTAACCGAACACCGTGCTGGTTTGGATCGAACAGCTCATCTTTTCCTTTAAAAACCCCTGTTACACTTGATGACAGGTTAACTAAGGGCGTAATAACCGTATATCCTTCTTTCAGGAATTCTGTGATCCCCCGTGTAATCTCCTCGAACACTGCCATGGCCTCGGCGGTGGTAATGGTGGATCCCTCGCGGGTCATATTTTTAAATACATCCTCAAGCGTATAGCTTTTGCTGTTTCGGCTTACCGCCCGGTAATCATTCGGGTTATCTGTGATATGGGTAGGCACCAGGTGATATTCAAGACTCATAGTTTTATGATTTTATTTAGGGTTGCCGGCAGCAGAAATGGCGGGCTTTTGAGACAGGCAGCCCGGATCCGCGTCGGGTTTTATTTGTTTAGGATAGACGCAACCGAAGCTACGTCCAGGTTCTTGATTTACGTTTTTTTAATAAGGTTTCTCGTAATGATTTATACCCCTGCCCCTACTATACAAGAGTAAAAACAGAGCGATTTGTTACAAAAAAATGTTCCGTCCGGTATATTTCTTCTCAGATATTGGCCCCAAAATAGACGTTAAGATTACTATAAGGCCGATTTTTCTAAATAATTATTTTGTGATTTTTATCGGATATAAAAAAGGACCATGCCCCTGGCGAAAAGAATTTAGGCGGCAAACCACTTAACCAAACTTTATGCATTTTTAATATCTCTTTCGCATATTGGAAAAGAATATTATAAAAGGGATACCCAAATTTTAAAGCAAAAATATGATGCAAATACAATTACCGGCAAAGCCTAGACGCCGACGGCAGCAGATGGGATGGTCAGAACGATATTCCGGAATTCTTAAGCTTCTCTGTTGTTTGTCTCTGGTTTTTTTGTTTACAAGCAATAGTGCCAGGGCACAGGATGATCTGAAAGTCATACAGGGGGAAAGCAGCAATAGCAATTGGATTCACTTCAGCGATGCACACAACGCGCTGTACCATCACCTTGCCGGCCAGGCGTATGATCTGTTGGACAAACGATCTGCCACCATATCCGAGTTAAATACGTTGTCCGATTGGCAGAAAAGACAGGAGGAAGTACGCCAAACGCTCACAAGAATTGTGGGACCCTTTCCTGAGAAAACGCCTTTAAATGCAGAGGTGATGCGGACGATTGAGAAGGATAATTATAAAGTGGAGCATATCATTTATGAGTCACAGCCGGGATTTCATGTCACTTCTTCCCTTTTTATTCCCAGGGATCTGCAGGAGCAAGCCCCGGCCATACTCTACCTGAGCGGACATACCCAGGATGCATACAGAAGCTCCACCTATCAGGATACCATCTTGAATTTAGTGAAGAAAGGGTTTGTGGTATTTGCTATCGATCCGGTCGGACAGGGGGAGCGGGTGGAGTATTACGATCCTGAAAGCGGAAGCTCAATCGTCGGCAGTGCAACAAGAGAGCATTCCTATACCGGGGCACAGGCTTTTATCAATGGCAGCTCCCTGGCGCGATATATGATTTGGGATGGCATCCGGGCAGTGGATTATTTGCATTCCAGGGATGAGGTGGACTCCGATAGGATTGGGATAACCGGCCGCTCAGGCGGGGGAACCCAGGCAGCTTATATAGCGGCTTTTGACCAGCGCATACATGCCGCTGCGCCGGGAGCTTTTATAACGAACTTCAGGCGCCTGCTGCAGTCCATCGGTCCGCAGGATGCCGAGCAAAACTTTTATCATGGCATTGCTGCGGGCATTGACCATGCTGACTTGCTTGAGGTTCGGGCTCCCAAGCCTGCCTTGATGATCAATACCACCGAGGACTTTTTTAGTATTCACGGAGCGAGGGAGACGGCTTCAGAAGTATCGGAAATCTATGAATTATATGATCAGCCAGATCTTTTTACGGCAGTGGAAGATAGCGGAGGACATACATCCACTCCACAAAACCGAAAGGCTATGTATGCTTTTTTTCAGCAACATCTGGATAATCCCGGAAACAACACCGACCAGGAGGTGAATATCCTGAGTGATGAAGAGATTCAGGTAACCCGTACGGGTCAGCTGGCTACAGAATTTGACGGAGAAGGAGAAACCGTCTTTAGTTTAAATCGCAGGGAGGCGAAACAGAACATTGACAAGTTACGCTCGTCCAGAGAAAATCTTGAGGAGCATCTTCCTGAAGTATTGAAATCTGCTAAAGAGCTGTCCGGCTACCAGGAGCCCAAAGAAATTGAGAAACCGGTCTTTACCGGACGCATCCAGCGGGAGGGCTATGCAATTGAGAAGTACTTTGTGAAAGGCGAAGGAGATTATCCGATTCCTTACCTGCTTATGATTCCGGATCGGCCCAATGGCAAGGCGCTGCTATATTTACATCCTGAAGGCAAGTCTGCGGAAGCTGTGGAAGGTGGCGAGATGGGATGGTTTGTCCGGAATGGATACACCGTACTGGCCCCGGATTTAATTGGAACCGGAGAAACGGGTCCCGGCGATTTGGCTAATTATACGACCCAGGTCAAGGACTTTAATTCCACCTCTTTCGATGTATGGACCAATTCCGTACTCATCGGCCGAAGCATTACCGGAATACGGGCGGGAGATGTAGTCCGGCTCACCCGGCTGTTGAAAAGAGAACATAAGTCGGAAGAAATCTATGGACTGGCCCGCCAGGACATGTCGCCGGTTCTGCTGCATGCCGCTGCATTTGAGCCGTCCATCAGCAGAGTAGCCCTGCTGGAACCCTATTCTTCCTATCGATCTCTGATAATGAATCGCTTTTATGATCCCGGTTTACATAAGAGTGCAGTGGCCGGCGCGCTTAAAGCCTATGATTTGACGGATCTTGCCGCTGCACTGGCGCCGGGAAAGCTCCTGATAGCTGGAATGACCAATGGAGCCGGAGAAATGGTCGATATAAATAGTAAAACGGCCGGAAAAGATTTAGAGGTAATAAAGACAGCATATGAAGAGGCAAAGGCCCGCGACCAGCTGACCATAACAACTCAGATGAACAATATAGAGGAACTATTTGAGTATTGGATTGAGAAATAAATTAAAATAACGGCACGACTTGTCTTGTCGGTAAAAAAGCTGCTATGTGTATGGAATTCGAAGTCTGCCTATGTGTAGGCTGTAATTAATCACCCTCAGGTTCCACCCAAAGTGCAACAATAATCCAATTGAATCCTATATGAGTGAGCTAACAAAAGGTCGTCCAAAAGATCCCTATGTGCTGAAAAGGGAGGATATCAAAGAGCCTCCGAAGACTTTATTGGGAACCGTTCGGTACCTGGGGCCAGGGTTTGTACTTTCAGCGGCCATTGTCGGCTCCGGCGAGTTAATTGCAACCACCACACTTGGGGCAAGAGCTGGTTTTGTAACATTCTGGGTGATTATCCTAAGCTGCCTGGTTAAAGTAGCCCTTCAACTGGAGTTTGGGAAGCATGCGATCAGTAACGGCGAGACGATAATGAGCGCCTTTAACAAGCTGCCGGGATGGAAATTCAGAGATATTAACTGGACGATCTGGACATGGCTTTTCATTCAGCTTTTCAAACTGTTACAGGTCGGTGGGATTGTTGGGGGCGTAGCTATCACAATGAATATCTTTTTTCCATCGGTAAATGTCACTCTCTGGACATTTATAACGGCTATTCTGGCTTCGCTGCTTGTTTTCAGGGGCTATTATATTTTTGTAGAGCGTTTTTCTCTTGTGATGATTGCCTTCTTCACAGTTCTCACCTTTTTGTCTGTGTATTTTATGCAATTCACCGAATTTGCCATCTCCTGGACAGATATTCAGTACGGACTTGAGCTTAATCTCCCCACAGCGATGGTGGGGGTAGCCATCGGGGCGTTTGGTCTTACGGGAGTGGGCGGGGATGAAATTATGTACTACCATTACTGGTGTATCGAAAAAGGGTATGCCTCATATACCGGACCCGTAGAAAAAACAGAAGCGTGGACAAATCGTGCAAAAGGATGGATTAAAGTGATGTATTGGGATGCGTTTTTGTCGATGATCGTGTATACACTTGTAACGGCGGCTTTTTATATTTTAGGAGCCTCCGTACTGCATGTACAGGATCGCATTCCCGAAGGATTCCAGATGATCGAAACGCTTTCCGGGATGTACACTGAAACGCTGGGTCCCGGGGCAAGGAATGTCTTTTTGATCTGTGCGATCGTGGTTTTGTTTTCAACACTTTTTACTGCCCTTGCAAGCTGGACGAGAATTTTTTCAGATGCATTCGGAAAACTTGGCTTCCTGGATTTTCACGACATTGAACAGCGGAGAAAAGCAATTGCAATCTTTGCCTGGGTTTTCCCGATGCTTTGGGCCATCATGTTTCTCTTTGTGCAACTTCCTGTGTTGATGGTGATCATCGGCGGATTCTTCACTTCTGTACTCCTTTTAATTGTGATTTTTGCGGCGGTTCATTTCAGATATGTACAGCTCGATGCTCGCCTTAAACCCGGAAGGCTATATGACATTGCCTTTTGGTTGAGCATCATAGCTATTTTATTGGCGGCCGTGTATAGCATAATCCGGTTTTCTTTGTGAAGTAGCGTGCTTCCCAGACGAGGCGACCATCCACAGTGAAACCGCCGGAAAGGATATCAGGGATAGTTGTTTGGGGTTGCAATTGGACGGGGGAGAATCCTGCTACTTTTCAAAAGTCCACGCTGATGTTAAACGAAGGCTGGAAGCCAATGTCATAGACGTCTACGGGAACACTTCGAAACCGGTTTTGTGAGGTGTTCTGGTCGATCACAAATGAAAGTTCGCGGTACCAGGGATTCTGTCTGTCCAGAATGTTAAAAACAGAAAACGACAGGTTTAAATGCCTTTCTCCGAATGAATGAGTGTATTCGGCTGATATATCGGCACGCTGGTAATCGCCGAGGCGCTGATCATTCTGGGGTCCAAAAGTAGCGAGTTTGTTAGGGGTCCCGGTGGCATACATCCACGACAAAAACAGTGAAATATTCCTTGAAGGTTCAAAACTGAGGGTAGCGTTGTACCGGTAGGTACGGTCCCAGTCAGCAAAAAATGGTTCTCCTTCATTAATTTGGGGATTCGATAAGGTCATCTCTGAGATCGTAAACGTTTGGGTAAGCTTGATGAGCCGGTACCGGTTTTGCAGCAGAAACTCAATCCCTTTTCCCGCTCCGTTGTTATTGTTATACCAGGGATTGTCGTTAAAGGTATTGCTGAGTGAAAATGTATTGATTTCGTGAAGGCGAATGTTATCAAACTTTTTGTGATAAGCTTCGGCCCTTACAAAGAAGTGGTCGGATGGGGTGTAATAGATTCCGCCGGAATAATAGTTGACTGAGGTCGGGGGATGATCAGCATCAACCAGGGTCCAAACATCGGATGTTACGGTATTGCTGAGCGAAATTTTGTTGAGGAATTGGTGATTGCGGCTAAATCCACCTGAGACGGAGAGATCAGAATCCGGGAATAGTGTTAGTTTGGTACGGGGCGACCATCGCAAGTACTCCCCGTTCGAATAGTAATGCAACCGCGCACCGCCAAAAATATCCAGCCAGCGTACTCCACTGTAATCCAGCTGGGCATAGGCATCGGCCTGATGCGCTTCCTGGGAGGTAAAATAGCCGGGTCGTTCGAAGGAATCTTCAAAATATTCTCCCATATAGTAGTGGTAGGAGCCTCCGCCGGTTATGAGCCAGGGATCATAGGTAAATTCGAACTGCTGGTCGGCTTTTAATTCATTAAGTACGCTCTGGCTTTCATAGGGAAAAACAAAGGCCTGCAGGGCTCCGCTGCTCTGGTTGAGAGTGATATAGGTAAAATCCTCTTTATTGAAAGATGTCTGATAGATGCTTGCTCCAATCGTAGAGCTTGCGTATACATTTTCGCCCAGCCACTGCTGATACTGAATGCTTCCGGCGCCGTTTTGCCAGTCGTTAGTCGTTGATACGGGCCGGTTTTCGATATCGGTTCCGTCCGAGGATGAAAATGATCGGTACAGGCGGGTTGCTTCCTGGCGAGTGTTGTCTCCCCCGAAATACCCGCTTATGATAAATCGGCTGCCGTCAGTTCCTTCAAAATGAATTTTTCCATGCAGGTCGAAGAACGAGGCATCCGTCTCACCGGCACGGACGAGACTGGATTCAAAATTAACGAGATCATCCCCCAACACTTCTTTGTTTCTGTCTACATTCAGTCCCCATTCGATCAGGTCATCGTTATTGAGCCAGTTTAAGGTATTCATGTAGGAGGTGCGGCCTGATATAAGCCAGCTGCTGTTTCCTTTATTTATGGGCCCTTCAAGCGAAATGCGAGCAGCGGAATTGCTGATACCGGCAGAGCCCGAAAATTCTTTGGTGGAACCTGATTTGGTATACAGGGAAAGCGTACCGCCGGGCGGCGCCTGGAACTGGGCAGGGGCAATATCATAGAAAAAGCTGCTGCGCTGCAGTACATCTGAATTAAAGCTGTCAATTAACCCAAAGAGATGACTTTGATTGTAGATGGTGATATCGTCCACCAATACTTGGAAACCATCGGCCGGACTTCCCCTTACATTGAGTCCGCTACCCAGGGCCGGGGCCAGCGACACCGAAGGCAGCGTTTGTAACGCCCGGAGGGTGTTGCTTTCGCCCATGGGGCTGAATGTACCCATATCGAGAAGGTCTGAAACTTGCCGGTCGATATTACTGTAAACGTTTGTACCGGTAACAATGAGTTCGTTGCCCTCAATACGAGTGGGCTGCAGGCGGCATGTTAACTCATTAATAGCACTGCTTTGCGAAAAATCCAGTGTCAGGGTTTTGGAAGTATATCCAACATACGAGCAGCGGATTTCAAGTGAATCCCTTTCCAAGCTTCGGCTGAATGTAAATGATCCGCTTTCGTTGGCACTTACTCCCCTGGTTATCTGCCCTTCCTGCCAGGTTACGACGCCGAAAGGTAGTCGTTCGCCGGAGGAAGCATTTACTACCTGTCCCTGCACCGATACTTTTTTTGAGGTTATTCCTGCATTTTTCAGCTGGAAAATAATAGCCTGGTTGCGAGTACTGTCGATTTGCAGGTTTAACCGTTGCGGATGCAATAGATCGCGGAATCGGGGGAACAGGTTATCCGAACGGGCCGAAAAGCTCAGATTGATATCCGAAACAAGGGCTTCGCGATAGAGAAATCGGAAATCGGTTTTTTGTTCGATATCCTCAATTATTTGTAATAGCGGGGTATTACTATACTGAAACTGGGCCGATGCTAATTCCGTTAGCCCAAAGAGAATGATGGCAATAATAAGGGCTCTCCTGCTGAAAGTGATTCCTGTTTGCATAGATATTCGCTATTGCGTTTCGAAAGTATAGCTTTGGTCGCCCGTTTGAGTAAAGGTACCGCCTAATACGATTTCCAGATCTTGAAGTGCGGTTTCCAGGTTTTGCAGCGACAGTTGGCCGGTGAGTTTCTTATTACCAGTCTCTTCGGGAATGGTAATCGAAATATTAAACTCTTGTTCCAGTTCACCGATAATAAGATTCGCCGGTCTGTTTTCAAACACCAGCTGCCGGTCAAGCCAATCCAGAAATTCTTCTTTGGAGATCGATTGAAGGGTGGGGACGCTGTTTATATTGGTAACAGAAGCAGACTGCCCGGGTTCCAGCACAATACTGCTGTCCTGTTGGAGGGCCTCTATTTTAACCGCGCCTTCTTGCAGGTATACCTGCGTCTGTCTGCCCCAGGAGCTAACCGTAAAAGATGTGCCCAGCACGCTGACACGCCCGATTTCGGTTTCAACCGAAAAGGTGCGTTCCGCATTCGTGGTTACTTCGAAGAATCCTTCTCCGTCCAGTTTATAGCGTTGGACAGAACGGTCCTGTTTTAGTAAAAAAAGTTGGGAGTGTGGGCGAAGCGTTACTGTACTGCCGTCGCTGAGATTAACCGTTGTAATAGTCGTTTGAGATTCGGCCAGCAGTTCCGGCTGCTGATAGAATTCCAGGTATATAAAGCTGATCAAAGCACCGATCAAGAGTACAGCGGCGGCTGCCCATCGCAGAGTGGCTGTATGGAAGAGTTTGGTAATATTCGATTCGGAAGAGGATTGGGTTGCGGATGCAATGTCATCCCAAACCTGTCTTTTTTCCCCATCATCGATTTCGGCGGATTGTATTTTTTGTTTCCGGTACGAAAGCAGGTTTGTAACCAGTGGATCATCACTGCTGATGCTATCCAGCGAAGTCTCCTTGTTGCGGGCTCTTCCAATGGATTGGGCCAGCTGTAAATCCTTGTCGTTATGTGGAAGCTGATCAGCCATGGTCTAATTGGGATTAATCTTCTTCATCACTATCATTGCTGTCCTCACTGTCGCCACTCTCTTCTCTGTCAAAGTCTACGGATGTCGCTATTAAATCGGCATTGGAGCCCTCCCCGGCCTGTACGGCAGATCCGTCTGCTTCTACGGTATGGCCCTGGTCCAGGGCATCGGCAACCTCCTGGAGGGAGCGGTATTCACTGGAATTCTCAATAACAGTTTGGTCGTTCATTTCAACGATAACCTGATTGCCCAGAGTAAAGGTGCCAGCTTCAATATTAACGGAAGTGATTAGTTCCTCAAAATCAATTTCTTCTTCCCGGTCTTCGTCGTCATCATCATCTGCCTCATAGCCCTCTTCAAATTCAATTTCAGATACATTGAATCGCCCGTTTTGAACCAGCCCTTCGCCTTCGGTCCAAATGAGGGTTCCGTTGTTCAGGGCCTGTTGTACCGATTTCAGATCGGGATACGCATCATTATCAAATTCCGTGTCATTAGTGAGATAAACCGTTCGACCATTTACAAGGGTTACTCCTTTGCCGTCAATGTCCATCGATTGTACTCCACCCTCAAATTCATGCTCCAGGTCCTTGAGGTCTCCGTCATTGGTATTGATCTGAAAAAGGTCTAAAATGTTTTTAAAATGGAGCAGGGCGGTCCCATCTCCGCTGAGTTCGATGGTGCCTCGCATCGTTTTAGAGTCACTTCCTCTTTCGATCTTCATTTCCCAGCTCAGTGTTCCCGTGACGCCTCGCTGGATGTTGATATCTCCGGCAGGCGATTTTTCGATCTCTATATTCAGAAAGTTGATTTCCAGTTCGTAGGAACGTTCCAGTGAACCGTTGCCGGTTTCATCTATAGTAATAGTTCCCTCGCCGTTGTGTACGCCGTCGATGGACAGTGTGGAGGAGCCATCAGAAAGCCCGTCTATCAAGAAGGTATCCGTGCGAACGAAAAAGGATTCTTTTTTTAAGGTTGATATTTCTCCCTCCCGCTTTCCGTTATAGGTTATGGATTCAATACGGTCACTTTCCTGCCTGGGAAACTCAATAAAGCTTCCGCCGTTATCCCGGAAAGTATAGTACAGCGTATCGGTTACTGTTTTTTCAAATAAGCTGCGCTGTACCTCCCGTCGAAAAGAGATGGTATGAGTACCCGTTTCGGAGTCATAGGAATGCTGATAGTTTGTCTCGTTCCCTCTTCCGCTGTGGCCGTTTTGGATAACAGGAGAAGAAGGGGTGCTTTTTGAGGCCGTTTCGGCAAAATCAGTGCTTGAAAAATTAGTCAGTGCATCATTGAGGCTCAAAAGTACGCCGCTGTTATTACTGGATAACGATTCACCCAGAATTTGTCCGGCCGCCTGTAAGTCCTCTTTTGTGATGGTATCACTGTTACTGCCGCTTATACCATCCAGGGTACAGGCAGTGAATGTCAGTATAAGCAGGCTGATCCCAATTTTTGAATTTAATTTTCCGGTCTTGTTCATAATTCTTTAGTTGGTTTACCTATTGCAGGCGGTAAAATCATTGTCCCGCTCTGTTAATGGTACACCTGAGAGGGGGAGGTACCCCCAATAGAAATGTCCATTTATTGAAATTGTTTCAGAGCCTTTCGCATATCTTTGAGTGCCAGTCCCATATGGTTTTCTATGGTCTTTTTCGTTACCTCGAGGGTTTCTGCCGCTTCCCTGTAGGTGAAGTCCTCCATAAAGCAGAGCTGGAAAACGGTTCCCCGTTTTTCAGGCATCTGCTCGATAGCGCGTTCGATGGCCTGTTCGAGATCTTTAGCCCGAGCTGTATCCTCTGGCGTATGGTTCGTTTGTCGATTTGGTACCGATTCATCCGTGTTGAATTTCTTGTGATCCCGGTGATGATTGAGCATGCGGGTGTAGGCAATTTGAAAAATATAGGCCCGAAGTGATTTTTCGGGATTTATCCTGTGGCGGTGTTCCCAGATATAAATAAAAGCTTTTTGGATAAGGTCCTTAGCGGCCTCCCGGCTGGTATTCTTACTGATGAGGAAACGGAGCAGTGAATCGTAATGAGTATCAAAAAAAGTTTCGAAGGCCTTGTGATTACCCGCTTTAATTTTCTGCGCCAGTACCTTACTGTCCATTTCCTCTTCAGAAGAAGTGGCGAGGGCAATGAGTACAAACTGTAGTGCAACGGGATCGACCATCGACAATTTTATATAAATGAAGTTGTGCTTAAATAATAAGTTCTAAATGCCAAAGGTGCTAAACAGTTTCCCAGAGAATATATATTTTCTCACCATAAAAAATGGGCAGCCCGATCATTGGACTGCCCATGGATGGGAAGAGGAGACTGTTTGTATTAGTACAACTAGATGTTAGTCGTCACTGTCATCGTCGTCGTCATTATCATCGTCCTCGTCGCTGTCGTCATCATCATCTTCATCGTCTTCATCTTCTTCATCTTCATCTTCCTCAACCTCAAAGGAGTTTTCGATGTTTTCTTCGATTTTTTCTCTGTTATCGGGATTATTGGGATCCAGATCATTTCCGGAGGAATCCTTGAACCAGGAAGAAGGATCCACATTGATAGCAATGGATGGTGATGTGTTGTTGGATATTTCAAGCGGCGGATTAAATTCCAATTCGAGTTCAAAATCTTCTTTTGAGCGATAGATAAAGTCTTCTCCATTATACACACCTTTGATTACGATGGAATAACCGTCATCGTCATCATCGCCCGAATCGTTATAAAAGTCGGGATCCTGTACATTGGAGTCCTCATCCGGACCTTCCATCTCCATTTCAAACTCGTCGTAGACACCGTCGGGGACCGTAGCAGAGGTGAGCTCAAACTCGCTTCCATCCAGTGGGAGATTTACGATCAGATCATCGACTTCAAAATCCAGGGAGTCCTCATCAAAAGTACTTTCCAATTCCAGCTCCTCAACCAATAATTTGATCTCCGTTAAAGAGTCAATGGCTTGTGTGGAGGGCGTTTGGCTTGTTTTTTGGGAAGTGGCTGATGACTGAACCTTCATTTTTACGGAAACCTTCCGGTCGTTGCTGGAGCCCGGGTCGGAAATATTACAGCCGGTGAAGAGCAATAGCAGTGTTGCTAAAAACGTAAGTCCAAGTGTTTTATCTAAATAATACATAAAAGGGTACCTCTTTTTGGTTGGTGATTAGTGAAAGTTTGGATAGTGATTTATCGTCTGTCACTGTTATTACACACAGCATGCGGGGGTACCCCTAATGATTTTCTGTTAATTCCCACCAAGAAATTTTTTTGTTTGTTTCCATTCACAAAGGATAATAATGGAAATCTCTTGATCTTTTAAAGGATTTGAATATTAAATGCATGGATGGGCGCCAGGATCTTCCAGGAACCTTTACTTAGTTCTCCCTGAACCACCTTTTGGCAAAATAAGCCGGTCAGATATTGGTTAAAATTCCACATTGATATTAATACCCTTTCTGACTATCCTAATGGCAGGTGTTTAAAAGAAAAATACATATCGTCCAATCGATTGGCGCCTCACTGATAGTGGCAGCGTGTTTTTTTTGCGTACTATTCGGGCAGGGAACTCACTTCCATGATTTCGATATTCATATCGGGAATCATTTTGATCTTCATGCCCATGTACACGCCCATGAAAGTCATGAAGATGAACCATTTCAGCAGAATGCTGATCAAGACGATCATAAGCACCAGGTTAGTACTACCTCTGATATCATTGGCACGCTAACGAGCCCTACCCAGGTAAAGCCTGATATAGAAAGTTTTTTCGTGTTTTCACTGGATGCTGTAGTTGGTGCAATACATCATATAGAGCTTGATGATACTCCCACGCTTTTCGACCTGCCGCCACCAAGACCGGTAGCCAGTCAATATCACCTCTCCTCTTTTTCCCTCCGCGGCCCTCCTATGGCCTAATTTTCCCTTATTAAGGGACTTCCATTTCCTAACTGTATCATTCAAATAACAATTCAACCACCATGAACAGGTTAATTCGGTGGATGCTATTGCTGGTTTTATTTCCAGTATTTGTCCATGCCCAATCAACATCCATAACCCTAGAAGAAGCCGTAGAGCTGTTCAAAGAAAATAGCCTGCAGCAAGAGCTGGCTCGCTATGATCAGCTCCGCAAACAAGGGGAAGCCATAGAATATAAGGCATATCCCAATCCTGAAATCAGTATCAACCGGGAGCAACTAAATGCCGGAACGGTCGATTACCATGAAACGACCTATATGGTTTCTCAACCTATTGAGCTATTGGGGCAACCCTTTCTGCGCAGTAAAAGTGCTTCCAAATCCCAAAAGGCAGCCGAACTACAATTTGAATATGACCGGCTTCAGTTGATCCGACAGGTGAAATCCTTGTATGCTGAGTACTGGCAACTTTCAGAAAAGCTGGATGTGTATAATGATGCGCTCCAGGTTATCCAGAAAGCCCGGGAATCTGCCAAGGCCCGCCAAGCCGAGGGCTCATTTTCCGGCCTGCAGGTGCAACGCTTCAACGTGGAACTCAGCCGATACAAAAAACTAAGCGACCAGATTCAGCTGAATCTCAAAGAAACTGGTGACCGGCTGGCCAGCTATTTGTTTTCGGGACAGGAGCTGGATACCGAAATCCAACCTTCAGATAGCCTGACGGTCGAGCCCATCAATGTACAGGAGCAGACGCTGATACAATATGCCCTTGCCAATCGGGCTGATCTGATTGCATTAGAGGAAATAGTTGATGCCTCCGAGCTGCAATACAAGGTTGAAAAACGAAATCGCCTGCCCGACCTGAACCTCAATGTTGGATACAAAGAGCAGTCAGGTGGCGCTGAGGGGTTTGTCATCGGGGGATCCATCAAGCTTCCCATCTTTAACCAGAATCGGGGAAATGTGACGATTACCCGGGCCCAAACCCGTTCGCGGCAAACCGAACTAACCTTAAAGCAGCAGTCGGTCCACAACCAGGTGGAAACGGCCTATCAGCGAGTTGGACTTGTGTTTGAACAGTGGAAGTCAATGCAGCAGGACGGGATAGACGTATCAATGCTGGAAGCAGCCCGCGCAGCCTATCAGCAGGGACGGTATTCCCTGGTTGAGCTGCTTGATGCCACCGAAGCCTACGTTGATGGACAGATCATGATCTATGAAACGATAGCCGAATACAACCAGGCACTTTTTAAACTGGATGTACAATCCGCAGGACGAATTTCTAATTCTCAAAACAACTAATACCATGAAACGCTTACTTCTTATTCTATCAATCGCAGCAGGATTAACGATAACAGGATGCAGTGGCTCGGATGATTCCGGGCACAGCCACGGTGAAGATGGGGATCATACTCATGAAGCCCCTGCTCAACAATCAACCACAGATGACAGTGACGCCGTCCGTATTGGGGGTGACCATTCCGCAGACCATGATTCCACTCATACCCATGATAAAGAAGGCGACCACAGTCATGGAGAAGATGGGGATCATACCCACGAAGAGGATACTCATTCACATGGAGATGAGGAACACAGTCATTAATTCCTACCCATCTAATAAACTTATCACGAACAAATTTTGATGCAATGAAACAACTTATAACGTTAATCATACTTAGTATTGCTCTGGCGATGACGGGGTGCGGAGGTGCCAGTGACGAAGGTCATGTGCATGGTGAAGAAGGAGATCATACTCATGAGCAGCCCGCACAGCAAGCCCAGGGAGATCAGGGCCATTCCCATGATGGAGAATCAGATCACGGTCAAGAGGAAGGAGAACCTCAACTGGAGGGGGCCGGTGTCATTACGCAATGGACAGATAAGACAGAGCTGTTCATGGAATACCCTGAATTAATTGTAGGACAGGAAGCTACCTTCGCCGTTCATCTGACCCGACTGTCGGATTTCAAACCCATTTCTGAATCAGAAGTGAAATTCGTGTTTAGCTCAGAACGAGGCAACGAAGGTTCCCTCACCGAAACAGAAGTCCAAGTTCCCGGTATTTATGGTCCTGATGTGATTTTTGATCGAGCAGGACGGTACGACCTTATGATCATCATTCTGGGAATGGTGAATGATACGCTGCAGGTGAATGGCATTCCGGTCTATAACTCAGCCGGTGACATCCCGCAAACTCATACCGAGGAAGATCCCAACTTGATTACCTTTTTAAAAGAACAGCAATGGGATATCCCTTTTGCTACCCAAGAGGTGCAACAGCGAACGCTTACGCAAACAGTTGACGCTACCGGGGAAATTATGGCGGCCCAAAACAGCCAGGCGGTCGTCTCAGCTCCCTTTTCTGGTATTATCCTGTCCAGCCAAAATGGGAACTTACCGGTGGTAGGTCAGCAGTTGCAAAAAGGAACATCGATGGTGGTACTGAATCCCGCGATTCAGTCAGGAGGCGGCGACAATTACGCCCAGCAGTTTATTAATGCCCAATCGGAGCTGGAACTGGCCGAGGCCAACCTGGAGCGATCCAAGCGGTTGTACACAAAAGAGGCCATCCCGCAGACCGAACTTCAAAAAGCCCGTATTGAGTACCGGCAGGCATTAACGCGCTACCAAACCATCAGCGAAGTGATCCAGATAGATACAACGAATGTTGATAGCTATGGAGAATCACCACAATCATATCGCTTTGAATTGAAAGCTCCGATTACAGGCACCCTCGTTGAGTCGTACGTTACGCCAGGCATGCAGGTCGAGGCCGGACAGCCATTGTACCGCATAGCGGATGCTTCCAAGGTGTGGCTCAAAGCCCATGTTCCCGCTGCCCAGCAAAGTCGTATTGCCAATGCCGGCCAGGCGGCCTTTCGGGTGCAGGGGGATGACCGCTTGTATGAAGTCAGTGAACTGGGAGGTCGATTAATCAGTCGTGCCAACAGTGTTGATCCGCAGAACCGAACGCTTTCCCTGATTTACGAGCTTGATAACACCCAAAACGGGCTTCCCCTGGGCATGTTTTCCACAGTGCATATCAATACCGATACCAAAGAGAATGTCTTGGCGATTCCTCAGTCGGCGTTAATTGAGGAGGAAGGCAACTATAACGTTTATGTACATGTCTCCGGTGAATCCTTTAGAAAGCAGCGAGTTACGACCGGTATTGAGCACCGGGGATGGGTGGAAATAACCTCTGGGCTGGATGGTGGAGAGCATGTGGTGACCGAGAATGCTTACCAGGTGAAGCTGGCTTCACTTTCGTCTGAGGCACCTTCCCACGGGCATACGCACTAAATACGCTCTGAAATTCAAATTCGTTAAATCGTACTGATATGTTAGATGCAATAATTAAAGGATCGCTGAGGCAGCGACTCGTTGTCGTGGTTACCTCCATAGTTTTATTCATCGCCGGAGCGTATGTGGTCGTCAATATGCCCGTGGATGTGTTTCCCGATCTCACGGCTCCGACCGTGACCGTGATGACCGAAGCGCATGGTATGGCCCCGGAGGAAGTGGAGCAGCTGGTCACCCTGCCGATCGAAACGGCTACCAATGGTGCTAGCGGCGTGCGGCGAGTGCGCTCAGCTACGTCAAAGGGCTTTTCCATCGTTTGGGTGGAATTCGAATGGGGTACTGATATATACCAAGCCCGCCAAATCGTCAATGAAAAACTATCACTGGTGAGTAATCGCCTGCCGGAAGAAGTGCCTCCGCCGGTGATGGCCCCCATCACTTCTATTATGGGTGAAATTATGCTGGTGAGTGTAGAAAGCGACCGGCATTCAGAGCTGGAAATTCGAACTGCAGCCGACTGGGAGATCCGGCGACGCCTGCTGGCTATTCCCGGTGTGGCCCAGGTGGTTCCTATTGGCGGGGGGTTAAAACAGTACCAGGTCCGTGTAAATCCCGACAAGCTGAAAGCATATAATGTAACTTTAGACCAAGTGCTAGAGGCCACCGAATCCTCCAATGAGAACTTTTCGGGCGGATATTTCCAGGAATACAGCCAGCAATATACCATTCGTGGTATTGGTCGAGTTCACTCGTTAGAAGATATCAGGCAATCGGTGGTGGCCGAACGCAATAACCAGCCAATAACTATTGGCGATGTAGCTAATGTAGAAATAGCTGCCGCCCAGAAGATAGGTGACGCCTCTGTCAATGGCGATCAGGCCGTGATTATATCCATTAAAAAACAGCCAGATATAAATACCCTGGAGCTAACCGAACGGGTAGATGAAACACTGGCACAGATTGAGCAAAACCTGCCCGAAGGGTTTACGATCAATAGTCATATTTTTCGGCAGGCAGACTTTATCGATCTTGCCATTGAAAACGTAATTGAAGCGCTGCGGGATGGAGCTATATTAGTGGTAATAATTCTGCTTCTTTTCCTGGCCAATATTCGTACGACGATGATTTCCCTCACGGCCATCCCGCTGGCGCTCATTACATCGGTATTTGTTCTTGAATTTTTCGATATCACCATCAACACCATGACCCTAGGGGGAATGGCTATTGCTATCGGGGTGATTGTAGATGATGCAATTATCGATGTGGAGAACGTGTTCAGGCGGCTTCGGGAGAATGCCAAGCTCCCGGAGTCGGAGCAAAAATCAGCTATGCAGGTGGTGTTTGAAGGATCCAAAGAAATTCGGACATCGATTATTAATGCCACGCTGATTATCATGATCGTCTTTATCCCGCTCTTCTTTTTGAGTGGGCTTCAGGGACGCATGCTGAAACCGCTGGGGCTGTCCTATATCGTATCCATCGGGGCTTCCCTGGTTATCGCCATGACGGTAACGCCGGTGCTCTGTTACTATTTGTTGCCAGGCCAAGCGGCAAAAGGCAAGCTGGAAGAAAGCTGGTTCACCAAAAAGCTTAAATCGGGTTACGACCGCGTGTTGGATACAGTACTCCGTTATAAAAAAAGTGTGCTTACCGGCACGCTGGTACTGTTTTTGGGGACAATGATTATGGTACCGTACCTAGGCAGCTCCTTCCTTCCTGAGTTCAACGAGGGGACGCTGGTAATTAGCGCGGTTACCATACCGGGTACCGGGTTGGATGAATCCAATGAAATAGGCCAACGGATAGAGAATATATTGTTAGACCACCCTGCGGTTACCAGTACCGCACGCAGGACAGGTCGCGCCGAAATGTCCGAGCACGCCCAGGGGGTTAACGCCTCAGAGATTAATGTCGATTTGGAGATCCCGGAAGGCACGACCAAGGAGCAGGTCCTTGAAGAACTCCGGTCTGAATTAAACGTAGTCTCTGGAACAAACATCACGATTGGGCAACCGCTTGGCCACCGTATCGACCACATGCTCTCGGGAACGCGTGCCAATATTGCAGTCAAGATCTTTGGCCCGGACTTGTACCGCTTGCGAACCTTAGCTGAGGAAGTTCGTGGTCAGATGGAGGGGATTGAAGGTGTTGTGGACCTCTCGGTTGAACAGCAGCAGAACGTCCCGCAGATCCAGATTCGGCCCGACCGTCGGGCATTGGCACGCTATGGAATGAATATAGGCGACCTGTCGGAAAAGATAGATGTAGCCTTTGCCGGTGAGACAGTCTCACAGATTATCGAAGGGGACCAGTTGTTTGATTTGATGGTCCGTTATGACGAGGAGCATCGCGGCAGCATTAAGGCCGTGCGCAATGCTGAACTGACCCTCGAAGACGGAATAATAGTTCCCCTTTCGGAGCTGGCCAGTATCAAGTCGCGCAGCGGCCCCAATACCATTAGTCGTGAAAACGTGCAGCGTAAGATTGTGGTTTCGGCCAACGTAGCCGGGCGCGATCTGCGCGGTACGGTGAATGCGATCAGTGCCAATGTCTCGGAAAACGTCAACTTTCCACAAGGGTATTTTGTGGAATATGGCGGGCAGTTTGAAAGTCAGGCGGAGGCCACCCGCACTATCTCGTTGCTGAGTATCGTCGCCATCCTGCTCATTTACCTGCTGTTGTACCTGGAGTTCAGCTCTCTGAAAACGGCTCTGCTGGTAATGGTGAACCTACCGTTTGCCCTGATCGGCGGCATTTTTATAGTATGGTTTACCAGCGGCATCGTATCCATTGCGTCCCTGGTTGGATTTATTACGCTGTTCGGTATTGCAACTCGAAACGGGATATTGATCGTTTCACACTACCAGTATCTGCGTTGGGAAAAAGGTAAATCCTTTATGAAGGCAATCCGACAGGGTGCGATGGAACGGCTCAATCCGATCCTGATGACGGCCCTCACTGCAGGCTTGGCTCTCATTCCGCTGGCGCTGGCCGCCGGAGAACCCGGCAATGAAATACAATCGCCCATGGCACAAGTTATTCTGGGCGGTCTGATTAGTTCTACCCTACTTAACATGATTGTGATTCCGGCTTTGCTGGCACAGTTTGAAAGGGGATAATATGAGAGCTCCTAAAAGGGAAATGTATTTGTTGGCCAATTGGAATAACTAAGCCCAAAGTTATTGTATATTAACAACTTATAGTTTGTTTGAGTACATTTTTCACGACAATGGTCATGGAAATCCTCAGTCTTTTGATCCGAGGTTAATCCAAGCCAGTATCTAACATTTTTTATATACCTATAAGTAGTTGCAATACAACTGGTTGGAGGGTGTGGAATGTCTCTAAAGTCATCTCATTGAGTAAATATGTTGACCCTTAGATTGTTAATATAGCAATAGGAAATCCATGACTTGGATTTCTTATCTTTTTAAAGAATATTGACAATCTGGGTAATCGCTACGATTAGGGGCGAGGGCAGTTTATGAATATTAGAAATTTTGATCAGTTTTTCCATGATAGCCCCATCCCGATGTGGGTGTATGACCCGGAGGATTATTCAATACAGGAGGTCAATCAGGCGATGGCTGATACCTATGGGTATTCGCGGGAGGAGATGCTCTCCTTTACTTTATTTGACCTGCGTCCCGAAGACGAAGTGACAAAGTTAAAAGAATACCTCGCGCAAGTAGATAACGAGAGCGTAGGCGATGAAGGCGTCTGGAAGCATCAAAAGAAGGGTGGTGAATTTGTCTATGCTCGGGTGGTTCGGAATCCGGTATCGCTCGATAATAAGGATCGGGACTACCAGCTGGCCATGTATAAAAACCTTACCAGTGAGCTGGAATCCCAGCTAAATAATGAAATGCTCTTCAAGCATAGCCTGGATGGCATCATGCTGACCAATCCCAATGGGGAGATCCTCCAGGCGAATCAGGCGGCCTGTGATATTTTGGGGATGAGCGAGCAGGAAATTACCGAGAGGGGTCGAGGGGGCATTGTTGCCAGGGATGAAAAGTTAGAGAAAGCGTTAGAGCAGCGTACCCAAACGGGAAAATTTGCTGGTGAGCTGAACTTTATCCACAAATCCGGGCGCAAAATACCGGTGGAGATCACCACTTCGGTGTTTCAAAATTATGCTGGCGAGAAACGGACCAGTTTAATTTTCCGGGATATCAGCGACCGAAAAGCGCAGCAACAGGCCCTCCGGGACGAGAAGGAATTTACCGAGGCTGTCCTGAATAGTTTGCCGGGCGTGTTTTACGTCTTGGATCACCAGGGCCGTGTGGTGCGATTTAATGACCATGCCTTGGAAGTATTTGATCTTCCTGCTGACGAAATCATCGGGCGATCAGCCGCTGAGTTTGTGCATGAATCCGACCAGGAAAAAGTACCGGAAGAAATTCGAGGCGTTCTTGAAGAAGGATATCGGGTGTTTGAGCTAACCTTAAAGACAGGAGGCGGAACCACCGCTATCTACCGGTTTAACGCCGAGCGACTGGAGCAAAGTGGTCACACATATATTATTGGCACCGGCTTAGATATCACGAAGAAAAAAGACCTCGAAGAGCAGCTACATTCCTTGTTGCAAGAAGAACAGGTCCAGCGAAAGAAAGCCGAAGCGGATCGGGACAAGCTAAAGGAGATGTTCGAAGAAGCCCCCTCTCCCAAGTGCTTGTTGGAAGGCCCGAAGCTCCGCTATGTGATAGCCAATAAGGCCTACCGCCAGGTGGTGGGACAGGAAGACATCATTGGCAAGCCCGTCATCGATGTCATTCCAGAGGTCAAGGAGCAGGGCTATATAGATCTGTTGGAAAAAGTTTACCAAACCGGGGAGCCCTATTTAGGTTTTGGAGATCCCGTACACATTGACAAAGGAAAAAAGGGAGCTAAACAACAATATATCTTTAATCTTCTATTTGCACCTTTATTTGATGAAGAGGGAGAGGTCTATGGCATCTTTATTGAAGCCATGGATTTTAGCGAACAGATTGCCTACCAGAAGCAGCTAAAAGAATCCCTTACTGAAAAGGAGACACTTCTGGCTGAGATTCACCACCGGGTGAAAAATAACTTAGCCATTGTTACCAGCATGATGCAGCTGCAGGCAATGGAAACGGAGGATACCGACCTGCAGGGAGCACTTCGGTCCGCCCAGCAACGCATTCAAACCATAGCTACCATCCACGAGTTACTGTATAGTTCGGAAAGCCTGTCGCATTTGAACTTTGGAGAAAATGTAAAACAGCTGCTCCATAACCTAGAGGAAATATTTAATACCGGAAAACAGATTACGGTAGATCTGCAAGTAGAGCAAGTGCCAATGAATATTAATCAAGCAATCCCCTGTGCTCTGATGGTAAACGAAGTGGTTACCAACGCCTATAAGCATGCATTTAATCATCAAAAGAAAGGAGAGATTGCCATTCAGCTATATGAAGAGGATAGCAATGTAGTGGTCGAAATTACAGATAATGGTGTGGGATTTCCGGATAATATCATAGAAGAGGGAGCATCAACGATCGGGATGACGCTGATCAATCTATTAAAGCAGCAATTGGAGGGGGAGGTTCACTTTTCGAATGTCAATGGAACACAATTCAAGTTAGAATTTGAAAAAGCTGATGTGAAAGGCAGTGGGAGCATGTTAATAAAGAATTGATTTCGTAGATCCGTCCGGAGAAAATTCTGAGGGAAGATATTGATACAAATTTTGGAGTGTTATTTAACTCTTCGAAGGGGATGAATTATTATCTTAATAAATAAGAGTTAACCCTTCGTAAATAACTACCGGAAACGGGCCACCGACGATATATGCTTGGTTTCCACTGCCGAAATATGTGTCACCATAAATAGCTATCCACTACTTCCGTGAGAATCCGTGATAAGTTTGTTTTGGGAGAACAAGAAAAGGTCAGCCTTGATCGGCTGGCCTTTTCTTTTTGCTTGTTCCCTTTCCAGAGCTTAGAATGGGATAAATAAAATGTTGGTTTATTTTTACATCCGTGGAATGGCAGGTGTTATATGGGCTGGATGATCAGATGGTGATTGAGAAGCCGGGCTACCCTACACTTTGTGGAGTCCCTTATCATTGATATGGCCCACATACTTCCCGATGATATTTACCTCCTCAAACTCTCCCGGTTCAATGGTGATGGGCTCAAAATCTTCATTTGCCGGTTTGAGCCTCATCCCGTTCGGGGTGCTGTAGATGCGTTTCAGGCTGGTTTCTCCGCGATATCGTACGGCCCCGATATCGCCATCGAAGATATCCGTCTGGGCCAGGAGCACAATGTCACCATTATTGATCCCGGCTCCTCGCATGCTTTGCCCGGAAACCACCACCGCCTTCATCTTATCATAGTTGGGAAGGATAGACTTCAGGGTTACCCGGCCCAGATCCTCTTCCACCGCTTCCTGCATCCCGCCGGCGGTAATAAGTCCGACAATGGGTATGCCATACTCCTCGTCTTCCTCATTTTCACTGAGGTTAAACTTCTGTACGGGATGGAAATCATACTCTCCCCAATCCGCCTTAACCAAGTGATTTTTCTTAATCAGCGCCTCATACAGCTGCGTGATACTTCGGGGCGACTTAAACCCGAACTCATCCATGAGGTCCTGATGGGAAGGCCACTGTTCAAACTCTCTGACATACCGCACAAGGAAGTTAAAGAAGTCGTTTTGCTTGTTTGTCAGTTTTGGATATTCCATATATAAATTATAGTCATTTATATATAATTGGCAAAAAATTTTTTATAGCGGTTGATTTACTTTAGTCCTATTAAAGGAGTATTTCTGCCTATATAATACCCTGCCAAGCACCTATCTTTATTTATAAGGAGAGGTCATTACTTCTTTATTAAGAATTGATTATCAATGGTCTTTGAATGATATTGTATAAATCTGCAATTCTTCCGTGTGCATTAATCTAGCGCTTGTCTTGGTTAACACTCAAAAGGCAAAGGACGATAAAGCTTGTTACGTATTTTAAACAATGATAAAAAAGTATCTTTAGATGATGACAATCACGCTAAAAAGAGCATTACTGTTTTTCCTGGTTTTTTTCTTGTCTAGTCAGCTCCATGCTCAAAAAGTTGAGAATGGGTCCATCCAGGAGCGAATTGAAGCCTATAAACAGGATGTGCGAGGTCCCTATAAGGACCTTAGATGGTTTTGCCCGGATGGATCAGTTGTTCCACCGAAAGAGCGGTGCCCCGAGCGGGGCGGTAAGCAGCGTGCCCGGTATAAAGATGAAGTGGTTGCTCTTCAAAAATCAAATCACATTTTTTTAGGACAAATATTAGCGACCACCGACCATCAATCGTTTTGGGATTCCGGTCACAACCATTCCCGGCTCAAGCAATACCAGTTGGAGAAGTATCTGCGCAGTATCGACAACGGATGGATTCTCCGGAAAGCACAGTACTATCGCGGAGCTATACAGGCTGAGGATGAACAGGCATGGGGACGTGAGTTTTTTACATGGTTGCTCTCAGATGACGAAAGGATCCAACAGCATTATTTTCTGATTCGCCAGGCGCTCAAGGACCTCCCGCACAAGGGAGACAGTAACGTAGCACAGCAGATGCGCAGTCAGTCGCAGGTTATTTCCGACCAGTATCCAGCGTTCATGGATTTGCGTGTAAAAATTCACGGGCAGCCAGAGTCGTCAGATATCCAGGATGTAATTTCTTTTAAACAAAAACACGCGGACAAACTGTCTGCAAAGCTCAAAGCACAATTTGATGAATTGATCTCTACGATGCGGGAATTTTTCCAGCCGGTGGATGTCAACCTGCTGCGGAAAGAAGTGGCTTTGCTGTCTCCCTCGCAGTTAAAAGCTTCACTGTCATCACAGATCGATAAGCTTGAACAACTTACGAGTCCAAGACCGAGAATTACTACAGCGTCCTCAATGGCGTTTGAAATTCGGGAGGGACTACTTGAAGAAAAAAAAGTAAGTGCCCGTATTGCCCTGCTTGATCTTTCAAACAAACTGGAGGAACTAGTCTATAAAGAAGCCACCAGCTGGCAGCCCAAAAATTTGGAAAACTTGCTACACAAAACGTACTATCTGGGCCGGACGGCGGCCGCTGCCGGGTACATAGAGCTGTGGGAATGGCGGCAGGTCTCGGATCATGTAGCACCGCCGGCAGCCGAGACTATTACCGTGAATAACCTGAGTAACTACCTGCAGACGTTAAGAAGTCAGGTGGAATGGGGTACGGGAACTGTAAAGGCTACCTATAATGAAGTTGTTTCACTGTTCAGCGGCTTTGAGCCACTGGCAACCGGCTTTATTGATGACCGTATCCGTTCGTCCGTACTGCTGCCGCTTGGAGAGAGCGTGGGCCGGCTCGGAGATTTTATCGCCCAGCAAACCGGGCTGAACAACAGCATGATGGGTATAGCCAACCAAGGACATATACGGGGGCTTAATCCCGGTTTCGCATTTGGAGAACTAGTAGTGGTTGAGGGGAATCCGGATGATTTAGAAGTTGCCCCAGACAAAATCTATCTGTTTGAACGGCCTCCAGCGGATATGAAGCCTGTTGCAGGGATCGCCACGGTCTCTGAGGGCAACCTTGTTTCTCATGTTCAGCTGCTGGCCCGCAACCTGGGCATCCCCAATGCGGTGATCTCCAACACAAACCTGGAGGAACTTAAATCACATGCCGGGAAGATGGTGTTCTATGCGGTTTCCAACCGGGGCACAGTAGTAATGAAACCAGCAGAAAAAATGACGGAAGAAGAACGGGCGCTGTTTACTATAACAGCCAGAAACGAAGAGCGCATCCGGGTGCCAATTGACAGTATTCGGCTCGACCAGACCTCTATCTTGAATCTGCGCGATATTAATGCAAGAGATTCCGGCAAACTATCGGGACCCAAGGCGGCTAACCTCGGTCAATTGAAACAGATGTTCCCTGACAAGGTGGTGGAAGGCCTCGTTGTTCCATTCGGGATATTCCGCCAACATTTGGAGCAAGAGATGCCTGGTCGAAATGTTAGTTACTGGCAATTCCTTAATAATACATATGCCACAGCTGAGCAGATGCGTAGCCGGGGAGAACCGGCGCCAGAGATAGAAAAATACCAATTGAATCAGCTTGAAGTGCTGCGGGAGGCTATCAAAAAGATAGAGCTACTGCCGCACTTTCGGAAAGAGCTGGAGGAGAAATTCCAGTCAATCCTGGGGCAACCGATGGGAGAGCTGCCCGTTTTCATCCGGAGTGATACCAACATGGAAGACCTGAAAGAATTTACTGGAGCAGGACTCAATCTTACCGTATTCAATGCCGTGGACAAGCAAAAAATTATCCAGGGGATTAAGGATGTATGGGCCTCTCCATACACGGAACGAAGTTACAAATGGAGGCAACAGTACCTGCTCAACCCGGAAAATGTGTATCCCTCCCTGCTCATCATACCCAGCGTGGATGTAGATTATTCAGGTGTTCTGATCACGAAGGGCATCGGGACCGGAAATAATGATGAGATCACCCTGGCTTTCAGTCGGGGTGCAGGAGGCGCTGTTGACGGGCAGGTTGCCGAGTCTTACCTGCTTAAGTCATCCGGAGAGGCTGTGCTGTTGTCACCTGCGCGGGAGCCGTATTACAACCGGTTACCGTTGACCGGAGGCACGGCCCGGCAGGCGGCTACCTTTGAACAGCCCATATTGAACGAGCAGAATATCCGGGATATCCGGGCCTTTTCGGACTCGATCAAGAAGATTATGCCTAATACACCGGGTATTGAATCGGAAGGGCCCTATGACGTGGAGCTCGGCTTTAAGGATAACAAGCTATGGCTGTTCCAGATCCGCCCCTTTGTAGAGAACAAACGAGCACAGGGCTCCGCCTACCTGGAATCGATCACACCCGACATCCCCGGGAACAAACAAATAAAACTTTCCACATCCTTATAAAAGATGACGAAACAGATAAAATTCTACCTTGCCTTTATTTTTTGTTTGGCATTCATAATTGGAGCCGCTACGTATCCTATTGATGGATATGAGAAGACGGGCATCGAACGACTACTCTATCTGGAGCGTATTATGAGTGGCGAGATTAAGGGTGAGCTGCCTCCGCCCGGTGCCCGGAAATCGATTGCTGATATCAAACTAAAGCTCAACGGATCTCGCGGCGACAGCCTGCAAGAAATTCTATCTCCTGATCCTGAGCTGCAAAAAGAAGTTGATGCCATTTTCTCCACGCTTGATCCCAGTTATTCCGTCGGGATACTTGATATTACTGAAGGTCGACCCATCCGGTATGCCCAGCGCAAGCAAAACGTGGGATATCAACCTGGAAGTGTGGGTAAGTTGGCTGTCCTTGCAGGCCTCTTCAGCGAGCTGGAGCGGCTGTATCCCGATTCTTTTACAAAACGACAGGAGCTGCTGAGGGAACGTGAGGTGTATGGCGGACGATGGGTGATTCCCAACCAACATAATGTGCCGATCTATAATCCGGAAACGGGCCACTACGAACGGAGATATGTCAGGCAGGATGACCGATTCTCGCTGTACGAATGGACCGACCACATGATCTCGGTCAGCAGCAATGCCGCCGCCAGTGTTATGTGGAGAGAATGCATACTGATGCGGGCGTTCGGAGAAGAATATCCTAGTCTAAGGGAGGAGGAAGCGGAAGAATATTTCAAGACGACCCCGAAAAAAGAACTTGCTCAGATCGCTGTTTCCATCGTCAATGATCCGCTGAGAACAATTGGGATTACAACAAATGAATGGCGGTTGGGCCGGTTTTTTACCCGTGAGGCAGCGAATATTGTGCCTCCGAGTGGTGGAAGTACCGGCACTACACTGGGCATGATGAAGTTCTTGGTTTCTATGGAGAAAGGTGAAATTGTCGATCCAAAATCCAGCCTTGAGATGAAAAGGATCCTGTACCAAACAGATCGGCGAATCCGGTATGCGGCTTCCCCGGCGCTGACGAACGCCGCCGTCTATTTTAAGTCAGGAAGCTTGTATAAATGCCAGCAGGAAGAAGGTTTTAAGTGCGGAAAATATATGGGTAACGTCTATAATTACATGAATTCGGTAGCCATTGTAGAGCATCCGGATGGCCGGACCTATCTGGCTGTGTTGATGTCAAATGTGCTGAGACAGAATTCAAGTTCAGATCACTACACACTTGCAACCAGGATTGACAGGCTTATTAAGTAGTACCTGTTGGTACCTTCCGCGTCCGGTGTAATCTAGTTGTCTACAAGAACTGAGTGTCGGAGAGGTTCCTGTTATATAGCTAAGCATTTGGTAAAGATCCTATTGTTCTACCTTTCAAGTATTTTGCTGAGTGCCTTATTCGCAATCTGGCGTACTTGGGTATTGTTGTTTTTTGAATAGGATTTTACAATAGTGAGATACTTTTTATCCTCCAGCTCGGATATCAATTTTAGTACCGCTAGCTTTATTTGGAGATCTCCTTCCTCCAGCAGCATCTCGAAGCACTCTTTTTCACTGGGAATTTTAAGTCTGTGCGAGCGCAATACCTCTTCGGAAACCGAATCCAGCACGGTCATTTCAACTACGGGAATCAATACACGTTTCAGGTCGGGTTCCAGCAGGTTATCCAAAAACTCGATGGCGTTGTTCTGCTGCTCGGGTTTGTTGCTGCGGACGCCATTGTAAATCAGGTTAACCTCCTCAGCGGGATACTTCAACTCCAGAAGCCCGAAAATTAATTCCAGATCCATATCCAGCCTTTTTTCCAGCAGATCGATCAGCTCTCGCCGTGCTCTTTTCTGCCCATCCTCTTGTTCTGGTAATCCTTCTTTCTGGCTTCTACGGTAGTTAACGATAATCTGGGCATACATAGCTGAGAGCGTTTCTAGGTAGAGCTTCCCTTGCTGCAGAAGGTGGCGAGCAATTTCCTTGCTGTTGAAAACGAGTTCGGGATGTGAGGTTTTCATATTGTTCAGTGCACGAACTGATTTCACACGCAGCTTCTGGTCTTGGTCATCAAGGAGATCGAAAAGGGCCACTACTGCCTGCTGGGAATCAAACTTTTCGATTACAGAGGGCAGATTCCGCAGCGCTCTGATTGGGTAGGCCCGGTTTTTAATTGCAGAGATAAAAGGGTCTATAGCCGGCGTGTTATAGTTGATGAGTGCTTTTCGGGCGGTATCGAGATACTTTTTATCTGCCAGGAATGAGATCAGGGGATCGATAAAATCGGGATTGAGTGTTCTACCGGCGCTCAGGATTGCTTTCCGCTTTACCTCTGGGTCCTCATGTGCCAACATTGTTTCTATGTATGAATAATAATCCGAGATGCCCGCATTACTAACGATATCCAGCAGTCGAAGTTTGGCTCCCTTTGAAAGGGATGCATCTGAATCTGACGAAAGCTCCAATGCACCCAGTCGCTCGTCAATCCGTTGCTCCAGCTTGTAGATGTTTTTCAATGTTGGATTATTTCGGGTTTCAAGCGCCAGGCTTGCCAGTGCGGCATCCGATATTTCAAGATTATTGTGATCCAAATAGCGGTCCAGTATAACTATAGTTTCTTCCGATGAATATTCAAAAAGGTACTCAAAAGCGGCCATTTTGACTTCATACGAAGGGTCGTATATCAGAGGTCTGATCTTTTCGACCATGTGCTGGCTTCCCAAAAAGTAAAGCGTTCTTATTGCCTCTGCCCGCACTTGTGGAGAATCATGCTCCAAGAGTGGATAAATATGGTCCGCGAGGGAATCACTTTGTATATTCTGAACTTTGCTCAGGATATACAAAATTTGTTTTTCTGAGCCGGCCTTCAGCACGTCTTCAATACCCTGTAAAATAGAATCGGGATCTGTTATTTGGGATATATCTTGCTCATTAGATACATTTTGTACCTGTAATTTGAACGATCTCAAATATTCAATTCTGACTTTGTAAGCCAGATAGATCCACACTCCGATCAGCAGTATAATGCTCAGGCTAATTACCCACGAATAGAAGTCGA
The DNA here is from genome assembly GCF_039545095.1 of Fodinibius salicampi. Classification (NCBI taxonomy): domain Bacteria; kingdom Pseudomonadati; phylum Balneolota; class Balneolia; order Balneolales; family Balneolaceae; genus Fodinibius; species Fodinibius salicampi. Next base: position 371,761 of record NZ_BAABRS010000003.1, on the reverse strand, counting down.
TAGCATTTACGATAAATATTAAGAGCACCCCTGCCACCCCGGTTGCCGTGCTGTCTATTACGACGTCAATAAATGTTTTGGTCTTATTCTTGATGTCCTGGGGAATAGGAAGAGCTAGCAGTTCTGTGGCAGATTTATTAATCGATTGTTTGAGGCTGCCGTCGGCCGTTTTTAACAGTACAGCTGCCCATAGTTCAGGAAAGATGAGGAGTGTTGTTGCTCCGAGCAAAATTCCGAGTGGCAGGAACAGCAGGGAGATACCTATCCCGAGCGTACCAACCACCCTCGCAGTAAAGAAAAGCTGGACAAAAAGTGATAGTAAATTCAGATTGGAAAACCAGAATCCCAAGAATGCCGCCAGCTCGTCGGGATCGGTGATGGCCCGGTGTGCCATGTCGTTGAATTGAAAATCAACCAGCTTTGCTACAATTACGCTAATACCGATAATACATGCCAGATAAGTCAGGTGCCGAGAGTTTATAATGGTTCTGATAGGATGCTCCCCGATGCCCTGGAATCGTTTTTTGCGTCGGTACAGTGATAAGTGACTGACATTCTCGGTCCAGATAGTCCGGCTAACCGGAATACAGATCAACAGCAGTGAGGCACCTAAAAAAAGCACATTTTCGCTGCCGATTACCGGGGCCAGCACCGAAGTTAGGTATCCCCCGAAAATTCCACCTGCAATGGCACCGGAGCCGATAAAACCAAACAATCTTTTGGCTTCCCGTACATTATAGACAAGATTGGCAAGCACCCAGAATTGTGAACCGGCCAGTACCGCAAAAATGGCTGTCCAAACGTAAAACAGGTACAGAATCAAACCGTCGGGAACATTCAACTGAAGGAGAATTACAAAACTCACCAGAGCGACAAAGGAGATAACAAGCGTTCCCTCAATAATTTTATTGAGGGACAACCGGTCCAGTAGTCGCGCATAAAGGGTTGAAATCAGAAGGGCTGCAACAGCCACCAAGATAAACGCTTCCGGCAACCGCTCTGCCCCAAATTTTGAAAGAAACAGTGCATTAACAGCTGGCTTGACAATCAGCAGAGTGGAAATTAACAGGAAGATATTAAGCTGCATGAGAAAGGCCGTCCGGTACTCTCCCTCACGGATATCAAACAAATTCCGAAGCAGTTTTTTGATCAACGTTGTCTCCAATCAATTTTTGAAGTAGTAGGCGAGGATAATCTAATTATTCCGTGATTTTATATAATCATTTAGCACCCCTTCCACGGGTTCAACTAGCTGGCGAATGATCTTTTCACCGTTTGGGTCATCAACTATGGCTACCAGGATATAGCGCCGGGACGGTCCCCACACTAAAATAGAATCGGAGTGGTAAGTCCGCCAGCTCCCCGATTTGCGGAAGAGCCGCGCTTTGGGGGCTTTTTTTTCTAGTATATTTACAAATTTATGATGCAACGCAGGATTATCCATAATCTCGAGCATCTGCCGTGAGCGCTCTGGGTTGACCAGACGACCGGTTGCCATCAGGTAATAGAAACGGCTGACTTGGGAAGCGGTGGCAGCGTGGCTCAGCCCCTTGATTGGTTCTGGGTACCGCTGGCCAGCACTGGCGTAGCGCTTGCCCACCCACAGGCCTCCTCCGAAATCTTCATCGTAAAACTCGTATTGTGGATCGGTCATCACGGATTCTATCTTTTTAAAGCTCAGTCGGTCGATCATCCGGGTCGATGCCAGGTTATCTGATTTGCTGATCATGGCATTCAAATCTGCATATATCTCGTCGGTTTCCTCCATTTCCCCTTTTTCAAAGGCATCCATAGTAGCCAGCAGAATGGAAATTTTGGGAAGACTAGCGGCATACATCATGTGGTTGCCGTTAATGCGGGCAAATTTAATGTTGTACACATCCTGCAGATCAACTAAGCCGATAGCCATCTTTTTCTGGCTGACAAGCCGTTTCCATTTTTTATTGGCAGTAATCGTTTTTTGGAGTTGGCTCTCAAGTTTGGAATTGACCAGATTCCGCAACGGCTTTATGGAGCTGTCAGGCAGTACAACGGGCAGATCATTCTTATTCTGAAAAGAGCTAAATCCATTACTTTGCTGTGCTTGCTGGCCACATGCAGCCCATCCCCAAACCAGCAATGGGAGAATCAGAATTACAACCAATTTTGCTTGTTTCATTATTTTCGATGATTGTGAACTGAATTTTAAACAGATAATAGTGGTAATGCACCTCTAAGGGAGTAGTTCATTTGCTGTCCTATAATCTATCAGCATTTAGGAGATAAAAAAAGAGTGAAAACGTCCCAATGAAATATTTAATTTATTTGGCCTGATTGATAGATCGATATAATAAAATTAACTGTGTGAACACATTTAAGCAGCAGTTAATTGAATTCATACATTAGGGCAGCATTATGCATTATTTATCACCAAAAAATCTGGCTAAACTCAAGTCCGCCATAAAGGCCAGCTTTGTCCGACTCTTTGGTAAAATCTGCGTGAAATAATCTAAACAGTCATTAATGTAGTAGTATTTATATCACCAGCTCAATTCTATTCAAAATAGAAAGGAAATAAAATATAATATGTCCGGCGAAAATGACGGATAGATGTACGCCCGGAAGGATTCGAACCCTCAGCCTTCTGATCCGAAGTCAGACGCTCTATCCAGTTGAGCTACGGGCGCAAGAAACAGTTGTATGAGACAGGCGTTTTTTAATATCTGGGTGGAAGCCAGATCTTGGAAATACCCACCTGCCATTTCAAAGCGCTTAATATACAAAGTCTGTTAGACGAATAACAGCAGAATATTCGACAAAAGAGAATCAAAGTGTAAAAAAGCGTTCAAAAATTGGTATCCCTACAAAAAAAAGTGCATTATATCGGCTCAATCAAAAACTTTAAATTTAAATGGTCATTTGTAAGGAATAATAACTATGGATAAATCATTAGCAATATACTTTTTACTCGTGCTGTTTGTGGGATGCAGCAACGGTTCAGAGATGAATGAAAATACGGAGGCTGAAGAGCCTGTCAGCCCAGAATATACCACAGAAACGGTGATCAGCGGCGACGATATTCCGCTTCCCTGGGGCATGGCCTGGCTGCCCGATGGAGATATGCTGGTAACTAATCGGGATGGCGAGTTGTACCTGGTTAGTGATGGTCAGCGCTCCGAGCCTCTCGACGGCGTGCCGGAAGTGTGGGCGAACAGTCAGGGTGGTTTGCTGGATATCGAACTGCATCCGAATTATGAGGAAACCGGTTGGGTTTATATTACCTATTCCAGCGTGGAAGGCGAAGGTGAGGGCGCTAATACCGCATTGATGCGTGCCCAACTAAATGACGACCGTACCGGATTGGTCGAAAACGAGGTGTTGTATAAAGCCGTGCCCAATACCGACCGGGGACAGCATTTCGGAAGCCGTATTAAATTTGATGATGAAGGGTACCTTTACTTTAGTATCGGGGACCGAGGCAACCGCGATGAAAATCCGCAGGATATTACGCGGGACGGCGGAAAAATCTATCGCCTGAATGATGACGGCTCTATTCCGGAAGGTAATCCGTTTGTAGGCGAGGAAAATGCCAAGGAAGGAATTTATTCGTATGGGCATCGAAATCCGCAGGGTATGGATTTTAATTCCGAAACGGGACAAATATGGGTTCACGAGCACGGTCCGCGCGGCGGCGACGAAGTGAATATCATTGAGCCGGGTAACAACTATGGATGGCCGGAGATCAGCTTTGGCATCAACTACGACGGTACTTCTTTTACTGAAGATACCGCCAAAGCCGGAATGGAACAGCCCGAATGGTATTGGGATCCTTCCATTGCGCCTTCGGGCATGGCTTTTGTTACCAGCGACGTATATCCCAACTGGCAGGGCGATCTGTTGGTGGGTTCGCTGAAGTTCAACTACCTGGTATGGTGCAAAATTAACGATGGCAGCATAATAGAAGAGGAGATCATCTTTGAGGATATTGGCCGCGTTCGGGATGTAGAGCAGGCGCCTGACGGTCATATTTATGTTGCAACGGAAGGAAAGGGCATCCAGCGTATTGTACGCGAAGAGGAATAGCCGCTGGAACTAATTCTTATTTTTAAAGAGCGGGCATGGAGCTGGTGGTCAAACACTAATTTCCGTGCCCGCTTTTTTATTGCTGATAGTTTCTGAATGGATATGTATGTTATTGCTGATGGGAGTGGCAAATAATCGGTTTATTTGTTTAACCTTAGGGATATAAGTTAAAGTATGGGACAAGGAAAATGGGGTAGTTTTAAAACAACGAACATCATTTGTTTGGGATTATTGATCTTCTGCTTGAGTTGTTCGTCGGAAATGGATAGAACATATCAGAGCTGGGAGGTTCGCGGCGGGGATGCCGCTTCCATTCGCTATTCGTCACTCGATCAGGTCGATACCACTAATGTGGATCAGCTTCAACAAATCTGGAGCTACTCAACTGAGGATGCCGATACGGCTAAAAATTCCCAAATCCAGGCGAACGCCATTGTCATTGATCAAACGCTCTATGCCACTTCTCCAGGCTTGAAAGTTTTTGCCCTGGATGCTGCAACGGGAGAGGAGCAGTGGGTCTTCAATCCTTTCCCTGATTCAACGGATATTGTCCACTGGCTCAATGTAAACCGGGGCGTGACCTATTGGGAGGATGGGGAAGATCAGCGAATTTTATTTACAGCCGGACCCGAACTTTATGCGCTTGATGCTAAAACTGGGACCCTGGTAGAAAGTTTTGGAGATAAGGGGAAGGCAAGCTTAAAACAGGGATTGGGTGAGCGGGCTGAGGATCTTTCCGTTACGGCGACCTCCCCCGGCGTAATTTTTGAGGATCTGATTATCATCGGCTCCAGGGTCTCGGAAGGCGACAATGCAGCCCCGGGTGGTATCCGTGCTTTTAATGTGCGCACAGGGGAGCTGGCCTGGACTTTTCATACGATTCCCCGGCCCGGTGAATTCGGATATGAAAGCTGGGACGATCCCGATGCCTGGAAGCGGATTGGTGGAGCCAACAGCTGGGCCGGCATGTCGGTGGATAACGAGCGCGGAATAGTGTATATCCCGACGGGATCGGCCTCCCCCGATTTTTACGGTGGTGATCGAAAAGGAAAGAATTTATTTGCTAATACCCTTTTAGCGCTGGATGCGGCCACGGGTGATCGAGTCTGGCATTATCAGACTATTCATCACGATTTGTGGGATCGCGATCTGCCCTCGCCGCCGGCCCTGGTAACGGTTACGCACGAGGGAGAGGAGATCGATGCGGTGGCGCAGACGACCAAAAGCGGGTTTCTCTTTTTGTTTGATCGTGAGACCGGAGAACCCTTATTCCCAGTTGAAGAAGTTGAGGTACCAACCAACAGTAACCTGGATGGAGAAGAGGTATGGCCAACGCAACCCATGCCGACAAAGCCGGAACCGTTTGTCCGGCAGCACATGGACACTACGGATATCAACCCATATGTATCGCAGGAGGTGCAGGCCGAGCTTAAAAAGCAGCTCCTAAGCCTGAATAGCGATCACATGTTTGCGCCTCCCTCCTTGCGGGGAACCCTGATGTTCCCGGGCTTTGACGGCGGGGCCGAGTGGGGCGGCAGCGCTTTTGATCCGGAAACGGGCGTTTTATACGTTAATAGCAACGAGGTGCCCTGGATTATGACGATGGTCCCGACAGATCAGTATGGGGATACTACCTCCTATTCCGGGCAAAAATCGTCCTTTTTAGCCGGCGAAAAGGCCTATATGACGAATTGTATGTCATGCCACGGTCCGGACAGAGAGGGCGGCGGGAATAATCCATCGCTGGTTGATGTTGAAGAGCGGTATAGTCCCGAGGAACTTTTTGATTTGATTGAAAGCGGACGACGGATGATGCCCGGGTTTGCCCATCTTTCCGAGTCAAAAAAGAAAGCTATTATTAATTTTATTATTGGGGATGAGTTTTACCAGGTGGAGGAAGTCTCGGATAAAGAAGAGGTTACGGATGAGGAAAATTCGTCTCCTTATGTGATGGCTGGCTATAAGAAATTCCGGAGGCCCGAAGGCTATCCGGCCAACAGTCCGCCGTGGGGAACGCTCAATGCCATTAATCTGAATACCGGGGAACATGAATGGGGTATTCCACTGGGAGAATATCCCGACCTGCGTGAAAGAGGGATTGCTCCGACGGGGACTGAAAACTACGGGGGACCGGTGGTTACGGCCGGCGGACTTGTTTTTATTGCGGCTACCCTGGATGAAAAGATACGTGCCTTTGATAAACAAACCGGTGAACTGCTGTGGGAGCACGACCTCCCGGCAGCGGGTTTTGCAACGCCCAGCGTGTATGAGATTGACGGGAAACAGTACCTGGTGATTGCCTGTGGTGGCGGTAAGCTGGGAGCGACTTCGGGAGATGAATATGTGGCTTTTGTACTTCCCGATTCAATGCTTTAAAAAAATATAACAGATGCTAAACGGATTTCTCAGCATTTCGGTTATGTAAGTCTGTGCATCACATCATATTAGAAATAATAAAATAAATAAGAGGGATAAAAAATGGATAAAGTAATAAAGACTGGATGGATTTTTGTTCTGGGACTATTTATAGCGGCCTGCAGCGGAGAAAAAGAGGATTTCTTAGACCGGATGTCAATGGAGCATGAAGGCGATCGTCCGGTTGAGAATGCCTCATCGGATTTAGCCCAGTCGGGTGAAGTATCCGGAGAAGAAGTGAACTATGCTACGGTTAACGGTACTGAGATCACCGGTTACCTGGCAAAGGCCGACAATGCGGATGAAAATACGCCCGGTATCATTGTTATTCACGAATGGTGGGGACTCAATGATAATATTCGCAATATGACAGATAAACTGGCGGGAGAAGGATACACCGTTCTGGCAGTGGATCTTTATAAAGGCAAGGTAGCGGAATCCCCCGACAGCGCCGGGAGCTATGCGGGTTCGGTGAATGATGAGGAAGCAATTGATAACTTGACCCAGGCCTACAATTATTTAACGAAAGAGCAAAATGCCGGCAATATTGGAGTTATTGGTTGGTGCTTTGGAGGGGCATGGTCGCTGCAAACGGCACTGGCCCATCCCGATAAAATTGATGCAACCGTTATCTATTACGGGCGTCTGGTGACCGATACCGAGCAGCTTGCCGAGCTTCAGATGCCGGTTCTTGGAATATTTGGCGCCGAAGATCAGGGAATTCCTCCCAAAGAAGTAAAAGCCTTTGAATCAGCATTAAATGAAGTAGATGTGTCCAATTCTATCCATATTTATGATGGAGCGGGGCATGCATTTGCGAATCCTTCGGGAACACGGTACCAGGAAGAGGCTGCTAAGGATGCCTGGCAAAAAACAGTATCGTTCTTTGAGGAAAATTTGAAGTAAGCCTGTAAAAATAAAAAAGCCCGGATCAATTTAGCCGGGCTTTTTCTTTTCTCTTATCGATTGAAAGTTGTTGCATCAGGACGAATCTGAATCTTCCGTTTCCTGTTTGTCTAAATCTTTGACTTCATCCACTTCTTTGAGCTTTAGGTAATCTAAAAGGTCGTCCTGCATTTTATCCATAATACGTTCCGGATGAGTGATTTTGGTGTAGAAAATAGTGAAGTAAATCACTTTAACACCGGTTACGGTCCGTTCGATGGCGCTGCTAATTATCTTCCCAATCCACAAACCGATAATAACGGGTACCCAGCTGAACTGCAGGGTGGTAAACCAGTATTCGGTAGGTGTCTCGGACCCTTGAATCTCGGTGGAGGGGAGATATCCTGACAGCCAAATACCGAGCCCAATGGAAATAATAGCCAGTCCAATGTAGATGGGTACTACAATCTGCCGGGTTACACTGCCGAGGAAGTCAATGCCAAACACGCCCACCAGCGATTCGGGTACCTGGCTTTTAAGTTTTTTCATTTTCTTGACAGCCGGCTTGATATCCAGTCGGTCAACGGCCACAGAGGGCAATAGGTAATGATTAACTAAATCCCAGACTTCACCAATGCCGGCAATAAAAAACCGGATGAGCATCATCAGGAAGCCCCCACCCGTAAATTTTGCTTTGTTGATAAAAGACATGCCGATATCCAGCCAGGCAATTTTTCGTGTTTGGGATTGTACGGGTTTGCAGGCTGTTACCGCCGATTTGTAGGATGGATCGTTGCCTATAATCGTTTCATAAACGATATGACTCATCCGCATCTCCTGCTTGTTATAGTAGAAGTATTTGTAGATGAAAAGAATGATAGCAAGAAAAAGTCCCCATCCTTCTAATGGAAGATCATACCACCAGCCCAGCCAGGCATAAAAAAGTCCGCTGACCATGACCAGGTTATAAATCAGCATCCGTATCCACGGTTTGATGATATCTTCATCTTCCCCGATGATGGTGAAGGTGTGTTTAACGAGATGACCTACTGATTTCAGTCGGTCCGGAAAGGATAAATTATCCAGTGATTGTTCTGCCTTTTTAAAATCAAAGCCCATAGTCTATTGATGTAATTAGGTTAAATAAGTAAATAGCCAGGTATTTCGGATGCCTGTGAAAGGGTAGGTCTATCAATAAAAACGTAAATTGTTTTGTACCCCTTTTTATACTGTGATCATAATCCCAACACCTTATAGCTATCTATATATACGTAAAGCTGGAGACAATGGGCTCAAAAAGATGGGGGGAAGAGGACCTAATCATTTATTGGAAGACTAGATAGGGGAAAGTAAAAGGCGCCAGCCAGAGTTAAGCTATTAACACAATAGCTGGCACCCTCCGTGTTACTCTTCTGGCCATTCTCCGTCAAAAAGAATGTCATCGAGTTCTTTGCGGCTGCGGGAATTCATTTCCTGCTCCGCTAATTTGTCGGGCAGTGACTGTGGATTTCCTCTGTAGCCGATGGCAAACATGGTGAAGGGTTCAAATTTATCAGAGATTTCATACAGTTCGCGGGCTTTATCGGGTAATATGCCTGCCATCTGATGTACAAACAGATCATGGCGGGTTGCTTCAAATGTTAAATGGGCAATCGCCTGACCCAAGTCGTGACTGGCATGTTTATTGGTGCGTCCATTTCGATCAAAGCTTTTTTTCGCAATTCCCAGTGCTAAAACCGGCGCGCCTGTTGCCCAGTTTCGGTTGAAATCATTCGCTACTTTTGAGAGCTTTTTGAACGCCTCTTCATCTTCTTTTTGTGCTACGATAAATCGCCAGGGCTGTTCATTGTAAGAGGAAGGAGCCCAGCGTGCTGCTTCAAAAAGTTGATTAATCAATTCGGTATCAACAGTTTCATTCGAAAAAGAACGGGGACTCCACCTGTTTTTTAATAATGTGTGTATGGGATAATCAGTGGCTGCTTTTTTAGCTGTTATTTCAGCTTCAATAGTACTCATATAAGAGAAAATAGATTTTTCTGTTCCAAATTAGTTTAATATTGAACTAAATAACGTTACGGGTAGAGCTTTCATTCCATTTATATTAGAGTTTTATTGATATTTGAATGAAGCGAAGCAGAAATGCATTCCATATAACGAACATCCGGAAATCATTAAGTAATAATTATGAGTTACAACGTAACAATTCGAGATATTCAGCAGGTCACTCACGATGTCAAACGGTTTAAGGTCGATAAGCCCGAGGGGTTTGAGTTTATCCCGGGACAGGCTACGGAAGTAGCCATTGATAAACCCGACTGGAGAGAGGAAAAGCGCCCTTTTACCTTTACGAGCCTGAACGGTGAACCTGATTTAGAATTCGTAATAAAAATTTATGACGATCATAATGGGGTAACGCATAAACTGGATAGCCTTAATGTAGGAGATCAACTGATTATTGATGATCCATGGGGAACCATTCAATATAAGGGACCCGGTATCTTTTTGGCCGGCGGTGCGGGCGTCACTCCCTTTATTGCGATCCTGCGCCGATTGGCCCGTGAGGAAAAAATTGAGGGGAATCAGCTTATTTTCTCCAACAAAACAGAGAAAGATATCATCCTCAAAGATGAATTTGAGGCGATGCTGGGCGATGATTTTATCAATGTGATTACCGATGAGCCAACCGATGAACATATCTATCTGGATGGATTTATTGACAAATCCTTTTTGGAAGAGCAGATCGACGATTTTGACCAACCGTTCTATGTATGCGGTCCCATGCCTTTTAATGAGGCAATGATAGAATATCTGAAAGAGCTAGGTGCTGAACCCGATGCATTGGTCTTTGAGGAGTAAGTGAATTAATTAATTTGACGTAGGTAAGCCATAACTTGGGAATCTTTGATAATACCTACGGTAAATAAATAGTTTATTAAATAGGATACTAGATTTATAATACACGTCTAAGATGAATGGTAACTATAAAGTTATCCGTAGTTAGAATAGATTGGGGAGGAACTATACCTAATATATATTATATATGGTGTTTTAGTTCACAACCTTAACACGGGATTATTATAAATATGAGCGATCTGAAACTAAGCGGGGTATCAGAAACACTGCTTATCCCACTAATGGGACGAGCTTTGGAATCAAAGAAGACTGATGGGATTCTAAAGGATAAGAAATCGGTGGAAGTTTTTGAATCACTGGATTATGATTTTAAAAAATTTCTCGATCCCGATTCGAAGCGGAGTATGCTGCGTACCACTATTCGTACCACTATCATAGACCGGCTGGTGGAAAATATCCTAAAAGAAAATCCTTCTATTACAGTCGTCGAGTTGGGGGGTGGACTCAATTCAAGATTCGAACGACTGGATAATGGCAGAGTTCGGTGGTATGACTTGGATGTTCCCGAAGTGTATGAGGTGTGGAAGCAATTTTTTGTGGAAACGGACAGGCGTACCTTCCTCCCCTTTTCCGCCTTTGATGAGCAGTGGATCACAAAAGTTAAGCAGGAAAGTAAAGGTCCTTGGTTATTTATTTCCGAGGCATCTGTTATCTACTTCCCCGAAAAAGAGGTACAACAACTGTTTCAATCGCTGTGCGAGCATTTTTCCGGAAGTTATTATCTGTTCGACAGTGCTGAGCCTGCTTTTTTGGAAGGACTGGAAAAGGATAATGATGCGCTAAAATACTGTGATGCCAAAATAAAATGGTCAATTGAAGATATTCATGAATTAGAAAAAAGGTTTCCGACAATTGATGTGCTTAAAATAATAGATCTGGAGAGTGCTGATCATGAGTATCGATCGCTTTACCCCGCCGATTTCCATAAAACAGTCGATGGCTATCAACTCAATTTGATAAGCTTATAGCCCTAAATTATTTGTAATCAGTCTAAATTTTTTCGCAAAATAATTGAATGAATGGTATGATCTATGATTTGCTTATGGGAAGTATAATAAAAATTGTCTTTTCGTTTTTTTTATTATATATATAAGTAACCGGTTAAATTGGCTTTATAGGTCTATATCCATGACTTTCTTTAAATAGGGATAGAGATTTCTTTTTGGAAAGAAGTGCAATAATTTTTAGACATAATTTAATATCAGATTAGATTTTTAGATACGTAGTTGAATGGCGAAACCGAAAAAAGAATTTAATATCGGACTTGTTGGCTGTGGAACTATTGCCGACACTCATGCTGAAGCGATAGCAGAGACAGAATACGGGCGACTTATATCGGCCTTCAGTAGAACTGAATCAAATCTGGCTACTTTTTGCAATAAATTTGAGGTTAAGGGTTACAGTGATTACCAGAAATTTCTTGCCGACGGTGATCTTGATGTAGTAGTTGTCTGTACGCCCAGCGGCACCCACTTAGATTACGGTGAAAAAGCTGCAGAGGCGGGAAAGCATTTAATTATTGAGAAACCAATAGAGGTTTCTCTGGATCGCGCCCGCCGGTTGGTTGACCGCTGTCAAAAGAACGAGGTGAAGCTGGCGGTTATATATCAAAACCGGTTTATCGAAGATGTCAAAAAGCTGAAAAGTATTATTGATGAAGGGGCGTTGGGAAAGATAGTCATGGTAGACGCCTCTGTAAAATGGTTCCGGGATCAGGAGTATTATGACAGTGCCGGGTGGCGAGGTACACTTTCGCTGGACGGGGGTGGCGCGGTAATTAATCAGGCCATCCATACTGTGGACTTATTGTTGTGGCTTTGTGGAGAGGTAGAATCGCTGCAGGCCTACAAAGATACATTGACGCATAAAAGAATAGAAGGCGAAGATAATGCCGTTGCGTCCCTGCGATTTAAAAATGGGGCCATCGGGGTTTTCAAGGCGTCTACGTCTATTGTTCCCCCTCAAAATCGAGCTATTGAAATTCATGCAGAAAACGGGACGGCTCACCTTGATGGAGATCGGTTAAAGCTCAGGGGAACGGATCTTAATGATGAGGAGGAGACAAAAACTGAAGAAAGTTCCGGGGCCGGTGCTTCGAGCCCCATGGCAGGGATGTCCAATAATAATCATAAGAAACAATACGACCAGATATTACCGGCATTTTTGAATGATGATAAGCCTGTTGTATCGGGAGAAGATAGTTTGAAGTCACTGGCCTTTGTAGAAGGACTCTATCTTTCTGCAGACGAAAAAAGGGCCGTATATCCTGATACGCTGCTGGCTGGGTAAAAGGTCCCTCAGAGGATAACCTTAAATCGGGCGGGACAGTAATAAGGGATTTAAAAACGATAGTTAACTTAAAATAAGATAAGGGTAGCATTATGGCATCAAATAATATAACACGAAAAGATTTCTTAAAAAGTGCAACAGGGGCAATGGCGGGAGGCATGTTTGCTAGGCCCATGGGCGCTTTTGCGGATAAGTTTGCTTCAGCTGAAAAGAGGAAAATTGCCTTGGTTGGAACCGGCATCCGGGGAATTACCTTCTGGGGCAGAACAGTACGAGAACAATATGGGGATATTGCTGAATTTGTTGGGCTATGTGATATAAATCCCGGCCGACTGGAGTACGGAAAGGAATTCATCGGGGCTGATTGTCCCACATTTACTGATTTTGATGAGATGATGGATACCACAGAACCTGAAATGCTCATTGTTACTACAGTGGATGCTACCCATCACCAGTTTATTATTAAGGGATTGGAGCGGGGCATTGATGTGTTAACCGAAAAGCCCATGACTACAGATGAGAATAAGTGTCAGGCAATTTTGGATGCAGAGGCAAAGTCGGATGGAGAACTCATTGTAGGATTTAACTACCGCTATAGTCCACACCATACGAAATTGAAAGAGATGTTAGTGAACCGGAGAGTTGGGAAAATTACTTCGGTTGACTTTGATTGGTATCTGAACGTATATCACGGTGCCTCCTATTTCCGACGCTGGCACGGCATTGAAGCCAGCAGTGGAACCCTGTTGGTTCACAAGGCTACGCACCATTTTGACCTTTTGAACTGGTGGCTGGATTCCGATCCGGTGGAAGTCTATGCTGAAGGCTCCTTAGAGCATTACGGAAGCAATCATCCGTTTCGGGGCAATAAATGCCGTACCTGTCCCCATAAGGATAAGTGTGATTTCTACTGGGATATAACGAATAATGATACGTATATGGATCTCTATGTAGCCAATGAAGAACATGATGGCTATATCCGGGATAACTGCCTATGGAGACATGAAATCGATATTTATGATAAGATGTCGCTGCAAATAAAATATGCCAATGATGTGCAGGTAAATTACTCCCTCACTACTTATTCGCCCTACGAAGGAATGAAAATCGGTTTCAATGGTTTTGACGGACGTATTGATGCCTGGCATGGAATTCCATGGAGAGAAGAGGAAAAGGCAAATCAGGCTGAGTTGCATCAGCAGGAAATGTCCCAGGAAGAGCGGGAGGAAGCCATCGACTACGAAGAAATTATGGTCATGGATAACTTTAGCAGTCAGCACGAACAAATTAAGGTACGCCAGGAAAGCGGCGGCCATGGAGGTGGAGACAGGCGTCTGCAGGATCAAATCTTTCGGAATCCTGATATGGAGGATCCTCTTGAGCATTCTGCCGGAAAAAGAGACGGTGCCATGTCCATACTGGTAGGTATTGCGGCACGTAATAGTATTGAATCGGGTAAGCCAGTGCGCATTGAGGATTTAACCTCTATCACTCCTCATCCAACTCGAGGAAGCTAACAGATAATGAGTCTCCTTCCTGTTGCTTATTGGGGAAGGCTAGTATGATGGTTGAACCTGATCTTTTGGAGGAATTATATGTCCGGGTTTTCGCCGCGTAGGTGTAACAATAATTCCTAACTAAAGACAGGAAGGAGATATATTATATATTAATTAATAGGATAGAGAGTGGGAAGAAGTATATAAAAAATTAATTTTCAGTCAGTATAAGGATATTATATTTTTTAATTATGACTTTAGGGTATATGTCATATTTGGAGTTTTGCAGTTCTAAATATAAATACTAATGCAAAAAAGGATTGATGAAAAATGTACGATTGGAGGATATTGCTAAAAAACTTGATTTAACGAAAGTTAGTGTGTCCAAGGCTCTCAGGGACCATTCGGATATATCAGAGGAGACGAAGAAAAAAGTTAAGAAAATGGCGCAAAAGATGGGGTATCGACCCAATCTTGTAGCCCGTTCTCTGACATCCAAAAAAACTCAGATTATTGGAGTTATCGTCCCTAAAATTGCTCACTCCTTCTTTTCCTCAGTCATTGATGGCATATATCAAGCTGCTCTTGAAAGTGATTATGAAGTTATTCTTGGGGTATCACTGGAAGATGACAAGCTGGAAAAAAAGCATGTCGAATCAATGCTCAATATGAGAGTGGAGGGGCTATTGATATCCATTTCTGAGAAAACAAAAGAGGCCGAATACTTTGAGCGAGTTAAAGACATGAATGCGCAATTAGTATTTTTTGACCGGGGCTTTTCTGATGCTAACTATACCTATTTGAGGGTGGATGATAAGAAACAAGCTAAAAAAGGGGTTCAGTATCTCATAGATCGGAACTATATGAATATTGCCCATCTGTCTGGATATTTAAGCGTGGAAATCGGAAGAGACCGGAATCTTGGTTACCGGGAAGCTTTAACTGAAGCAGGCATAGATATAGATGAAAATGCAGTTGTAGAAACAGGGTTCAGTGAAGAAGATGGTTACAGGGGATTTGGGAAATTAATGGAAGGATACGGAAAGCCGGAAGCTGTTTTTTGTGCAACCTATCCTGTGGGATTGGGTGCACTGAAATATATGAAAGAACATGATATTGATCCAGGTGAGATCACTATTCTTTCCTTTGGAAGCAGTGAATTTAATCAATACCTCTCACACCCATTTATATGTATCGACCAGCCTACTTTTGATTTAGGGTATCGAGCTTTCAAGCGATTGGTGATGGAGATTGAATCCGATGGCAAGGCTAAACCCGAACTTATTTCAATGCAGACCGATATAATTAAGTAATCTATTTCCTATTGTGGATTAAGGCTTTTAATAAATAATTTATCATATATACTCTTGTTTTTTGGAAAAAAGGCATGGCTTCTTATAAGAAGGGTTTTCTTGTTTTTGTTTTATCAATATTGACGGCTTGTAACACTGCACCGGAACTAGAATGGCATCAGGAGAGTGAATATCACTGGGCACAAATTCCCTCCGGCTCAGCGGATGAATATGGCTTTGAACTGCAATCTCCCTCGGACACCGGTATTGAGTTTGGAAATCATATCACAGAAGAGGAATTAAGTGAAAACCGTCATTACTTGCTTGGTTCCGGGGTTGCCGCCGGGGATATAGACGGGGATGGCTTGGTGGATTTATATTTTGCCGGACTCAAAAACTCTAACAAATTGTATAAGAATTTAGGGGGAATGGAGTTCAGGGATATTACGGATGAAGCCGGCGTAGCCCACGAGGATCACCACTCAACCGGGGTTGCCTTCGCGGATATAAATGGTAATGGGCATTTAGATCTCCTGGTTACCTCTATAGGTAAAAATAATGCTCTATATCTTAATGATGGGAGCGGAAATTTTAAGCTGCATGATGAGAGTGGTCTGGGAGCAGGAGAAGGCAGTACGACCATGGCTTTGGCAGATATTAACGGGGATCAGTATTTGGATCTTTATGTGGCCAAGTACAAGGAGAAAACCGTTAAGGATATGTATTCCACCGAAGAGCTTGCAATGAATAATGTTCTTAACGAACCCTATAACAGGCAAAACCAAACGGGTCCGTTTTCACTGACTTCCCCTTTTGATGAACACTACGATATTTTTATGACAGACGATAATCGTCTTGGGGGCTTAGCGGAAACCGGTGAAGAAGATGAGTTATATATTAATCAGCAGGGTTCATTTAAAAAGATCTCTAATCCGGAAGAGATGTTTCTTGACGAGGATGGAGATTCCTCAGGCTTAGCAAGGGATTGGGGATTGACGGCTAAATTCCAGGATCTGAATGGCGATGGGCTGCCTGATTTATATGTATGTAATGATTTCTTTACCAAAGATAAAATATGGATAAATCAGGGTGAGGGAACATTCAAACAAATAGATCAGTGGGCGATTAGAAATATTAGCTTTGCATGTATGGGAGTAGATTTTTCGGATGTCAACAGGGATGGTGAAACAGATATCTTTACCGCAGAGATGCTAAGTCCTGAACATAGCGAAAGGCTTCGACAAGTAGGTTCCGATGATCCGAATCCCGAGCAATACAGAAACGTTGAAGCCCGCCCGACAAATAATAGGAACTCATTATTCCTGAAAAGAGAGGATCTTACCTATGCTGAAATTGCATATTTGAGTGGCGTAGAAGGCAGCGGCTGGTCATGGGATGCAACGTTTATGGATATCGATTTGGATGGCTATGAGGACCTTATTGTAAATAATGGGTACCTGTATCATATTTTGGATATAGATGCGCAGCTAAATATGGTGCGCAAGGGAAAAAACATGGATGAGCACTTTACTGAATTTATGAGAGGTGCTCCATCTCTGAAGTTGCGTAATCAGATATTTATGAATAACAGAGACCTGACATTTCGGGAAAGGGGAACTGACCTGGGAATTGAAGGGAAGGATATTTCCCACGGAATGGCTGTAGCAGACTTAAATAATGACGGCACGCTGGACCTGGCTATTAACCGGATGAATGAAGAAGCGGCCATTTATAAAAATATTGGCCGCGCTCCCCGTATCGGAGTCAGGCTTATTGGAGAGTCACCGAATACGCAGGCAATTGGGGCAAAAATTAAGCTAATCGGAGCTGAGGTAGAACAAAAAAAGGAGCTGGCTTCCGGGGGGAGCTATCTTTCGGGTTCTGATCCCATGGTGATATTTGCAGCGGATGGCCAAAACGAAAATCACCAGCTGGTGATTACCTGGCCGGACGGGACAGAAAGCCGTCTGGATAGTATCCCCGCAAATCGCATCTACGAAGTATATGAAGCAGAGGTCCGGAAAGAGAAAAAGAAAATAAAGGATACGGAAGAAATTAATGACCCGATTTTTGAAGATGTGTCTGCCCGGATTAATCACAGTCACCATGAAAACAATTTTAATGATTTCGATTTTCAATCCCTCTTGCCCCTGCGCCTCAGTCAGTTAGGGCCGGGCATTTCATGGATTGACATCGATCAGGACGGAGATGATGATTTATTGATTGGTTCGGGTAAAGGAGGAGCAATCGGAGTGTTTGAAAATTTGGGAGATGGTGAGTTTCGTGAAATCACCCTGCCTCTTTTAAGCCAGGCTGCGCCGGGAGACCAAGCTACAATTCTGGGTTGGGAGGAAGGTCAGGGCACGAATATTCTTGTTGGAAATGTAAATTATGAGCAGGGAAATGCCCAGGCACCATCTGCTTACCAATACCAGGTTAATGATCTTAATAATGTTCATTTGGATTCTATTCCGGCTAACATGTCTGCCACTGGACCTATGGCCGCAGCCGATTATGACGCTGATGGAGATATAGATCTTTTTGTGGGAGGACGGTTTATTCCCGGACATTATCCAAAAAATGCTACTTCGCGATTGTTGCTCAATGAAAGAGGTTCATTTAGTATTGACCGAACCAATTCGGCTAAGTTGCAGGAAATAGGAATGGTAATAGGAGCAGTATTTACCGATTATGACCGGGATGGCGATCCGGATCTGGTTTTAAGCCGGGCTTGGGATTCAATACTGGTATTGGAGAATGAAGGTGGAAATTTCAAGGACGTGACGGCAAGTGTTGGGCTTGCCGATCTGAAGGGCTGGTGGAATGGAATTGCAAGTGGTGACTTTAACAATGACGGCCGGCCGGATCTTGTTGTTACGAACCGTGGATTAAACAGTCCATATAAACTCACCTATGATAACCCTATACGAATGTACTACGACTACCTTAACCGTGATCCCTGGGTTGAGATTATTGAAGCTTATTCAAATGCTGATGAAGAGTATGTGCCGCGGAGACAACTATTTCATTTTGGATCGATCCCTGATATAGCCAATCAAATAAACAGTCATGAGCAGTTCGCAAACAGTACGCTGCGTGATCTGTTTAGGGGGAAATATGATCGCATGCCATATAAAGAGATTAATACGCTGGAACATATGGTATTTTTAAATACAGGCGATGGATTTGAAGGACGTAAGCTACCCATAGAATCACAATTTAGTATATCTTTTCATGCCGGGGTTGCAGATATGGATAATGACGGAAATGAAGATCTGTTTTTAAGTCAAAATTTATTTGGGGTCCCTCGTCAGTCTCCCCGTCAGGATGCAGGCCGGGGGGTATGGCTCAAAGGAGATGGAAATGGAGGCTTTTCGGCGGTATCCGGTAGCAAATCGGGCATTAAGATTTATGGCGAGCAGCGGGGGGCGGCATTCAGTGACTTCAATAAAGATGGGAAAGTAGATCTGGCTGTATCGCAAAATGGTTATGATACAAAGCTTTATGAGAATAAAACGGAGAGCCGAGGCTACCGGATCACACTAGTGGGGCCGTCCCGGAATAGAAATGCGATCGGGTCAGGCATTCAATTGATCTATAAAGATAAGAATTCTAAGGGACCATTAAGAGAGGTACAGGCCGGTGTCGGATACTGGTCGCAAAATAGCTTCACCCAAATTATTGGTGCTGATAATGAAGCAAAGGTAGAAAAAATAAGAGTGATATGGTTTGACGGTAAAACCGAAGAGTTAGAGGTAGTTGAGGGGCAAAAAGATTATATATTACCTTATGAAGAAAAATGATTTGAAAGTTTTTGAAAGATTATTGAAATAAAATACCAATACTTTCGATGTTTGTTTGTATTTGTTTGGGATTTTTTTTAATTAACCGGTGAAGTAATAGGGGATAATCTAACTTAATCAAAAAATAATGCTAATTATTCAAAAATCATCTGCCCTATAGAAACTGAGTAACCGTTTTTTTAAAAGTATATTACTTAACCGGTTACATGATTCTGTGGTTTTAATTTTGATTTTTGAGAAAAGGGATTGTGATACTATGAGAAAAATAAGACAGACTTTTTTGGCACTCTTAATTGGTATAATTGGGAGTGTGTTCTGCGCACCATCAGTGTTTGCGCAACAAATTAGCGGAATCGTTACAGATGCTATAACCGATAATCCGATACCGGGTGCAAACATATACATTCCGGAATTGGAAACGGGATCTGCAACGGGCGCCGATGGGAGTTATAACATTACGCTTGATGAGGCGGGTACCTATACTCTGGTAGCTACTTATGTAGGCTATGAACGGTTTGAAACAACACTACAGGTAGACGAAGGTGAGTCCGTTGAGTTCAATATAGAACTCAACCAAAGTCAAATAATTGGAGAAGATGTCGTCGTTGTTGGTTACGGTACCCAGGAGCGGGAAGATGTAACCGGTTCTGTATCCTCAGTTACGGCAGAAGAGATGAATGAAGTTGCGATCACATCCATTGATCAGGGACTACAGGGACGAACGGCCGGTGTGACGGTTAGCCAAAGTGGAACGAAGCCTGGCTCAGGTGCCAGTGTTCGTATTCGTGGAAATCGATCTATTAATGCAGGCAATGATCCGCTTTATGTGATAGATGGAGTACCAATATCAGGTGGACTTCGAGATATAAATCCGTCAACTATACAGTCGATTGAGGTATTAAAGGATGCCTCCGCTACGGCAATTTATGGTGCCCGTGGCTCTAATGGTGTGATTATTGTAACTACCAGCCGGGGTTACGATGGTGATTTATCCGTCAGTTATAACGGATCTGTCGGTTTTTCTAAGGCTTTATCGAAGATAGACCGAATGAACGGAGAAGAGTATGCGGAACTTAACCGGGAAGCACATCGTGCTGCCGGTCAGTATGAAGATGATTCCCAATTCCTCGAACCCGGTGAGCTTGAAAAACTAAATAATGGAGAATGGGTAGATTACCAGGAAATGATTCTTCAAACGGGCGTAAGGCATAACCATAACCTGGGAATATCAGGAGGAAATGAGAATACGAGATTTCATGTCTCCTTTGGTGGTCTGCAGGAACAGGGTATTCTGGCTCCCGAAGATTTTAGTCGCTACAATATTCAGATTAATCTGGATATGGATGTGACGGATAAGCTTACCATTGGGACGACTACATTGGGTAGTTATAGTATTAGGAATGGCGGCGATCGCAATTTTTATAGCGAAGCCGTTAATAATAGTCCCCTTGGATCACCCTATGACGAAGAAGGGAATTTAGTGTTTCAGCCGATCAACGATGGTCAGCGCTCAAACCCACTGATTGAAGTTCTTCCCGAAACCTATATAGATGAAGAAAAAAGACAACGGCTTCTGAGTAATGTTTATGCCGAGTATGATCTGCTCGATAATCTGAGCTTTCGTATGAACTTTGCTCCGGATATTCGATATGAGCGGAACAGCGATTTTCAGGCTTCTCGGTCACGGGCACAGTTTTTAGGTCCTGCTGCCGGTCAAAAGGCTGAAGATTTTATTTTCGAATATACCTGGGAAAATATTGTCGAGTATGAGCAGACATTTGCGGAGAAGCATTCCCTGGGTTTAACAGGTCTGTTCAGTGTTCAGGAGCGGCAGACGGAAGTATCCAGTATGTCGGTCAGGGGTATCCCTATTGAGACTATGAAGCATCATAATTTTGGGGCAGCCCAGGACATTTTGGGTTCAGACACCGGCTTTGAAAAATGGAGTTTGGTTTCCAGTATGCTTCGAGCCAACTATAACTACGATGACCGCTATTTGTTAACGGTAACCGGACGTGTGGATGGGTCCTCACGTTTTGGAGCCAATAATAAATATGGCGTTTTCCCTTCAGCGGCTTTTTCCTGGAATATTGCCAACGAAGACTTCTTTAACAGCGACGGTTTGTTTAGTGATCTAAGATTACGCGTTAGCTGGGGTAAAACCGGACAGACGGGGATTGACCCTTACCAGACGCTGGCACTTCTGGATCGAACAGCCTACAATTATGGAAGTGATTTAGCTTATGGGTATCAACCCTCTCAGATTTCCAATAAAGATCTGAAATGGGAAACCACTGCAACCACGAATATCGGATTAGAATTTGGTATTCTTGATTCACGTGTTACTGGTAGCGTTGATGTTTATCAGCAAAATACCAGTGATCTCTTATTGCAGCGGCAGTTGCCTCTTACCAGTGGTTATGGAAGTATCCTGGAGAACATAGGTTCTACCCGTAACACGGGTATCGAGGTATCGCTTTCTACAGTAAACGTTGAAGCGGGAGGAAATGATGGTTTCCAATGGACGACTGATCTGAATTTCGCTTCCAATAAGGAGGAAATAGTAGAACTCTATGGGGAGGGCGAAGATGATGTCGGTAACGAATGGTTTATAGGCGAACCCATTAACGTATTTTATGACTACGAGCAGCGTGGAGTCTGGCAATCGGATGAGGCAGATCTGGCCGCAGAATACAATCAGATTCCGGGAGAAATTCGTCCCTATGATTTAAATGGTGACGGACAGATAAATGCCGCAGACCGGACTATCATTGGCCAGCAGATGCCAAAGCTTAGCGGCGGTATGACCAATCGTGTCAGTTATAAGGGAGTGGATTTATCCATCTTTTTATACGCAGTCTTTGGAAGAACTATTGACAGCGGAATCCATGATACGGCCTTGGTCGGTAGGTATAACGAGCATGATGTTAACTACTGGACACCTAGTAATCCTGCAAACAGACATCCAAGGCCTACAATAAACAGAGAGTATCCTATTTATAATGATTCTCGGCTTTATTTTGACGGGAGCTTTATAAAGGTACGTAATATTCAGTTGGGATATACTCTTCCTGTTGAAGCGGTTCAAAATGTGTTGGGAGCCCAGTCACTTCGCATCTATGCAAGTGCAGATCAGCCGTTTATCTTTTCATCCTATGTGCAAGACCATGGTGGAATTGATCCGGAAAATCCCGGAACAGGGACGCCGGCACGTTGGCAAATGAATTTTGGAATCAATTTAACATTTTAAAATAACCGGATAATATTATGTTTAAGTATCTTAAAATAATTGCATTAGTGTTGGTGGCTGGGATGTTTGCCTCATGCTCTGATTTATTGGAGGAGGAGGTCTATACCCAGGTAAGTGATAGCCGTTATAATACACCTGACGGTTTTGAGGAGGCTGTTAATGCAGCTTATTATCCTCTGCGAAGTTTTTATGGTACGGAGCAGGGACTAACAGCTACAGTCTTTGGAACTGATACGTACCGTGAGGGCGCTGATGGCGATTTTAAATATATGAACCGTTACAGCAATGAGTTCGATTCCTTCGATTACATTAGCGAGTGGATATGGCAAAATATGTATCAGGGAATCAATATTACCAATACGGTAGTTCAGCGGGCTGAGGGTGGTGTAGATGGTGTTAGCCAGGAGATAACGACACGAAGAGCAGCTGAAGCGCGGTTCCTGCGTGGCCACTATTACTTCATCCTGGTCCAGTTGTTTGGTCCTGTCCATCTCACTACTGAGGAAACCGAAGGAGTAGAACTGGAGGCTTCCAGGGCACCGATTGATCAGGTGTATAATCAGATTATTTCGGACTTGGAATTCGCTATTGCCAACCTTCCGGTAGAAGCAGGACAGTATGGGCGGGCAACCAAACCTGCCTCTGAGCATCTGCTGGCCCGAGTATATCTAACCCGTGCGACTACGGATGCGGCCGGATCTGATGATTACCAACAGGCTGCTAATTTGGCCGAAACGGTTATCGATGACTACAATTTTGAACTGCTGGAGGATTTTGGTGACGTCCATGCCGTTGGGAATGAGCGTAATGCCGAAGTGATCTGGGCAGTGCAGTTTTCTGAGAATACGCTGGCTAACGTATCCGCAGATGGCAAGAATGGGAATTCCTCTCATCTCTATTTTAATTTCCCCTATGATCAGGAGCCTGGCTTATTCCGGACGGTTGAGTTTGGAAGGCCTTTCCGTCGTTTCCGTCCCACCCAGTTTACTACCCAGGAGATGTATGATTTAGAGGACCGGGATGTAGATTCACGGTACAAAAAAACCTTTAAGGATGCATTCCGGGTTATCGATCCCGGCACTTATGAGATAGATGGTGTCGAAACAACGCTGGCGGAAGGTGATACGGCTATCTGGTTCCCAGGCTATAATATGCCTATAGAAGAACAGCAGGAGTATAATATGCAGGTAATTACTCCTGAGGAGTATAACTCTATCAACTTTCCTCCTCTTTGGAAGCATATGGATCCCAATCGGGCTGGGGTAAATGTAACTGCTGGTTCACGTGACTGGCTTGCATTCCGCCTTGCAGAAACGCATTTGATTGCTGCTGAGGCCTATTATTATATGGATGGTGCGGCTTCGATTGATGCTATAAGTCATCTTAATGCAGTCAGGGAGCGTGCAGCATGGCCTGGCGAAGAAGCAACGGTTGTCTCAAGAACACCTCAGGCTCTTGCGGAAGATGGCATAGATTTTATTCTGGATGAGCGTGGTCGGGAATTGCTTGGTGAGGGTTTCCGCTGGTTCGATCTGAAACGGACCGGGAAGCTGGTCGAAAGAACTACAGCACATAATCCCGATGCGGTTCCTCCTTTAGGAAATCTGCAGGAATTCCATAGGCTCAGACCGATTCCACAGGCACAGATTGATCGCACTGAAGGCGGTGAAAGTGCCTTCCCGCAGAATCCGGGCTATTAACGGAAAATTGAGTTGAAGTAAATCAGGTTTTCAAAATTGCCGGTAAGGATTTTTCTTGCCGGCAATTTTTAATAAAAGCGAGTATATATTTGTTTTTATATCAGGGCATTTTACGGGATATAAAACTCACCGTCTTTATATGCAATGCAGCTTGCGGGTCAGCGATCGTATTTCAAATCTATTACTTTGCTAAACTGAATGTTTATAAACTCTTATAATCATTCATATTCAGTTGGAGTATGCTGATGAAAATTATTATCTAATGAATTCATGCTATTTGAAGACAGCTTTAAATAAATTGCTTATTTAGAATTTGTTTTTATGTTAAAAGCGATTGAGAAATAGATATTCAAATTATTTAAACAATAGAATAAAGGAATGATTATATCTGATTTAAAAGAGACCGATGGACGTAGATTTCCTGCCCAGCGTCTTACAAAAAATATTGCAGGGGGAAGTGCTCTCATTCAACCGGAGAACTTTTCACTTGGATTAGTAGTGCTTGATCCTAAAGGTGGACAGGTCCCATGGCACAATCATCCTCAAGAAGAAATATATCATATCCTGGAAGGGACCGGTGAAATGTGTGTCGATGATGAGCGACAAAAAATTTATGGTGGACAGACGGTTTACATTCCATCCGGAAAGTTTCATCAATTGACGAACGTGGGAGAAGAACCCCTTAAAATGATCTATTGCTACGGTCCTGCCGGCGATGTAGACCACTGGCGACAGGAACTGGACGGAACGCTACCTAAAGAAGGAGAAGATGTTCCTCCCCTGCCCGAAGGAGCCTGGCCGCAATGTACGAAATCGGCAGCTGGTAATGGTGATAATGAATCTGAATAAAATTATATAAAAGCGTAAAAGTATTGATAAGATGAGTGACGAATTAACAAAGCATACGGTCGGTATTATAATGAATGGCGTGACGGGCCGTATGGGTACAAATCAGCATTTGTTGCGCTCCATTATGCCGATCATTCGGCAAGGAGGTGTTAAAATAAGTGAAGATGAAGTAATCATTCCTGACCCGGTACTGGTTGGCCGTAACCCGGTAAAGCTGCAAAACCTACAGGATCAAACCGGTATTGAAAAATGGACTACTGACCTGGATTCCGTATTGGAGGATGATGACTATCAAATCTATTTTGATGCCCAGCGTACGGATTTACGATTCGACAGTGTAAAAAAAGCGGTGGCTGCAGGCAAGCATATTTATTGTGAGAAGCCCACGGCGGTTTCCACCGAAGAAGCTGTAAAACTATATCATATAGCTGAGGATGGGGGTGTTAAACACGGGGTGGTTCAGGATAAGCTCTGGCTGCCGGGACTGGCTAAATTACAGCAGCTGAAAGAACAGGATTTTTTTGGTAAAATTCTTTCGGTAAAGGCCGACTTTGGGTACTGGGTTTTTGAAGGAGATACCATTCCCGCTCAACGTCCTTCCTGGAACTATCGCAAAGAAGATGGCGGGGGAATTATCCTAGATATGTTTTGCCACTGGCGATACGTACTCGATAATATTTTCGGGGAGGTTAAAAGAGTATCTTGTCTGGGCGCAACGCATCTGGATGAGCGGTACGATGAAGATGGAAAGCCTTATGAGGCTACGGCCGATGATGCGGCTTATGCGATTTTTGAATTGGAAAATAATGTGGTGGCTCAGTTTAATTCCTCATGGACCACCCGGGTCCGCCGCGATGATTTAGTTACATTCCAGGTAGACGGAACGGATGGATCGGCTGTTGCTGGGCTGCGGGAAGCGTGGATTCAACCGCATTCCGCTACACCCAAGCCAGTGTGGAATCCGGATGTGGATTCAGATCACAATTTTAATGAGGACTGGATTAAAATGCCGGATCAACAGGAATTTGATAATGCATTTAAAGTGCAGTGGGAGCTTTTCTTGCGCCACGTCGTCAAGGATGAGCCTTTCAGATGGGATCTGCTGGAAGCAGCCAAAGGAGTTCAGCTTGCTGAGATTGGATATAAAGCATCTCAACAGCGTGAGTGGATGGATATACCATCTTTAACGTAATTATAATCACCGCAAATATTTAGAACAAAGAAATAGAAGCAGGCACTATAATGAAAATAAAAGATGATCTTGTAGCTGAAGATCTTCAGGAATTACTCAATAGGTTTTGGAAACTTTCGGGTCAAAAAATACGATTGATTCGAGATGAATACGATACCGCTAAAGGGTCACCGGTTTTTACCAAAAGAGGAAAATACACTTCACGTGGATGGACCGAGTGGACGCAGGGATTTCAATTCGGATCAGAGATCTTACAGTACGATGTAACCGATGATACGGAGTTTCTGGATATGGCCCGGGAGGCTACCATTAATGAAATGGCTCCTCATATTACGCATATAGGAGTTCATGACCATGGATTCAATAACGTAAGTACATACGGCGCTCTCCGCCGACTTAGCCATGAAGGACGAATAGAAGCGGATAAATGGGAAAATGAGTTTTATGATTTAGCCCTGAAAAGCACCGGGGCGGTACAGGCTGCCCGTTGGACTACCACTGAAGATGGAGAAGGGTTTATTCACTCGTTTAATGGTCCGCACTCCCTGTTCGTTGATACCGTTCGAACCCTTAGGGCTCTGGCAATTAGCCATCAGCTTGGGCATACTTTGTATGGAGAGCACGATGAACCCATTTCCCTGCTGGAGCGTTTGATACAGCATGCTCGTAAGACGGCCCGCTATAATATCTATTATGGATCAACGGATGCCCCCTACGATATTCGGGGACGAACTGCTCATGAATCGGTGTTTAATGTTACAGACGGCCAGTATCGCTGCCCGAATTCCCAGCAGGGCTACTCCCCCTTTTCCACATGGACACGGGGATTGGCCTGGGCGATGTGTGGGTTTGCCGAACAGCTGGAATGGCTGGAAACAATTGATGATGAGGAACTTGAGCCTTTTGGAGGACGATCTGCTATTGAAAAGATGATGCTCGAGGCAGCTAAGGCTACATGTGATTTTTATATTGACCATACCTCTCTGGATGGCATTCCTTACTGGGATACCGGAGCTCCCCAACTGCATAAGCTCGGAGACTACACCCAGGTGCCGGCGGATCCGTATAACGATTTTGAGCCGGTAGACAGCTCAGCCGCAGCTATTGGCGCCCAGGGCTTGTTACGCCTTGGACATTATCTAAACACAAATAATGAACAGGAAGATGGAAGTCGTTATTGGCAGGCGGGCTTAACCGTTGGCCGTACTTTGCTGGATGAACCCTATCTGAGTACCGACGAATCCCATCAGGGACTATTACTTCATTCGGTGTATCACCGGCCGAACGGTTGGGATTATATACCGGAAGGACAAAGCATACCCTGCGGAGAGTCGAGTATGTGGGGGGATTATCACATGCGCGAACTGGCTCTCTATCTGACACGCATCTACAATGAGGCTCCTTATTACACTTTTTTTAATGGAATAAAGTCTGAGGTATAACTATGAAACCTGTTGCATTGGTAACCGGTGGATCACGGGGAATTGGATTGGGAATTGCCAAAAAACTTAGCCAAAACGGATATAATATTGCTTTTAACGGTGTCCGCGGGGAGGAAAAGGTACAGGATGTTATAGAGGAGCTGAGTTCGGAGGGAGCTGAGGTAATCTATTGCCAGGGAGATATAGGATTAGCTAAAGATCGCGAAGCTATTGTTAATAAGATCCGTTCGCATTTTGGGCGACTCAATGTTCTCGTTAACAATGCAGGTGTAGCTCCCAAAGAGCGTCAGGATCCGCTAAAAGCTAGCGAAGAAAGTTTTGAACGCCTAATGCGTATCAATCTTCAGGGTCCTTATTTTCTCACGCAGGCCGTGGCACGATGGTTGGCAGAGCAAAAAAAAGCTGATGATTCATTTAAGGGAAGCATTATAAATATCGGATCTATTTCGGCAACCATTGTATCGCCCAAACGAGGAGAGTATTGTATATCAAAGGCCGGGATAGCCATGCATAATAAGATTTGGGCTGCACGTATGGCCGAATACGATATCCCGGTTTATGAAGTCCGCCCGGGTATTATTAAAACTGATATGACCTCTGGTGTAGAAGAAAAATATGATAAATTGATTGCAGAAGGACTAACAATTCAGCCACGGTGGGGATATCCGGAAGATGTTGGCAAAGCAGTTCTCTCGCTTGTGAGCGGAGATTTTCCCTATTCAACAGGTGAGGTAATGATGGTTGACGGGGGACTCAGTTTACAACGACTATAGGACTAAAGACAATAGAAATAGAAGGGGATTAAATAATTTATTTTAAATTAATAATAATTTTGTGGGTAAAATATAATGGAAGAAACAGATTCACAGAAAAAGGCAGAACAATCAGGTGAGGAAGCACAATTTGGGATGGGAGAGGCCGAGGGAAAACCCATTCCGTTAACTAAATGGATTGGATTCTTTGGAGGACTATTAGTCTTTGTCCTCATGCTTTTTTCAAGTCCGCCGGAAAATTTAAGTCTTGCAGGCTGGCGAACAGCGGCGGTTGCACTGTTAATGGCTACTTGGTGGGTAACAGAAGTGATTCCGATTTTTGCTACCGCTCTTTTGCCGCTTGTTCTGTTTCCAATCTTTGGAATTACTGATATAGATACCGCGGCGGCTCCCTATGCCGATCCGATGATCTATCTGTTTCTGGGAGGATTTATTATTGCAATTGCAATGAAACGATGGGATCTGCATCGACGCATTGCTTTGGGAATTATCAGTTTTATTGGCGCAAAGCCCCGAAATATTATTGCTGGGTTTATTATTTCATCCGCTTTTATGAGTATGTGGGTTAGCAATACCGCCGCTACCATGATGATGTTACCTATTGGCCTTTCGGTTATTCAGCTGACTAAAACCGGAACCCAGGACCCAGAAAAGCTGCGGCAAAACAGGAACTTTGCTTTGGCCTTAATGCTAGGAATTGCCTATGCGGCCAATGTCGGTGGATTGGGGACCGTAATTGGTACGCCCACAAATGCCCTAATGATTGCCTTTGTGAGCGATGCTTACAATATGGAAATTACGTTTGCCCAATGGATGGGGTTGGGTGTTCCCGTGGTTATTTTAGGACTCCCCATTATTTTCTATTCTCTAACAAGTATCGTATTTCCTGTGCGACTAAAAACAATTCCAGGAGGACGGAAATATATTGATGAGGAGATGGAGCGGTTAGGTAATATTACTCGCCCAGAAATGATTGTGGGGTCAGTTTTTACTCTTGTCGCTACACTCTGGATGACCCGTCCGCTTTTGGAATCATACATACCTGGCCTTTCCGATGCTAGTATCGCTATATTCGGAGCACTTCTTTTATTCCTTATTCCTGTTAATATGGGCAAATCGGTATTTATTATGCGCTGGAAGGATGCAGAAGAAGTGCCTTGGGGAGTCTTGATCTTATTCGGTGGTGGCCTTTCACTAGCAGGAGCCATTCAGCGTACTGGTTTGGCCGAATGGGTCGGAGGGTATTTCTCAATTTTAGGGACCTGGCCTGTAATTTTAGCCATATTTGTTATTGCAATTATTATTATCATGTTTACTGAGCTGGCCAGTAATTCTGCCACTGCCGCCGCTTTCTTACCGGTTATCGCTTCGGTAGCTATTGGTATTGGTCAGGATCCATTGCTCTTTGCCATTCCGATAACGATGGTAGCGAGTTGTGCATTTATGCTTCCGGTGGCTACCCCGCCCAATGCTATTGTATATGGTAGTGGCGTTATGAACATACCACAAATGGTACGGGCCGGACTGGTTCTGAATTTATTCTTTGCAATGTTGATTACACTCCTCACTTATTTCCTCTTTACGCTGTTTCTGGGGATCGATATAGGAGTAGTGCCGGAAGGAATTAGTACACTTTTAAGTTAACCTCTTGACTATGTTTAGAAAATACAGCATTTCTTTTTTAGTTGGCTTTTTTGTGGCGTTCTTTGTTGGATGTGTTATTCCTTCGGAAGCAAAGGCTCAATATAATATTACAGTTTCGGCCGGTGGATTTGATCGTCTGAATACGGTAGTATCCGTTGCGCTTACAGATTCTGTAGGATCAGGCGTCTATAAATTGGAAAGTGAGTCGGAAGGGAGCACTCTTATTCAGGTTGATGCCCATAATACCGGGTGGTTTATAATAGAAAGCCTGGAGGCTAAGGCAACAAGAAAATACCGAATGGAGGAATCTCCGGTTCCGGCTTCATCTGTTGGAAAAGAGGTTACCTATACTTTTAATGAGAGAACGCTCTCCTTTGAAAAGGGAAATCAGTCGATCTTGTCTTTTTATTATAAAGAGAATATCCTGCCAGAAGGGTTAGATGAGCGATATAAACGCGGGGGCTATATCCATCCGGTCTATTCGCCCAATGGCGTACGCGTAACCGGCCATCTGGATACCGAACAACATCCGCACCATTACGGTATCTGGTCGGCGTGGACCAATACGGAATTTCAGGGACGAACTCCCGACTTTTGGAATGCACACAATAATACGGCACGAGTGGATCATGCCGATTCGGTAGAGACGGCCTGGCAGGGGCCTGTACACAGTGGTTTAAAGGCTAAAAATTATTATGTAGATCTGTCTTCGTCGGCTCCTGTCATTGCTCTCAACGAAGAGTGGAAATTGCGAACATATAATAATCCGGATGAAAGCCCATATCACATCTTTGATATCACAA
The DNA here is from genome assembly GCF_039545095.1 of Fodinibius salicampi. Classification (NCBI taxonomy): domain Bacteria; kingdom Pseudomonadati; phylum Balneolota; class Balneolia; order Balneolales; family Balneolaceae; genus Fodinibius; species Fodinibius salicampi. The sequence continues at coordinate 340,953 of NZ_BAABRS010000003.1, read as the reverse complement.
TGACCCATACGGCCAATACCGCCCAACCCTTGGTACTTCCGGAATACCATTATGGCGGAGCGGCATTCCGGGGACATGAGAACTGGAGCAACCCGGAGAATGTTAGCTTTTTGACTTCTAAAGGGCTTGATCGGGAAGATGCTAATGCCACCCGTGCTAAATGGAGCTATATGGGGGGAAGGGTCGAAGGTGAGAAAGCAGGAATTGCTATTTTAAGTCATCCCGACAATTATCGGTCCCCACAACCGGTGCGTATCCATCCGGATATTCCCTATTTTGTATATGCACCCATGCAGCTTGGTGATATGGTTATAGAACCAGGGTCTCCCTATGTAATGCGTTATCGATATATTACATTGGATGGCGAACCTGATCCCGAAGAACTTGATAGACTGTGGAATGATTATGCCTATCCACCAGGCGTTACGGTATCTTCAGAATAAATTAGAGTTTTTGGATACGGTAAAAATACTATACAAGTGGTTATTAAAAGAAGAAAGAGTCGTTCTTTTATTTTTTAATAAATATATAAAGCTAAAATTTGTGGATAGTACACTTTTAATTTGAAAGTCTAAATATTGTGTTTATGAGGGCTCGTTTTATATCAGAATCTAAACCATATTCCATCTTCATTATTTGTGCGTTCTTTTCTGCTGTAATACTATTGACTGGTTGCAGTAATGAGGAAGAGCAAGGAGATGTTATTACTTCTCAGGAACTTAACGCGGAAGACCTTGCTCCTTTTGTAGAGCCTGAATTCCCTTTTATTACTACCTCTCTGGATGCTCGTGAATTAGGCAATAGTTTTCCTGAAGAAAATGTTGCCCCGCGTTGCTTGGCAATTCAACTGGGATCGGAAGCCTATAGCTGCTTCGATACGGATATGTTGCGATGGTCGGCAGCCTGGACCGGAGATTTTATTGCCATGGTTAATATGGCCCAGATTTCATATCACGATTTTCATAATAAGGATAATGAAATCCCCACAATAGAGGGTGATCCAAAAATTGCAACGGGGTTATATCCCGGCTGGATGGCTGGGACCCATCAGTTTAGTGATCCTCGTTCCTCTTCTACTGATTCGGAAAATTCTGCCTGGGGTCCATTACCCAGTGAAATCGGAAGCTGGAATGGGGTTCATGTGGAAGGCGAGGATGTAGTTCTGGATTATACGATCGGTGGAACTGATATTCTTGAACTACCGGGCAGTGTTCAATCCAATGATGAAACGGCTTTTCTTAGAACCTTTGAAGTTGGCGCTTCCAATGAATCGCTTTCGCTGGCTGCCGCAGAGGTCACGAATGCTCAAAATAGTGAGGTAACCGATAGCACTGCCTGGATACATCAGGAAGAAAACATGGTAACAGCAGTTGGGATGGTTTCAGAAGCTCCGGGCATTTCCATTGAAGTGATTGATGATCGCTATGTAACTGTTCAGGTTTCTGCGGAGGCTGCATCTGAAAATACGACATTTAGCCTGATCCTTTGGAAGGGAGAACAAGCAGAAAGAGATATTTTTACGCAGCTGATGAACGAAGCACAATCTCAGTCGTTAGAAGTTCCAGAGATAAGCGATGGAGGATCGTCCTATTGGACGCAGACGGTACGTACAAAAGCCCAGCTCGCACCGGACACTGCAGCCTATGCTGTCGACCAGTTAACGCTGCCTCTGCCTAATCCCTGGGACCGAAATGTGCGCGTTGTAGATGTGGCTTTCTTTAGTGACGGGCGTGCAGCCGTTGTAACCTTTGAAGGGGACGTTTGGATCGTCGAGGGCATCGGTCAGGAAGAGGAAATTCTCGAGTGGAACCGATACGCCTCCGGCTTGTATGAGCCTCAAAGCATCGAGATTGTACAGGATACTATTTATACTTTTGGGAAGGAAGGAATTGTGCGATTTAACGATAAAAATAATGACGGGAACGCAGATTATTACGAAAATTTCTCCAGCCTGATGGAACAGTCCATGGAAACCAGGGAATGGGCAAGCGATATGGTTGTGTCTCCCGATGGATCCTTTTATGTGTCCAAATTTGGGGCGCTGGACATGGGACCTGAAACAGCAACTACCGTTCGACAGGAACTGGCAGGCTTTCGGGTGGGTTCGCAGTATGCAGGATCTATATCAAAAATATCTTCAGATGGGCAGGAGATTGATCATTATGCTACGGGTTTCCGGGGGCCGTACCTGGGTATGCATCCTGAGAAGGGTATTTTGTCTGCTTCCGACCAACAGGGACATTCGATGCCTTCAACCCCAATTATGCTGGTAGATGAAGGAGACTATTACGGAGTGCCAGCTACCGCCCATCGCGATCCTGTGCCGCAGGAGACAACGCCACCCCTTACCTGGATTCCCCATAGCGTAGATCGTTCGGGAGCCGGCCAGGTATGGATTGACAGTGATAAAATGGGATCATTAAATGAGCAGATGATCCATCTATCCTATGGTCGGCCTGGATTATTTAAAGTGCTTATTGATAGTATTGACGGGGAGGCTGCACAGGGAGCTGTTTCGGTTATACCGGGATATTATCCTGCTCCAACCCAGAAAGGAGATATAAATCCTGTAGATGGACAATTATATGTAGGGGGCTTTTCGCTTTGGGGATCTAACTCTGAAGAAATTAGTGCGCTTATCCGGCTTCGGGATACTGGTGAGAATAGCTTGCTGCCAGAAAGATTCGGAGTATATGAGAGTGGTATTCTTATTCGTTTTGGGGAAGAACTGGATGAGGAAACAGTTGCGAATATAGCAAATTACCAGGTTAAGCGGTGGAACTATCAGCGCACAGAAAAGTATGGGTCAGGACATTATAAACTGGATGGTTCTCCGGGCGAAGAGATGCTTCCTGTATTCTCAGCTCATCTATCTGGAGATCAACAAGGTGTATTTTTAGCAGTTCCTGATATGCAGGAAGTTATGCAGATGGAAGTTTCGTACAATTTTAAGACAGAAAATGATTCTACTATTGAGGACAAGCTTTGGTTTACGGTGAATCAGGTCCGTCCTGCAGATTTTTCTGCGGAAGGCTTTCCAGAGGTGAATACAGAAGAGTTACTCAGTGAAAAATATCGCCAGGTTGATGGACAACAGGAAGAAATACCGGTAACAGTTGAGCGCGGAAAAGAATTGTTCCAGGAGACGGGCTGTATTGCATGTCACTCTGTTGACGGCACAGCAGAGGGCAAAGTTGGCCCTACTGTACAAGGATTGTTTAATTCTGAGCGCATGCTAAAAGACAGCACAACCGTCGTAGCAGATGCAGACTATATCAAGGAATCTATTCTGGAGCCTAACGAAAAAGTTGCTGAGGGATACGAAGCCGAAATGCCTTCATTTTTGGGTGTTTTGTCTGATCAGGAGATCGAGGCAATTATTTTATATATCGAGTCATTATCTGATTAAACATTTATTAAAAGGCGATTTCAAGGTGAAAGAATGACTATGTCTTATAATCATAAAACATGATCAAAAAACCTTATACAGTGAATCTTTGGATAATTTGCCGTTTCCCAATATAAACGATATCCTATTGTACATTGTTAAACAATTGAAGAAAATGCTAAAAAACTAAATACTGACATGAAATTAGTTGACCCACAGGGCAATGAAGTAACCAGTAAAGAAAACCAAGATGCTAAAGAGCTGGAAAAGCAGATGTCGAAAAAGATTGAGGCATTGCTGGAGCCAGTCATGAATAAAGTGAAGCTTTCCGGCGCACAGGTTCCTCAGGAGCAGTTGATGCAGCTTAGCTCTGCAGCACAACAAATGCTCTTCAATCGCATGGTTTATAATCTGCTGCAAAAGGTTGGTATCGAAGATTTGAATGAAGTGCTGTCAGAAGATGATGTAGAAGAGCTTGCAACATCACTTAAAAACCAGGTGAAAATGGTTGACAGTAACGACATGCAGGAACAGATGAATCAAATGGAGCAGGAACAAAATCCAGATAAGCAATAAGTAGGATTCTGTTTCATTTTAATTATCGAATAGTTTACAGTATCAGCATGGCATCGCCAAAGGAGTAAAAACGATATTCTTCGTCGATGGCATGCTGATATATTTTTTTCATTTCATCATATCCGGTGAAGGCGGCAACCAGCATTAGTAAAGTGCTTTTAGGCAGATGGAAATTAGTGATCAACGCATCTGTAGCCTTGAAATGATAGCCGGGCCGGATAAATATGTCGGTATCCATTGTGGTAGAGGAAAATTGGCTGCTATCTTGCAGGCAGCTTTCCAATACCCTGACGCTGGTAGTACCTACGGCTGTAATATGATTTGAACGGTTGAGCTGCTGAGCTGTTTGTGCGGTAAGCTTAAACCACTCGGAATGCATCGTATGTTCCTCAATAGTTTCAGTTTTGACCGGAGCAAAGGTTCCCAGTCCAACGTGCAACGTTACCTCGGCTTGTTCTATACCGGATTCCTGGAGTTTTTCAAGCAGTCCATCGGTAAAATGGAGTCCGGCAGTAGGGGCCGCTTTACTCCCCCCTGATTTATGGCTGCGGGCATATACAGTTTGATATTCTTTAGAAAGAGATTCGTCTTGCTCTATATATGGAGGGAAGGGAGTATGCCGATGGGATTTATATACATTACTGTTAAGCGAAGGTTCTAACTGCAGAGTTCGGATGCCCTCTTCGTCAATATTTAATACCGTCGCTTTAATTTCGTCAGTTAGCTGAACGGTCTTCCCTTTTTTAAATTTTTTACCGGGACGCACCAGTGCCCGGACAGTAGTATCATTGACCGTATCCAGAATAAAAATTTCTTTTTTCCCCTCATCGAAAAGCAGACGGCATTTATCCACCTTGCTGTTATTAAGAACCAGGGTGGTGTACTCAGGTAGATATTCCTGGATGTTATAAAAAACATCGTCGGTTATTTTTTTTGTCTTCCGATCATAGATTAACAGGCGGGCATGGTCGCGTGGATTGGAGGGTTCCTGGGCTATTAATTTCTCAGGTAGGTCATATTCAAAATCAGAGAGTGTATAGGAAGACATTTCAGATATATATAAACCGCTTTTAGGATTCTCGGATAATTACTGATTACAAATTGGCCTCAAAAGATAAAAAAATATCCAGTGTTTATTTGTGTGGATCTGTCGTTGTATTATTAAAGGGAATTTCCAGCTGTTTATAGCGACCGGCCTGACCCAGATTTAGATTGGAAAGGGTAATGCCCAGCAGGCGTACTTTGCGATCTCCTACTTCGGTTTCCTCAAGTAGCTGAATAGCAGTTTTGCTAATATCTTCCGCTTCATTGATGTAATGACTGAAAGAGGTACTTCGGGAAATGGTTTCGAAATCAGCGTATCGGACTTTGAGCGTTACTGTTTTGCCGGCCACTTCTTTGTTTTTCATACTCTCGGATATTTCCTGTGCAAGTTCACTTAAAAAGTTGTTAACCCAGCCTAAATCGTTTATATCCTCAGTGAATGTTCGCTCTTTTCCAATAGACTTTCGAATGCGATGTGGTTTTACCTCCCGGTGATCAATACCGCGCACAATACGATAGTAATGTCGTCCTACTTTTCCGAACTCTTGAACCAGATCTACCTCAGACCACTGTAGCAGATCTTCTCCGGTATAAATATCGAGGGCGTTCATTTTGGCTTCTGTAGCTTCTCCCACACCGTGGAATTTTCCGATATTCAATTTTTTTAAAAAATCGTTAGCATCTGCAGGAAGGATGACACTCAGCCCGTCTGGCTTGTCAAGATCGGAAGCAATTTTAGCTAAGAACTTATTATGAGCTACGCCGGCAGAGGCAGTAAGATTAGTCTTTTCTTTTATTAGTTTCCGTATCTTTTGAGCAATGAGGGTAGCAGAAGGAAGATCGATATGATTTTCGGTTACATCCAGATAGGCCTCGTCGAGGGAAAGCGGTTCGACCAGGTCAGTGAATTGAAAGAATATTTCCCGAATTTGTTTTGAAACTTTTCGGTAAACTTTAAATCTTGGCTTTACAAAAATGGCATGGGGACAGAGCCGGATTGCTTTTGCCGCTGGCATGGCAGAATGAACTCCAAACTTGCGCACCTCATAACTGGCAGCAGCTACTACTCCCCGTCCATCGGGCGAACCGCCAACAATAACCGGCTTGTCCCGATATTTGGGAAAATCACGCTGCTCGACGGATGCATAAAATGCATCCATATCGATATGAATTATTTTTCGAACAGGTTGATCGGACATAGTTTAAATGAAAGAAAGATCATGATTCCAAAAATGATGAAAAAAAGTTATTTTATTAATCTGTAATTGTAACTATAAAACAACGAAAAACGAATGGAAGTTTTAGACGGGACAACAATTTTTTGGCTATTAGCTCTTGGGATGGTAGTAGGAGCTGTTGCTAAGCTGGCAATGTATAATACAACGATAGGATTAGTCCCCAATGTATTGTCGGGTATAATAGGATCAATCGTTGTGGGTAGCATTATGGTAGCGATGGATTTGCCTTTTGGATTAGTGTTTGCTTTTCTGGGAAGCCTGGGGGTTGTCTTTATTGTTAATGTTTTTCATGTAGAAGGTCAAAAGGCGCACTAATTTTAGCTCCTATAATTAATTATTACTTTTCTTGAAGACTTTCTGGCATCTTTTAACAATTTTTATAATGTTAGGGTCAGGGATTGTGATGAGCTGTACAAAAAGGGTTCCGGCTTTTGTCGGGGCCCTTTTATTTTTTTGCTAGGGTTCGGGCATAAAATTTCTATATGCTCTGTCATTTATAGTTGAAATCCGGTCCCAATATGTACTAGTTCCTAAAATTGTTTTAATTATTTATGTTTGATTAAAGGATATTAATATCCCTTTATTATAACTTTCATGGGTAATTCATAAACTAGTATTGGTATGGAGGCCTTGCCTTATGTCAGCATCACCGGTTTATACAATATGGTTGCAACCCAGCGGCGACATCGCTTATCAATTACAAGAACGTATCAATAAGTTAAGTAAAAAGTATGATACTCCTTCGTTTGAACCACATGTAACGCTCATTAGCGGATTGAAAAGATCGGAAACGGAGATGAAGGCTCTGCTCAATACACTGGCAGCATCGGTATCTCCGTTTGAGCTAACTTTGAGCAAGGCTGGTTATCGAGATACGTTTTATCAGTCTCTGTTTATTTATGTTCAGAAGAATAAAGTGTTGGATGAACTGCGGAAACGAAGTTGTCACCTCTTCGATTGTCCTGATACAAACAGTTACAGCCCTCACTTGAGTCTCTTGTATGGTGATCTTTCTCAAAACGAAAAGGAGCGCATCTTAAATACAATCGGGAGGGAGTTTTATATTTCGTTTTCCGTCAAGAGTTTGGTTCTAATGCGTACTGATGGAGAACCCCGGCACTGGAAAAAAAAGGAAGCTGCCGTTTTTAAAGGATAAGGCAGTATTAATTGCAGTTGATACTCTTCTATAATATTCCGATTCTCATTTATCAGCTAAGTGAGAGTTCAATATTTAATAACTATTAATTTATGTCTGACTATAAATTTTTTAAGCAGGTTAACCGGGCTTTTGATGCGGCAGCAAAGTATTCCCGGTATGACAGAGGGCTATTAGATCAAATAAAAATTTGTAACAACGTTTATCATATTACTTTTCCGTTGGAACGGGATGATGGAACCATAGAGGTTATTCAGGGCTGGCGAGTTGAGCATAGTCATCATAAATTACCTACTAAAGGGGGTATACGATTTAGTATGACCGTCAACGAAGACGAGACTATGGCTTTGGCAGCACTTATGACCTATAAATGCGCGGTCGTAGATGTCCCCTTCGGTGGCGCAAAAGGTGGAATTAAGATAGATCGCACTAATTTTTCGAAGGCTGAAATTGAGCGTATTACACGCCGATATACTTATGAGCTGATTAAAAAAGACTTCTTAGGTCCGGGTTCGGATGTGCCAGCGCCGGATTATGGAACAGGTGCTGAGGAGATGGCATGGATTTTAGATACCTATCGCCAGTTAAAGTCTGATATTAATGCTGAGGCTTGTGTTACGGGTAAGCCGATTCCCCAGGGAGGAGTGCGGGGACGAACAGAAGCTACGGGACGTGGTGTGTTTTTTGGTATTCGGGAAGCTTGCAATGATAAGCATAGTATGGAAGAGGTAGGTCTGGAGACCGGGCTTGCAGGTAAAACTTTTGTTATACAGGGCTTGGGGAATGTCGGATATCATACCGCAAAATACATGATAGAAGGAGGTGCTAAAATGGTGGGGGTTGCAGAGATAGAAGGTTCGATTTACGACCCCGATGGTATTGATCTGGAAGAACTGATGACCTTTCGTAAAGAAACGGGATCTATTCTGGATTTTAAAAATACTAAAAAAATGAAGGATAATACCGCTGTTTTAGAAGCGGAGTGTGATATCCTTATACCAGCAGCGCTTGAAAATCAAATTAATGAAAAGAATGCCGCAAATATAAAAGCGAAAATTATTGGTGAAGCAGCGAATGGCCCAACCACTGCAACAGCCCATAATATGCTAAAAGAAAAAGGAAAACTGATTCTTCCCGACAGTTATCTTAATGCAGGAGGCGTTACGGTGTCCTATTTCGAGTGGTTGAAGAATTTATCGCATGTCCGTTTTGGGCGAATGGAAAAACGGTTTGAAGAAGGGAGCTATCGTAAAATTCTGAATGTCATTGAAAATAGCTCTGACCGAACTTTTACCGAAGAAGAAATGAAGGAGCTAGCTAAGGGGGCCGATGAGTATGATTTGGTTGATTCCGGGCTTGAAGAAACCATGATTAATGCTTTTGAAGAACTGAATGAGCTCCGTAAAAAACATGATATTGATTTACGTACGGCCGCTTTTTTAAGTGCTATAGAAAAAGTTGGAGTAATGTATGAGCAAATGGGTATTTTCCCATAATTGAATTGATTAATATAAAAGCTTAGGGGATCGGTTGTTTTATAAAGGTTTATAATTTTCCGATACGAGTTTTTCAAATATTTTAAGAAAGAAGTTGCAGCTTAGATGTAAAACATATTGCTTACAGTAACCTCTGCTGAGCATTTTAAGATATCTTTCTATCTTGTCAGAGGAAAAGAAAATCCTTATATCTTGCATTCTAATTGAATAGGGCCGCCAATGGAAAAACCATTAAAGACAGAGCAGATACATCAGTGGAAAGAAGGAACGTTTCATCGTGCACACAAAACGCTGGGAGCACATCCCACAGATGAAGGCACGCATTTTGCAGTTTGGGCTCCCCATGCTCATTCGGTAAGCGTTGTTGGAGAATTTAATGATTGGGATGGACGCAAACATCCCATGGAAAGAGACGATGATACGGGAATATGGAGTATCTTTGTACCGGATGTTGGCCAGTGGGCGCTCTATAAGTTTGAGCTCAAAACAGCAGAAGATGCTCCTCCGTTTTTAAAATCTGATCCCTATGCTACGGTGAGAGAAGTGCGGCCCAAAACCGCTTCTCTGGTATATGATTTAAGTGAGTTTGAATGGGATGATGAAAGCTGGCTTAACAGCCGGGAAGATCATCAGTCATTTCGCGAACCCATATCTATTTATGAGGTTCACTTGGCTTCGTGGCGGCGAAAAGGTCCGGATAATAATGAATATTTGACCTACCGGGAACTGGCCCAGGAACTGGTACCCTATGTAAAAGAATCGGGATATACGCATGTAGAACTTATGCCTGTAGCAGAGCATCCTTATGATCCCTCCTGGGGTTACCAGATAACCGGCTACTTTGCTCCTACCAGTCGGTTTGGAGAACCCAAAGACTTCATGTACCTCGTTAACGAATTTCATAAGGCTGGGATTGGGGTAATTATGGATTGGGTGCCCGGTCATTTTCCCAAAGATGAGCAGGGATTGCAGATGTTTGACGGAGAACCGCTTTATGAGTACAACGATCCACGAAAGCGGGAGCAGAAAGAGTGGGGAACGTATATTTTTGATTACGGAAAGCCGGGGGTACGTAACTTCCTAATTTCTAATGCTTATTATTGGTGTCAAAAATTCCATATAGACGGACTCCGTGTTGACGCGGTGGCTTCTATGTTATATCTGGATTATGCCAAAGGTTCCGGCGACTGGGCTCCTAATAAATATGGAGGGAATGAACATCTGGAGGCCATTGATTTCCTAAAAAGTTTTAATACCATCATTCATCGCGAATTTCCGGGAATATTAACATTCGCCGAAGAATCCACTTCCTGGGAAGGGGTTACAACCCCTGTACATCACGGAGGGTTGGGATTTGATTATAAGTGGAATATGGGCTGGATGAATGATACTCTTAGTTATATAAAGAAAAGTCCGAATCAGCGCCGGGAGGATCCGGATAAAATTACTTTCCCGATGATGTATAATTATTCAGAGAATTTTTTACTGCCTTTCTCTCATGACGAGGTTGTCCACCTAAAAAATCCAATGGTTTGGAAAAGCTCTGGGGATGAAGCCCAGCAATTTGCGAATCTGCGTGTTCTTTATACCTACTTATATACACATCCTGGCAAAAAGCTGATGTTTATGGGCAATGAATTCGCGGAAACTAGTGAATGGGCTGAGGATCATGCCTTGCATTGGCACTTGCTAGACCACTCGCGCCATGAAGGAGTGCGAAGGCTGGTAGGCGATTTAAATCGCTTATATCGTGAGGAGCAATCCTTACACCAGATTGACAGAGAGAGTGAAGGATTTGAATGGATAGAACTGGGACGGGAAACAGGAGGATTATTTGCTTATCTGCGAAAAGCGAAAGATCCTGCCAACCATACACTCGCTGTATTAAATTTTAATGAGCATGAGATTGTAAATTATCACTTAGGACCCTTCGACGGCGTGCAGTACCAAGTTGTGTTTAACAGCGATTCGGAGTATTATGGAGGTGGAAACAGAGGGGGGCATTATGGTAAGATGGGCAAACAGTATATGTCTGTTCCCCCCTTTACAGGACTTATCTTAAAGCCGGCTTATCTGGATTAGGAATACGATCTAAAAGAAAGACCGGGTTTAATTTTATTAACAAGCTGCATTTTAGTATATTTGTTCGTTTAATTTGTCAAAATTATAATGCTCAATGGCTTTTAAGCTTAATCATCTCCCTAAACGAACTGAAAAACCCCGCGAAAAAGGAATGACGCTAATCCTTGATAAGGGATTAAGTGTTCGTCAGGTCGAAGATTTTTGTGAGTCCTGCTCTAACTATATTGATATTGTGAAGCTAGGATGGGGAACCAGTTATGTCACGCAAAATTTGGAGGATAAATTAGCAGTATATTCCAATGCTGATATCCCGGTTTATTTTGGCGGAACATTATTTGAAGCCTATGTACTCCGTGATCAGCTGGATGCTTATATGGAACTGCTGGATCGTTTTAATATTGGTCACGCTGAGGTCTCTAATGGAACTATTTGGCTGTCTGATCAGCGAAAAATTGAAATCATTCAGCTCATGAGTAAGCATTTTACTATTCTGTCAGAAATAGGCAGTAAAAATCCTAATGATATTATTCCTCCCTATAAATGGGTGAAAATGATAGAGAACGAGCTTGAGGCCGGTGCCTGGAAAGTTATTTGTGAGGCCCGTGAAAGCGGAACCGTGGGTGTATTTCGACCCAACGGTGAGGTTCGATCGGGACTTATTGACGAGATCGCTGACCAGGTTCCTGTTGAAAATCTGATTTTCGAGGCACCTAAAAAAGAACAGCAAGTGTGGTTTATCCGTAAATTCGGCAGTAATGTTAATTTGGGGAATGTAAAACCCTCAGAAGTTATTCCGGTTGAAACACTACGCTTAGGGCTTCGGGGAGATACGCTTTTTGATTTTTATTCTTTAGACGATGAGGATATGAATCAGTTATATGCGGACAAAGAAAATGGCAAATCTGAGGATTAATAATACAGTAAAACATCAACGAAGGTTTTAAACAAAATTTATGAAAGTTTTATACGCTGCAGCTGAGATTTCTCCCTTTGCTCGAATGACACACACCGCAGATATGCTACGCTTTTTGCCGGCATCTTTGCAGGATAAAGGATATGAAATACGTCTTCTTTTGCCTAAATATGGGACCATTAATGATCGAAGGAATCGATTACATGAAGTTATTCGTCTTTCGGGAATTGAAGTAGAGATTGGCGACAAAATAGAGAGTATGCGCATTAAGGTAGCTAGCATTCCCAATGCCAAGCTACAGGTCTATTTTCTGGATAATGATACTTATTTCAATCGTAAGGCGATGTTTATGAATCCGGATAGCGGAGAGCATTATGATGATAATGATGAGCGTATTGTGTTTTACAGCAAAGGCGTGCTCGAAACCGTTGCAAAGCTAGGCTGGGAGCCAGATATTATTCACTGTCACGACTGGCCTTCAGGGTTGATCCCGCTTTTGGTCAAAGAAAAATATAATAATGAAGGCTTGTTTAAGGATACTCAGATAATTTATAATATCCACCATCCCGAGAATAACGGGGTATTTGATAAAAAACTGCTTGATTTGGTTGGGCTTCCTGATTCTTTCGACAGGGGCAATCTTATAGAGGGTGGCAACGTTGACTTGCGTACCCTTGGTCTAAAATACAGCGATCATGTTGTAACCGGTAATCATCTGACCGATCAGTTGGATGACCTTTTTGAAGATCTTGGCATTTCGCCAAAGAAAATTCAGGGATCTCCGGAGACTGTTTCTGATAAGTTCGCTTCTTATTATGATGAGATTGCGGGAACGGAGGAAGAAGAGGAAGAATCGTAACCAAAAAAGTAAGTGGTATCTTGTTTCAAAGTAAAATTGGAAATTTTCTTGATTATACTGGTAGTTTAACCATTTTATTGGTATTAATCGCATTTGGAATTATTACCGGTTGTGAAAATCCTGGCTCCGTGGGAAGCAACCTTTCTGAGTCGGGAGCGGAGGTCGAAGTCGTGGATATACCAGTGGAGGGGGTTGAAACCATCTCTTTTAACTCATATTCAGGAAATTTCACCTACTTTTCTGCCGGAGCTTATAACGATCCCATTTTTGGCGAGATAGCGGCCACCGGATTGTTAAAGCCTTCTCTTCCGGTATCAAATGATGACAGCCTGCAAGAAAATGCGATAATGAAGATGCGGTTGTTGTTTGATTGGGAACATGTTTATGGAGATACTCTGGCCGAACAAACGTTTGATGTTTATCCTATACAGGAATTTTGGAGAGGAAATGCCTTTAAGTTAAAGGAGGAAATCCAGATTGATGAAAATACTAAAGTGGCTTCATTTACAGTTGAAGAAGAGGATTCGTTAGATGTTATTCTAAACAGTGATTGGGTTGATAATAACTATCGTCCATATATTGATGCAGAAAATGCTGACTCACTTTATGAGAATGAAGTCTTTGGCTTAGCTTTGGTACCCACTGGAGGTGGTAAAATTTTGCCATTAAATTCTTCTTCAACTCGTTTTGTAATTGAAAACCCGGAGTCAGATACTTTTGAAGTATCAAATAACCGATGGGCCTATCATTTAGATCGAAATAACGAGGGAGAAACTCCTGATGGTGTAGTTAAAGCATATAATATGCTCGAAAATACCCTAACCTTTGATTTGGATCTTTCAGGAATTGAGATTAGCGGACCCAATATTTCAAAGGCCGAGCTGGTATTTTATAGGGATGTGTCTATGCCCGATCCTGGTCCTCAGGTAAAAAGGCAGGATGTACAAAGAGCAAACCTGCACTTTGTTGATCCGAAAGATGCCCCCGATAATCTTGTACCAGGTAATCCGGTAGTAAATGGGACCTATTCAGAAAAAGATCAGGCCTATCATTTCGATGTGACCTCACTCCTTCAAAGTGGATTGATAGACGGACTACCTGAGGAACAACAATTTTATATTACATTGCCAATGAATGGTTCTGTAAAGACAGATCTAATATATAGTTCCACTTCGGATATAAATCCGCCCAAACTTGAAATTACATATTTAAAAAACAGCAGTAACTAACATTGAAAAAAGTCGTATTTATAGCACTTCTTTTCTGCGTCGGAAGCACCGTTGCAATGGCTCAATCGGAGGACAGGAAAGCTAAAAGCGGATCTGTCTATTCCAAGCTGGGCATTGGTTTTCCGGTAGATATAGCAAGCACCTCAGCCCGGTCCTTGGGACTTTCGGGTGTTTCCTATAATGAAATAAATGTTGCCAACCTGGCAAATCCGGCACATTGGGGGAATTTGGTATATGGCTTGGGAGCCGGAGGTGTAGGCCTTGAGTCCTTCGATGCAAGTCAGGGCGATAATACCGCGCAAAATACTCATTTTTCTATTGATCAATTTCAGCTGCAGTTTCCTGTTATTCGTGGAAAACTTGGGTTATCAGCATCCTTCAGTCCTGTCACACAATCAACTTTTCGCAATTACCAGGAAAATGTTCGTTATGTTGGAGAGGGAGCTGCACAGGATACTTTAGTATACGGAATTGAAAATCGTGGAAGTGGCGGTGCAAATCGTGCTGAAATAGGAGTTGGCTGGCAGATCTCTCCGCAGTTTTCAGTTGGATATGCCGCTTCAGCTGTATTTATTTCTCTGGATGATCAATTTACTGGTGCATTTGCCAATACGGGGTATCAATCGGTTACTTATAAGTTAGAAACCAGCGGTTATAGCTTTGGAAACCGTTTTGGAGCTTTTTTCCGTCAGTCTGAATTATTTAATGAAGATGACGAATTAGGAATAGGTGCCAGCGTAAGTTTACCTGTAACTATTGGTGCACAACGCGAACAGACATCAACACAGGGAGGTAGAACGATAGCTATATCTGATGGACCGCAATTAGGTAACGGTGATATAAGATTACCTTTAAATATTACAGCAGGAGTTAGCTATCAACCCGGTCAGTTAACGATGTTGGCAGCTGAGGGATCCTATGAAGGTTGGTCAGATTTTAAAAATGATTTTAAACCATCTGAAGAAGATCTTTTCACTGATCGCTATAAGATGGGTTTGGGATTTCAATATTTTCCTTACATTACAGGGTCGAACAAATTTTTGTCGCAGTTTAAGTACCGGTTAGGCGCCTCTTACGATACCGGTCATTTAGAAATGCAGGGGCAAAAAATAAATACGCTGAAATTTTCGTTTGGTTTGGGGATATTATCACCGGGCCCAAACTCAAATTCTTCCATGGATTTGAGTCTTGAATATGGATTGCGCGGAACAAATAGTGCCAATTTAGTTAAAGAACAAATATGGGGCGTACGATTATCGCTCAATTTGGCAGAAATTATGTTTTTCCGGCCAAAATTGCAGTAGGCAAAATAAAACGGCGCCGAAACAGTTTATAATTTGAACCATAGTTAAAAACAGAATTATGAAAAAGCTACTTCTTTTATCTGCTTTGCTGTTGGCTGGCAGTAGTTGGACCATGGCCCAATCGTCGCAAGAGCCACCAAGTGGCATGAGTGAGATACAGGCCTATTCTATATATTACGAAAACTACAAGAGTGAATCCTATGGAAGCGCCATTGATTTCGGTCGTTGGATTTGGAAAGGGATGCCTGAAACCATTGAAGGCTATTCCAAATTCGATTTGGAGAGAAATCTACAGCGTTTGATTACCGCTTACGGAGGTCTTGCCGGGCAAGCGGAAGATCCGGCGGTCGCAGAAGCGTATACCGATACGGCTCTAACGATTTTTGATAAAGTCTATAAACACTTTGGCGAAGATCTGGACCAATTTGAATGGGCGGTAAGAAAGGGACGCTTCTATCAACGTCATTCCGATTATATTGACGGTTCTACTGAAAAGGCTGCTGCCGAATATCAAAAAGCGTTTGAGATGAAGCCCGAAGAGTTTACGAAGATGAATGACGGTTATTACGTGCAGGTTTTACTCCGGCACCTCGTCTCGGAAGGCGAAAAAGATGAAGCGTTAGCAATGATTGAGAAGGTAGAGCCCTATGCACCGGATCAGCTTTCTGAATATATATCCAGTGCCCGCAATGAACTGTTTGATTCAC
Organism: Fodinibius salicampi; assembly: GCF_039545095.1. Lineage (NCBI taxonomy): Bacteria > Pseudomonadati > Balneolota > Balneolia > Balneolales > Balneolaceae > Fodinibius > Fodinibius salicampi. The sequence goes on along the minus strand of NZ_BAABRS010000003.1, from coordinate 324,961 downwards.
CGGAAGAACGTATCACTTTTCTTGAGGGTGAATTAGAAGATGATCCTGAGAATGAAGAGTTACTTACTCAATTACAGGACCTGTATGAGCAGGCAGGGATGAATGATAAACTTAGTGAGATTAGTCAGAAGCTGTACGAGATTAATCCTAACTACGAAAATAGTCTTGCACTCGCTGAGGCAGCTATCGGTGATGCCAGGTATAATGAAGCAATTAAATACTTTAAAGAAGCGCTGAACAAAGCGGATGATTCGGATAAGAAGGCATCAATCGCTTTGAATATTGCAAATGCATACCTTAACAGTGACCGCTTGCAAAGTGCTCGTCAATTTGCACGGACAGCTTTAGAACATGATAGTGAATGGGGTAAACCCTATATCGTTATAGCCGATGCTTACGCTCAGGCCGTTAACCAGTGCTCAGAGGGAGAATTAGAGGTCGAGGATCGCGTTGTTTACTGGCTGGTGCTTGATTATTTGAACAGGGCTAAGAGCGTGGATAGCTCGGCAAGTAATGAAGCTAATAACAAGATTCAGTCTTATGCATCGTATACGCCTACTACGGAACAACAGTTTTTCAAAAACTGGGAAGATGGTCAGTCGCTTCAGGTTGATGGATCACTAAAATCCTGTTACAGCTGGATTGGCGAATCAACAACCGTTCGTCGATAGGTTTTAATTAATCGACAAACATTCTTATCTTTCTATCCAATTGATGAGCAGTGCAGCAGTGATAGCTGCACTGTTTATCTTTCCTTTCAATTGTAAATCAAAGTTCTAACATAACACGGTTCCTGTAGCTGTTATTAATTATCGCACAGGAATGTAAGTTTTCAAGAAACCGGGAATAACTAAATGGGACGTTCAAAAAACAACAGAAATCGCGGAGGTAATAAAAGCAATAATGTGTTTGTACCGCGATTTAATGCAAATTCAAATGTAGAGGTAGCAGGCGACTATAGTGGCGTTGTTGAAATTAATGCCAAAAAATATGGTTTCGCCCGTAAAAAAGACCACGAGTTCAGTTATGAACCCAGTGACCCTTTTCTTAAGCCAAATGAGGTTAAACATCACAATCTTAGACCAGGCTTAGAAATAGAAGGTGAGTATGAAGAGGATAATCAGGGGCATCGACATATTCATTCCATAGAAAAAATAAATGGTAAAGATCCGGTAGAATGGCAACGGGCTACTCGTTTTGAGCTGCAGACTCCGATTATGCCAATTGAGCAGATTGAACTGGGCCAGGATCCCAATAATATTGAGATGCGGGTAATGGACCTTGTAGCTCCCATTGGTAAGGGCCAGCGGGCACTCATTGTTGCACCGCCCCGTACCGGTAAAACGGTGTTGCTTAAGAAAATTGCTGAGTCGGTTACTGAAAATTATCCGGATATAACGACCGGTGTACTGCTGGTTGATGAACGTCCAGAGGAGGTGACTGACTTTCTGCGGACAACAGATGCCGAAGTTTTTGCCTCTTCCAACGATAAATCAACGGAAAGTCATATCCGTATTACGGAATTGGCTCTTGGCTATGTGAAACGAAAAGCCGAGATGGGAGAAGATGCCGTACTGTTGATTGATTCGATCACAAGACTGGGACGGGCCTATAATAATGCCCAGGAAAGCAGTGGGCGAACGCTCTCCGGTGGATTGGATATCCGGGCTCTTGAAATTCCCAAAAAGATTTTTGGCTCAGCGCGAAAAATTGAAGGGGGCGGTTCATTAACTATTATTGCTACCTGCCTGATTGAGACAAATTCCCGCATGGATGATCTTATTTTTGAGGAGTTTAAAGGCACGGGTAATATGGAGTTAGTGCTTGATCGTGAATTAGCGAATGACCGTATATATCCCGCTATTAATATTAGTGCTTCCGGTACGCGAAATGAGGATAAATTTATTACAGATTCTCTGGAAGAGCGTAATATGGTCCGTCGTTATCTGCTCAAGAAGTCTCCCAAAGAGTCTATGCAGAGCCTATTGAAGGTATTGACAAATACTGACAGCAATGATGAGCTGCTGAACCAGATTGCAGCGATGGCATAATTGGATGAATGGAGAGCCTGCATTGACAACGGAAGTTGTTGTATATAATATTGAATCGGCGCTAAATGCCCAAAAAGGCGGTGCTGACCGCATAGAGCTTTGTGATAATCCCGGAGGCGGGGGTACGACCCCTTCTTTGGGAACAATTGAGGTATTGCGCGAAGCACTGGATATTTCGCTATTTGTAATGATTCGTCCCCGGGAAGGGGATTTTTGCTACTCTGCTCTTGAGTTTAAAGCTATGAAACGCGACATAGCACACTGTAAAGAGCTTGGAGTGGATGGAGTGGTGTTTGGTATCCTTTCGCCGGATGGAACTCTCGACAGGAAGCGGTGTGGGGAATTGGTGGAATTAGCTCGTCCTTTGCAAGTAACCTGTCATCGTGCGTTTGATATGACAAAAGACCCTTTTGCTGCACTGGGGGATTGTGTCGAATCAGGATTTGATCGGATATTGACTTCAGGCCAAAAGGCCCGGGCTTTAGAAGGAGCGACTTTGATCGGTGAACTCGTAGAAAAATCCAGGGGACGTATTTCTATTATGGCAGGCTGTGGAGTGAATGAGGAAAGTGTGAAAGAGATAGTTGGTAGCACTGGTATTAATGAGATTCACTTGTCTGCTGAAACAACCCGTGAAAGTCTGATGGAGTATAAAAATCCCAAAATAAAAGGTATGGGATCGACTACCGGTAAAGAGTATGTGGTCAGTACGGTTAGTGCACAGAGGGTAAGAGAAATTTGTAAGAATGGACTAGATGCTCAAAAAAGTTCGCTACCAGGGATTGAGGAGAATTCTCAGCTTTGAAGATAATTTAATAGACTGGCAAGCTGTCATCGATACTGCGAGCCCATTCGTTAATACCTCCTTTTAGATTTTTAACATCTGAAAATCCCTTCTTTTCCAATAACTTGCACGCTTCGGCACTTCGAGACCCACTCCTGCACATACAAACAACTTCCTGGTCTTTTTGATCTTCAATCTCATCCACCCGGTCCGCTAATTCGCCTATAGGGATAAGCTGGCTATTCTTGTATTCTATCTTCGATTGATATTGTTCAAAGGGTTCGCGAACATCAAGTAGAAAAATACGATCATCGCCATTATCAATTTTTTGTTTGAGCTCTTGTACAGTTATTTCTTCCATAACATTACATTAATAATAGAAGAACACGCTATGTGTTCGGTTTATTCTTGAATTAAAATTATTCAGTATCATAACGATCCAGTCGAAACTGTTTCCCCAAATAAAGACGACGAGCTTCTTCATCCTTTGCCAGCTGGTCGGCTGATCCTTCCTTTAAGATTTTTCCCTCGAACATGAGATATGCTCGATCGGTGATAGCCAATGTTTCGTGCACATTATGGTCTGTAATAAAGATTCCAATATTACGATGACGAAGTTGAGCCACAATTTCCTGAATATCTTCCACCGCAATAGGATCTACGCCGGCAAAAGGTTCATCCAGAAGGATAAAATTGGGATCGGTTACTAAGGCCCGGGCTATTTCTGTTCGCCTGCGTTCACCGCCAGAAAGGCTGTATCCTTTGCTATCTACCACTCTTTGTAGTCCAAATTCCTCAATTAACTCATCTACACGCTCTTCAATCTTTGATTTTGAAAAGTTTTTAAACTGAAGAATAGATTCAAGGTTTTCCCGAACCGTCAGATTTCGAAATACACTTGCCTCCTGTGCCAAATAACCGATGCCAAGCCGAGCACGCTTATACATCGGCATGGTCGTTAATTTTCGATCGTCAAGGAATATTTGTCCCTCGTTGGGAGTAACAAGTCCCACAAACATATAAAAGGTAGTTGTTTTTCCTGCCCCATTGGGACCCAGTAAGCCAACTATTTCTCCCTGCGTTACTTCAATAGAAACATCCGAAACAACCGTACGACGCTTATAGCGTTTGTTCAGCCCTTTGCTATAAAGCGTTTTCTGGTTGGAGCGTTTCGTCATAATAAGAGCTATAAGAGCTGTTGGGTTTATGCCACAGTAAGTTCCTGTATGGCAGATTCAAAAATACGCTTTCCATCATTCGATCCCAGTAGGCTCTCGACAGCACGTTCGGGATGAGGCATCATGCCCAATACATTACGCTCTTTATTACAAATACCGGCTATATGATCAACTGATCCATTGATATTGGCTTCTTTTGTAGTTTCGCCCTTTTTGTTGCAGTAACGGAAAACGATTTGATCATTATCCTGAAGCTCTTTTAGTTGATCTGAGTCGGTAGTATAGTTTCCTTCTCCATGGGCAACAGGCAGCTGTAGTACTTCTCCCTCTTCGATAGTGCGGGTAAAAAGAGTATCTGAGGTTTCGCAACGCAAATATGTTTGTTTGCAGATAAAACGAAGCTGTTCGTTATGAAGCATAGCACCAGGCAAGAGTCCTGCTTCTAACAGGATCTGGAATCCATTACAAATACCCAGGACGGGACCTCCCTTATTGGCAAATTCAATTACGGATTGCATAATAGGGGAAAAGCGGGCAATAGCGCCTGAGCGGAGGTAGTCGCCATAGGAAAATCCTCCGGGGACAAGTAGAAAATCGATATTTGACAGATCGGTATCCTTATGCCATAGGAATTGGGCTTTAGCATTCATAACATGCGCCAAAGCGTGATAGGCGTCATGATCGCAGTTAGAACCGGGAAATACAATTACTCCAAAGTTAGCAGACACGGTATTATCCTTTTATTTCGGTGACAAGTTGAATTTCTTTGAGTACGCCGTTTACTTCGAAACAGTCTTCGAAACTTCCTTCGAAAACTTCAGCCTTACCTTCGTTATGAACTTTACGGGTCAGTTTCTCAGCGTGCGACTGTGAACAGCTTAATGCTTTTATAAGCTGATTGATAACTTCATCGAAGGTATGAATATCATCATCATAGAGAATAACCCGCCATGGGGTTTTCTCCTCATCTTCTTCCTCTTCTTTTTCTAAAACATCGACATCTGTACCAGGCGCTTGTTCTTGATCGGGCTTAGCTCCCCAAGTGTTAGCAAGCGGATCGTACATATCAATAAAGCATTTAATTTTCGTGGATCGTAATTTCAAAATCCTCCATGACCTCATTAGCCAGTAGTTTGGTGCAGGCTGTTTCAGCAATATCAAAGGCCGTATCTTTATCATCGGCATCAATATTAAGCTCAATCAGTTTGCCAATACGCACTTCTTCTATATTGGTAAGTCCTAAATCTTTTAGTGCGTGATGGGCGGCCTTGCCTTGTGGGTCTAAAATGGATTTTCGTAGTGTAACGTTGACAGTAGCCTTATACATTGGTATAAATATCAGTGCGATTTAATGTGAGGGTAAAGTTAATCTTTATTTAGCTTAGCTGCTACCTGTTGTGCGATAAAATTATGAGCCTCTGTATCGGGGGTATTATCCAAATTAATCCAGCGTATGAACTCCCATCGGCGGAACCAGGAAAGCTGCCGTTTGGCATACCTGCGTGTTTTGGTTTTTATATCCTTGATCATCTTTTCACGACTCATATTTCCATTAATAAATTGTATGGCTTGCTTGTAACCTACCGTATTCAGACCAGGATCTTCAAGACTATATCCGCGCTGCAGTATTTCTCTAACTTCATTCAGAAAGCCTTGCTCAAACATTTTGTCAACGCGAAGGTTAATGCGATCGTATAACTTTTGTCGGTCTCTTTTGAGGCCGAATACCAGCATGTCATCCGGTACGCTTATGCTATTATTGTCGGAATGATAAGAACTAAACGGGCGCCCTGTTTGCATCCATACATCAAGTGCACGAACAATACGCTGGGTATTCATACCGTCCATTTTTTGTGCGTAATCCGGATCAATGGATTGAAGCTTTTGATAAAGCGGTTCAATTCCATCGGATTCGATTTGTGCTTCAAGTTTATTAATGTTCTCTTCGTTTGCTTCGGGCACATCATCCAGCGGCTGAATGGTGCACTGCACATGTAGGGTACTCCCTCCTACATAAAGAATATTTTTACCCCGCTCCTCAATTTCTTGTCGCCACTGTTCGGCTCGTTCGGCATAATTTGCAGCACTATCTTTAACAGCGGGGTCGATAATCGAGAGGTTATAGTGTGGAATGCCTCCACGTTCTTGTTTCGTGGGGGTGGCTGTTCCTATATTCAAGTATTTATAACATTGACGGGAATCAACGGATATGATTTCCGCACTAAGTTTTTTTGCCAGACTAACGGAAAGTGCTGTTTTACCAACTGCAGTGGGACCTAAGAGCAGAATACGCACAAATAAATCAATTATGGTTAAGATTTTTCAAGCCTTTAAACATAAGAAAATATGTACTCTGGTGGAGAATGATATTTCTTGGGACGTTGCTATCTCACTGAGTAAGTATTAGTTGCTGATAAAAGAAAAAGAAGGTTTTTCGTGCTAAAATCAGAAAATGAAGAATCTGTAAAATCGCCATGAAAATTTCCGTATAAAGAACGGTTAATGTGGTTGCTAAGAGAGTGAGGATTTATTAGTATATGGTACTTATTATGCGGGCTTTTTTTAAGCCTGATAAATACTCAGCAAAAAAAATTTCTTATGAGATTTAATGTATCAAGTAGTGAACTAGTTAAAGCTCTGTCGGCTGTTTCGGGTGCTGTACCAAATAAGGCTACCCTGCCTATCCTGGAAACTATTTTGTTTAAAAGTGAGGATGGAAGTTTACGGCTGACTGCCACCGATCTTGAAATATCTATTATTGAATATATGGATGCGGATATTGATGAAGATGGTGCAGTAGCCATACCGGCACGACGTCTTACGGAAACACTCCGCCAACTACCCGATATCCCTGTTTCCTTTGAAGTGGATGAAAAATTTAATGTCAAATTTAGAACGGATAAAGGGACCTATAAGCTGGTAGGAGAAGATCCTGATGAATTTCCCGAAGTCCCCAATCTGGATGAGGGCCATCAGTTAGAGACCACAAAAAAGGATATGATCAAAGCTATTGATAAGACGCTCTTCGCAGTATCCAATGATGATCTGCGTCCTGCAATGATGGGGGTGTATTTTGATATTGGTCCCGAAGAAAGCAAGTTTGTAGCTACAGACGGTCACCGGTTGGTTCGCTATATCAAGAAGGATTTAACCAGCGATGAGGAAATGAACTTTATCGTGCCCGAAAAAGCGTTAAACCTGGTGCAGAAGGCACTTCATGCAGATGAGTGTGTACTTACCATTACAGAGGATCACGCCCGGTTTAAGAGTGGGAATACCATTGTTATTACGCGACTGATTAATGAACAGTATCCTAATTATGATTCTGTAATTCCCCGGGAAAATGATAAAACACTCATTATTGATAAGGAACAGATGTTAGCTACGGTAAAAAGAGTGGCTATATTTTCAAGCTCAACTACCCGGCAAATCCGTCTTCAAATGCATCCGGATAAGCTGACCATTCGGGCCGAAGATATTGATATGAGCAGTGAAGCCAAAGAAACAATTGGATGCGAATACGATAACGAAGAGATGGAAATTGGTTTTAACGCTAAGTATCTGGCTGATGTATTGGGTAATGTGGATGACGAGGAAGTCTACTTCGAATTTTCTACGCCAAACAGGGCAGGTATTGTTAAACCATCAGGAGAAGAGGAAAATGAGCAAATGCTCATGCTGGTGATGCCGGTGATGCTGAACACTTATGCGTAATGTAATTACTCTTACGACAGACTTCGGTCTGCAGGATTATTACGTAAGTGCGATGAAGGCTGTAATGCTGGGTATCGCTCCCGAAGCACGCTTGGTGGATGTCTCCCACGATATTCCATCCCAGGATATTATGGCTGGGTCATGGGTGCTTAAAAATTCGGCGATGCTTTTTCCCTCCGGCACAGTGCATACCGTCGTTATTGATCCAGGGGTGGGAACCGATCGCAATGCTGTAGCTTTGAAGATCGAGGATCAGTATTTTGTGGGCCCGGATAACGGTATTTTTTCGCTATTGACAACCGATCGATCCTATAGCGCAGTTAAACTCAATAAGAAAGAGTATTTACGTGAAAGCCGGTCTAATACCTTTCACGGGCGCGATGTTTTTGCTCCGGCTGCCGCGCATTTAAGCCGGGGTGTGACTCTGGAAGAGCTGGGGGAGCCGCTGGATGAACTAATCAGCTATCGTTGGATGCAGCCTATTGCCGATAAGGACGGTTTGGAGGGAACCATCATCCATATTGATAAGTTCGGTAATCTGGTTACAAATATTTCGGCTGACCTTATTGATGAAGTTCTTGCTGGTAAAGACGTTAAGATATATGTTGGTAATGTTATTTTGAATGAAATTAACACCACTTTTGGCGCTGTAACCGAAGGAGAACCTGTGGCGTACATAGGAAGTGCCGGCATGCTGGAAGTGGGAATCAATAAGGGGGATGCTCAAAAAATGCTGGGTGTCCAGAAGGGGGCTCAAATTTCGATTATTCTTCAAAAATAGCTTTGCCTCTCTGTAACACTTTCCGACTGGGAAACGTATTAGGTATAAAATGTATTTAACCTATATCATTCCTAACAATATTCAGGATCGATTAATCCCCTAGCTTATGGCTCTTGAAATCAGGTCTCCCAAATATGAACGGGCAGCTATTACTATTCCCACAGAAGTAGCACAGCTGCAGAAGTCCTTCAACGGAACCGTATGCTCTAATAAAGGAGATGAATATCCTATTCGGGATAATATCACAGATTTACTGGATGAGGAAACGATAGAAATGTCGTGGGCCCAAAGTTCTAACCACTGGAGATTAACAGCCACGCTGTATGAGGAAATCTGGAGAAAGCGCTCTCTTTCAATATTGACCGGAGATGAGTTTCCAATTCAAAAGGAACAGCAGTTACTTTCCGACTGGTTGAATCCGGAACGTGGCAAGCTATATCTGGATATTGGCTGCTCAACGGCCCTCTATGGACGGTTGCTGAAGAAGGAAGAGCCAAATTGTGAAGTGGTATCTCTTGATTTTTCTCATCAGATGTTGGCTGAAGCCCGTATAAAGTCAGAAGCGGAGCAGGCAGACCAGTACTTGTTGCGAGCGGATGCCCGACATTTGCCGTTTTTTGGGGCAACTTTTGACGGTATTACCATGGGAGGGACACTTAACGAGCTGACGGATCCCACAAAAGTTTTGTATGAAGCGCGACGTGTTATAAAGAAAGATGGCGTTTTTTTTATGATGCACCTTGTAAAGGCGGATGCCTGGTATGCACGTCTGTTGCAGGATTCAGCCGGCTTTGGCGGCCTTACCTTTTGGACCGTCGATGAAAGTAATAAGATGTTCAGTCAAACGGGATTTGAAGTAGCCGAGCAGTTTAGTAAGGGCATTGTGTGTTTTACCAAGCTTATACCAGCTTAGGAAATTGAAGCTGGAAAGAATCTGAATTGTAAGCTCCAACTACATCTGTTCAGGAGCGCTGATACCTAAAATGCCTAATCCATTGGCCAGCACTTGTGCCGTGGCCCTGGCTAGTGCCGTGCGGGCCTGTACGAGCTCTTCCTTCTCTCCCAGAATACGGCAGTCGTGGTAAAAGGAAGTAAAGTGAGAGGCCAGGTCATTGAGATAGTTAATCAAGCGATGGGGTTCTCGGCTTTCGGCCGCGCTTTCAATCATTTCGGGAAAGCGCAGGAGACTTTTCATCAGGCTAATCTCCGACTCATGAGTCAGTAATGTAAGGTCTGCCTTTTCTTCAAAGTTATATTTTTCTTCTACCTTGTTCAGGATGCTGTGAATACGTGCATGGGCGTATTGCAGGTAAAAAACCGGATTTTTTTCCCCGGCTTCCTTGGCTCGTCCCACATCGAATTCGAGATGGGTATTGGGAGCGCGCATCTCAAAGAAAAATCGGGTAACATCTGCACCCACTTCATCCATCAGTTCATCGAGTGTTACAAAGTTAGCTTTGCGCGTGCTCATTTTAAACGGTTTGCCATCCTTGACAAGGGTAACAAACTGATATACTACCACATCGACTTTCTGAGAATCATAGCCCAGCGCTTCTATACCGGAGAGTACATCAGGATAGGTATCAATATGATCTGCTCCAAAAACATCGATGCACTGGTCATAGCCGCGATCAAGCTTATTGGTATGATAGGCAATATCGGGCAGCCGATAGGTCGGTTCGCCACTGCTCTTAATGAGTACCGTATCCTGATCTTTTCCAAATTCAGTAGTTCGGAACCAGGTAGCACCATCCTTATCATATGCTAAATCCTTTTCGCGGAATTTTTTAATAACATCATCAATGGTACCGTCCTCATAAACCTCCTTTTCATTGAAGAAGGAGTCCATTTTGATGTTCATCCGGTTAAGGGTCTGCTGTATGTCGTTAAAAATCAACTGCTCCGCTTTTTCTTTGAAGGGTGTAATATCGTCGGTATTCACAAGGGCGTCTTCGTGCTCTTCTATTAACGTCCGGGCAATATTTTTTATATATGCACCCTTATAACCGTCTTCGGGAAGGTCCGCATCGTGACCAAGTTCCTGTAGGTATCTTGCTCGAACGCTTTGTCCTAATATGCGCATTTGCCGGCCTGCATTGTTGAAGTAATACTCCCGACTAACTTCTGCACCGGTCCATTCCAACAGATTGGCAATGGTATCGCCTAAGACGGCATTACGTCCATGACCTACGGTAAGTGGTCCTGTAGGATTGGCGCTTACGAATTCAACGAGTATTCGTTTGCCTGCTTGGCCAGTTGTTGTTCCAAATTTTGTTCCCTGCGATAGGATGGTTTCTAATTCATTGAAGAGATAATTGTCGGCATAACGAAAATTGATGAATCCGGGTCCTGCTATTTCAACTGCTTTAATCTTTTTGGGGTTGTACTCCAGTCCCTCTACAATCTGCGTAGCTATTTCGCGAGGATTAGTTTTTAGAACACTGGCTAAATTGAGAGCGATATTGGCTGCCGCATCGCCGTGATCGGGCTGATTGGGTTTTTCAATCTGGATTTCGGGTATTTCTTCTTCGCTGATATCAAATTGTTGCAGCGAATTTTTAATAATAGATCGCAGGTAGTCCTTCATGGAGTAATTATTTACCGAATTCTAAATTAGCCGTAAATATAAGCAGTTGAATTAGGAATTGAGAATTAGGAATGAGAATTTTTTAGAGTTTTTATTATTGAGCCAATTATCTTCAGCAACTCCTCACAATCATTAATCAGTGATTGTGAAAGTTGGTCTTCGATGATTTTAGAGTCCGAAGTATTCGAAGTTAGTAATGGGTTCCCCGGTTTTTTATAGGAAATTGAGAGTTTAGCTTTGAAGTCTTTTCTGCTTTGGGCTCCTATAGCTTCTTCAATATTGGCACCAATTGAAGTACCACTTTTTAGTACTTGTTTAGCCAGTATATATTCTTTTGAACCCTCGATGATTAATTGATATAAATGGATGATACGCAGTGCAAAGTCATAGCTTTTTTTCTGTACTATATTTTCCCGTTTCATTATCCTCAATCTTAAATTTTCAATTTTTAATTCCTAATTCTTAATTGAGAAGCCCTTTAGCCCTAAAACTAGTATAGCCATCGCCGGCGATGATGATGTGATCATCCACCGGAATGCCCAGCAGTTTGCCCGACTTGGCAATTCGCTTGGTGAGCTGTATATCGGCTTTGGATTCTTTATTCTGCCCGCTGGGATGATTGTGGAGCAGTAAAATGCTGTTTGCCTCATTCATGACGGCCTGACGCATAACTTCAGCTGGATCGACTATGGTAGCGGTGGAGCCGCCGGAGCTTATTTTCTTATAGCCCATCACTATTTTGGCGTTATTCAGAAAGGCGACGATGAATACCTCTTTGGTCAGATCGCGTAATTTGGGACCAAAATAGGAAACGGCATCTTCCGGAGAGGTGATTTGTACTTGCTCGCCGAGGCTAGCCATCTGAATGCGTCGGGAAAGTTCAAATACTGCTTCAAGGGTGAGTGATTTTACTTTACCCATCCCGGGAATTACTTTAAGATCCTGCCAGCTTTTGCGGGCCAGATAGCGTAGGCCATCAAAATGATCGAGCAGGGCCTGGGCCATTTGGATAACATTCATCTTTTGACTGCCGGTACGCAGCAGAATAGCCAGGAGTTCAGCATCTGAAAGGCTTTCTCCTCCATAGTTCATGAGCTTCTCCCGTGGTTGTTCATCAGGACTCATCTCTTTTACAGTTCGCTTTAAAAAATTTTCGGCCTCGAATTGTTCTTGGTCAGGCATGATAGGGTCTCTTTGAAAGTTGATATTTATAGTAAGACCGTTTTGTCGATGAATCCTTACAAAAAAAAATAATTTATTCTGCCAAAGAGGATCGGTTGTATCAATATTTAGTTCAATGGATATCCAGTTTTTCAGGCGTAACAATTTGAGATTTTTTCGTAAGATTTAATTAGCAATGTTAAAGAAACAATATCTAAAAAAGACAGAGCTGATTTATTTTATGCATCAAACAGGTTGGAACGAGAAAATATTATTTGCAGTCATTTTTTTAATGATTATTCCTTTATCTGGGCTTTGGGCTCAATCGCAAATGGATACTACGATGCAAGTTCGTCCGCTTCAAATTGAAAATGATTTTAATATAACTGCAGGATTGGAAAACCAGGCATGGGACAAAGCCCCGTCGGTATTTATTGAGCATCAGGTACAACCCAATGATAACGCCCCCGCTCCGGTAGAAACTGAAGTTAAAGTATTATACAGTCAGCATAATTTGTATATCGGTTTTATTTGTAAGGACCCCAATCCCAGGGGCATAAGAGCTAATATCACTGACAGGGACAATAGTTTCCAGGATGATTTCATAGGTGTTTTTATAGATCCCTTTAATAATAATCAGCAGGCGTATGAACTCTTTGTAAATCCACTGGGAATACAGATGGATGGCATGCGAACCGGAAACAGTGAGGATATGAATTTTGATATGCTGTGGAGTTCGGAGGCTCATATAACGGATTTTGGATATACGGCCGTAATGAAAATCCCATTCAAAAGTCTCAATTTTCCCAAGCGTGAAGTTCAGGATTGGTCTGTACAGTTTCTTCGCAACTATCCGAGAAGTAATCGCTACCAGTTAACATGGAGTGATGTTAAGCTCAGTAATTCATGCCTATTGTGCCAGAACGGGCTTTTGACAGGCATGGAAGGAATAGAAAACAGTAATACCGTTGAGTTGCTTCCCTATGGAATGAGTTACCAAAGCAGTGAACTCAATACTCCCGATGATCCTTCTTCTGGTCTGGATCATGGTCCGCTTGAAGGCCGTATTGGCGGGAGCGTAATGTACTCACCAACCTCAACTACCTCATTGAATGCCGTTCTAAATCCTGATTTTAGTCAGGTAGAAACGGATGCTGCACAGATTGGAGCCAATGAAACATTTGCGCTGTACTATCCCGAAAAACGGCCCTTTTTTATGAAGGGAAGTGATCTGTTTAGTACCTCGGAAGATCTTTTTTATTCCCGAATGATTAACCATCCTATCGCAGCTGGTAAGGTTACCCATCAGTCGAGTAGTTACAGTGTGGCTTTTTTAACAGCCTATGATCGTGATACTCCCTTTATAGTACCGGGTCGCTATGGAAGTTCGCTCATTCGTTCAGAAAAAGACTCCTACAGTAATGTACTGCGGGGAAAATACAGTTTTGGGTCAGAATCATATGTTGGTGGTTTATTAACGACCCGAAACCAACAAGACGGTGAAAATTATGTAGGCAGTATCGACTGGAACTTTCGGCTGACTGATCAGTATTATTTTAGCGGTCAGGCGGCTTATTCTGATACGAAGGAGCTAAGTGATACCACCCTGTTCGATGAGACAAGAAACTTTGGACAGAGTTCTCATGACGCTGCTTTTAACGGTGAGCAGTTCGGCGGTTCATTGATCAGTACGGAGTTTTCGCGAGAAGCAAAGTATTATGACTTTTCACTGGAATACTCCGCCTATTCACCGACATTTCAAACTCAGGCCGGCTTCATTAATCAGACAGACCGCAGGGAGTTTGAAGCAAGTCAGAGTCTCTCTTATTATCCGAATACAAGACTCTTATCGCAGGGAAGATTGAGTGTGAGCGGAACATGGCGTTATGATTTTGACGGGCAGTTCCAGGAGCGATATATTTTTACTCGGCTTAGTAACAGCTTCGGCGGTCAGACCAATTTAGCGATCAGTTTTTTGCCTCTTAATGATGAACGATTTCGAGGAAGGCTTTTTACAAAAATGAATCGTGTAATGATTAATGCACGAACAAATCCGCTTGATGCACTCTCTTTTCAGGGTCATGTTGGTTTCGGAAAAGATATTTATCGATCGCGCAATCCTGAAATGGGGAAAGGCTATAATATTTCAGCTAGTTCTACAATTAAGCCTACCAGTCGGTTGGAATTAAACTTAAGCTATGATTATTCAACGCTCTCTTCGTATGACGATGACCAGAGCTTCTACAGTGGTGATATTTTTCGCATGACTGGTCGATATAATTTTACTGAGAAGCTTTTTGCAAGATTAATTACTCAATACAATTCTTTTGACGAACAGATCCAGGTATATCCGTTGGTTTATTATAAAGCCAATCCGTTTACCAAGTTCTATATAGGGATGACGGATTATATGAATCATTTTGACCAGCCCGGACCCAATGGATTTAACGGGTATAAAGAAACGGACCGTCAGTTTTTCGTTAAGTTTCAGTATTTGATTCGGAGTTAATGGCAGTCAAGGGGAAACGGGGAGAATACTGCGGTTGATATTTTCTGGGTCTCTTTTCCCTAACCTACTTTATTCTTCATCCGGGCCACCCATCAGGGGTTCGTTCATAGCCCGGATGCTGGCATTGGGGAGACCTTCGGGATAGTTTTCTTTGCAGATGTTAAGCGCTTCAAGTACAACTTCCAGATGGAGTTGCTTGGAATCCTCGTAAAATTCCTGCGCCTCGTCACTGAGCTTTGGCTTACCGTGCAGCGGTTTATCGCTTACACAAAGGAGGGTAGCATTGGGGATGCGATAGCGATAGCCGTTGGTAGCAACAGTGGCTGATTCCATATCTACGGCAATGCTACGGCTCATATGAATCTGTTCGACGGTACGGCGTTTGATGAATTCCCAATTGCGGTTAGCCGTTGTAAATATGGTGCCCATCCGGTGATTGCGATCATATTTGTCGAGTACTTCTTTCAGGTACACATTTAACAGGTAATTGGGGGTAATGGGAATATTAAGCGGAAGGATATCATCCAGTACTCCGTCATTGCGCATAAATCCGGTTGCAAGAACAAAGTCCCCGATTTCCTGATGATTACGCAGGCCACCGCAGTGACCAACCATTAGCATAGCATCCGGACGTAGTACAGCAATATGATCGGTGATGGTTTTTGCATTAGAGGGACCCACGCCAATATTGACAAGAGACACGCCTTTGTTGTCGTCCAGTTTATGGTGGTAAGCGGGCATTTGTACCCCCTCCCTAGACGGTTTCACGCAGTCAGGGAATTTGTCGAGAAAAACCTCAATATGCATGTCATAATTGGTGAAGAGAATATATCGCTGGAAGTCTTTTGGATCGGTGCCAGTGTAGTGCTGAAGGCGATTGAGAGAGATCTCGATGCGTTCGGGACTAAAAAGGAAAAGTTTCTTTTGCGTAATATCCCAATCGTCCTCGTCGGTGTTATCCAGAAGTTCGGGATCATTCAGGGGCAGTCGTTCACGAGAAGGTAAAACTTTAATAACAGCACCTTTTCTACCCAGCTTTTTTAGTTCACGAAGCAGATACCAGCGATAGGCTTCGGGCTTCGCCATTTCTCCGGTGATAATAGGATTATGTTTTGACCACGATCGTTTAACAAATACTTGGGGATAGTCACCATTTTTGTAAATTGCTTCCATCGCGTTGCAAGCCTCCACCATACGATCGTGGAGTTCTTCTTTTGAGGTAACTTCTTTTGTTTCAAATTCAAACTGATTTGCCATAAAATATTCTGCTACTTATGAGTGATAAATCATTTCGCTTTACTATCGAACCGTGGTCAGTAGTCCGTGAAAATAAGGAATATAAAACACCAATTTTTAATCTTTTGCATAGAAAGATGCGACTGGAGTCGGAGTCAGAATATAACGAAGGATATTTTTATGTGCTTGAAGCTCCTGAATGGGTAAATGTGTTGCCTATAACGGAGGATAAAAAAGTAGTATTGGTTGAGCAATTCCGTTATGGAATTGAACAGCCTACGCTTGAAATTCCGGGAGGTATGGTAGACTCGGGAGAAACGCCTTTGGAGGCTATCCAGCGTGAATTGGCAGAAGAAACGGGTTATAAATCAGAACAATGGGAGAACTTGGGAAAGGTAAGTGCAAATCCGGCTATAATGACCAATTACACGCACTTATATTTAGCACAAAATTGTGAGTTTTCGGGGTTCCGGGAAACGGAAAGTGATATCCATGAACGCATTAAAGTGCATGCTCTACTACTTGAAGATTTTTTATCGATGGTGGAAGAGGGGACTATCCATCATAGTATTATGGTGGCCGCAGTAGCCCGGTATTTATTAAGGGAGCGGATGTAGGTGCTGCAGACCCGATTTTATCCTTTGTCCTTCATCTAATCTTCAATTAGAAACGATACTTTCCGCAATCGATAAATGAATTATTGCAGTATCTGAATGATCACGTTATTATAAAAGTTCAATTCCTATCGGTATAGCGCACAATAGCCGCGATTGTTTTGAGTTTGTAGTAATGGGATTAATAGCTAATAACAATATTATTATTTTATCAAATGATTGAAGAAGGCAGCAAGATAAATACTGATTTTACTCTTGATATCCTACAAGATGGCGAAGAAAAAACCGTACCCTTTAGTGATTTACTAGATCGTCCGACTATTGTTTCGGTCTATATGCGCAATAATACGTCTGGATGTGATAAGCAAAATAAAAGTCTGGCAGATGAATCAGACTGGTTTGATCAGAAGGGGTACAATCTAGTTGCAATTAGCAAAGATAGCTGTGGATCGCATAAAAACTATGCTGAAAAGTTAGACATAAATTATATATTGGCCTCCGATCCGGATTATAAGTTTGCAGAAGCGACTGATTCCATTGTTGAAAAGAATATGTTCGGCAATAAATATGAGGCCCCTACTCGTTCTGCTTATGTCATTGATACCGATGGGACCGTACAAGCAATTATTGAAAAAGTAAATACTAAAGATCATGCTTCTGAGTTAAAAGAGCTGATCAGTAATTTGTAAAAGAACTATATGAAGTCTCTTGTAATTGTAGAGTCACCTACAAAAATAAAAACGTTAAAGAAATATCTTCCTGCCGAATATGTAATAGATTCGTCAATGGGACATATACGGGATCTTCCGGCTAACGCTAAGGAGGTACCCAAAAAGTTTAAGGGTGAAGAATGGGCAAATCTGGGCGTGAATACAGAAAAAGATTTTGAGCCTATTTATGTAATCCCCCGGGGTAAGAAAAAAGTGATAAAGCGTCTTAAAAAGGAATTAAAGAATTCGGATGAGCTGATCCTTGCTACGGATGAAGACCGCGAGGGAGAAGCTATATCCTGGCATTTAACGGAGCTTCTGAAGCCTGATGTGCCGGTTAAGCGAATGGTCTTTCGTGAGATAACAGAAGAAGCTATTAAAGAGGCACTCAACCATTTCCGGGATATCGATATGAATCTGGTAAACGCCCAGGAAGCCCGTCGCATCATAGATCGGCTTGCGGGTTATACCATCTCCCCGCTGTTATGGAAAAAGATTGCTCCCGGCTTGTCGGCGGGACGTGTACAGTCGGTAGCGGTACGGTTCATGGTTGAGCGCGAGCGTGAGCGGATGAAGTTCCGTTCGGCCCGGTACTGGGATTTGAAAGCCCAGCTTCACAAAGAAAATGACGAATATATTTTTGATGCGGATCTGACGCATTTGGATGGAAAGCGTCTGGCTTCCGGCAAAGATTTTGATGAACATACCGGAAAGCTCAAGAAGCCCAAAAAGGTTGTTTTACTTGATGACAAATCAGCCTCTGAGCTGCGCGATAATCTGGATAAGGCTGAATGGAAGGTTTCTGAGGTTAAGAAAAATCGTAAGAAGCGCAATCCTTCCCCGGCTTTTATTACTTCGACGCTTCAACAGGAGGCCAACCGTAAGCTGAATTTCTCGGCTAAGCGAACCATGGGTGTAGCTCAAAAGCTTTACGAAAATGGTTATATAACGTACATGCGTACCGATTCCGCCCGGTTATCGGGACAGGCCATTAATGCGGCGCGCAATGCGGTTAAGGATGAGTACGGAGAAGAATATCTGTTTGATCGACCGCGTAATTATGGCGGACAAAAAGCAGCACAGGAAGCCCACGAAGCAATTCGTCCGGCCGGTAGCTATTTCAGGAAGCCCGAAGAAGCGGGACTTCGCGGAGATCAATTTAAGCTTTACGATTTGATCTGGAAGCGAACGATTGCAACCCAGATGGCTAAGGCTGAGCTTGAATTTACCAATGTTACCATTGAAGCAAAAGCAAACGGTAAGGTAGCTGAGTTTAGAACTAGTGGTAAGAGAATCGTTTTCCCGGGCTTCTTCCGAGCTTATGTGGAAGGGAGTGATGATCCTGATGCGGCTCTGGAGAACCAAGAGAAGTTTCTGCCCGAACTTAAAGAAGGAGAGGAAGTCGTTGAGGAGGGAATTGAGCCGATATCTCATGAAACGAAGCCACCAGCCCGTTATACGGAGGCTACGCTTGTTAAAGAGCTTGAAAAGCGTGGGGTGGGACGTCCAAGTACTTATGCGTCAATTATAAGTACGGTCCAGAACCGGGGCTATGTAGAAGCCGAGGGCAAAACACTTGTTCCTACCTTTACAGCCTTTGCGGTTACTGAGTTGCTGGAGAAAAACCTGCATGATTTGGTAGATAGTGATTTTACGTCTGAGATGGAGGCAAAGTTAGATAAAATCGCAAGGGGTGAACTCAATACCAATGATTATCTAAGTGAATACTATAAGGGAGAAAAAGGATTAAAAGCAAAGGTTGATGAGCAGGAAGATGAAATAGATCCCAAAGAAGCCCGCCATCTTGATCTCCCTTTAGAAAACTTGAATGGCATTAAAGTATTTGTTGGTCGTTATGGACCTTATATCAAAAAAGAGATGAATGGCGAGGAGCTAAGTACTTCTATTCCTGACAGCTGGAAGCCAAGCGATATTACCGTTGAAAAGCTCGAGGAATTAATTAAGGCTGAACAAGAAGGTCCAAAATCCATTGGGGAACACCCGGAAACGGGAGACCCTATTTTTGTGCTTAATGGCCGCTATGGACCCTATGTACAGTTGGGTGAAGTTACCGAGGATAATAAAAAGCCCGAACGTGCGTCGCTTCTGAAAGGGATGAAACCCGGAGAAGTCGATGTTGATCTTGCTCTTCGTTTGTTGGAGTTACCGCGTCCACTTGGAAAACATCCTGAAACGGATAAGGTAGTGAGGGCTGGCGTGGGGCGATATGGTCCCTTTGTAGTACATGACGGTACGTTTGCTTCGCTTAAAAAAAGTGATAGTGTACTGGATGTGGAACTGGATCGGGCGCTGGAACTTTTGGAGCAGAAGAAAAACAAATCTTCCCGTAAAAGTAATGTTATTAAAGAGTTGGGAGATCATCCGGAAGAAGGGAAAAAGGTGCGCGTTATGACTGGCCGGTACGGACCTTATATAAAGTTTGGAAAGACAAATATAAGCTTGCCCGATGATTTTGATCCCGAAGATGTAACTATGGATATTGCGATGCAGCTGATCGCTGAAAAGGCCAAGTGATATTGACCATGCGTAAGGTGAGGGGAGAATAAGGCAATCTTATTTACCCTTCTATCTTTCTGCTAAAATTCCCAAATTATAGATGACAATGATCTGTTAGTTTTCTAATTTGGTGTGTCATGGAAAAAACTTCAAAACATCATTTTGAATATCCCCCGAATCTCCATGAGATCGATCTGGCAACATTGGTCTCCATGTACCGGGATCGGGGAATTCCTAAGAAAGCTAAACCCGGCGAATACTTTTCGTGTGCGGTAACTAAAAAGCTCATTAAAGAGGGGAAATGGTGGTTCGGACAGTATTATGAGCAACAGGCTTGGGATCGTACGCTAACTAAGAGTTGTGAAGGATATCCCCTAACGGAAGTGGAGATGAATATTTTGGGATTGGCTTATTCGGCAGATGACGAAGCTCCACAGCGGGATTTTGTTGAGCAGCATTCGGGTACGGTCAATAAACTTTCCTATATGATTGTAAATGATCTAAAAGAGTTCGGTTTCCTTTCAACGGATGACCACAAACGCCTGTTTATAACTCCACGCGGTGAAAAAGCTCTCCATGGGATAGCGCAGAGGATATACGGGAAAAAGTTCAATGCGGATATGTTGAAGGTGAACCGAAGCGATGTTTCTCGTCCTACTCTAAAGCAGGCTCAAAAAGAAGATCACGAACAAACCAGTCTTTTTTAGAATTTTTGCTTTTCTTTCTTTTGTTTGGGCAAAGTTGGTAAACCTCTCGCTATAAAGGATAAAGTGGGCTGAAGCTTTTCCTATTTTTCCTCATTCCAAAAGATCCTGGCAGTAGTCGAGCAAAGTGAAATTTTTATCTCCATTTGTTTTGGGCTTTAAAACAAAGACCTCTCCCTGGCGGTCGAGATGACAAATAGGATTGTGATTTTCTGTTTTAGGACCCATTTCGATTTCGAAATATTCTTTTTCGCCGATAAATTTGTAAGGATTTAGCTTTTTTTGGGTCTTACTAATTAATAAAGATCTAAACTTTGAAAGCTAAGCTAGAATGCCATATTACGTTTACATTAAGACCAATCCCCATAGAACAACGCTATATATTGGAATGACGAATGATCTTGGTAAACGTCTCAATGATCATTATAGACATAGAGGTGATTGGCAAACTTTTGCTGGTCGTTACTATTGCTACAAACTTATTTACTATGAAGCCTATAGAACAGCTTATGAGGTGATAAAACGGGAAAAAATTAAAAAAGTGGCGTCGTGAGAAAAAAGAAGCACTAATTAATAAGGTGAACTCTGATTGGGAGTTTCTTAATTATAAAGATGATTTCCGAGTTGGTCGCATCTAATTTTAAATATCATTTTGGCCATAATTAATAAAGAGAGGAATCATTTGGATTATGGAGGGTAAAGAAAGATCTTTTCCTGACGGTCGAGATGATAAATTAACTGCGGTTAATAGAACTTGGTCATTTTTTATTAAGGCTTATCCGTCATTTCGAATGTAGCGAAGCGAAATGAGAAATCCTTGTTTTTATTACTGTTATTTTCAATACAATAAAACAATAAAGAAGGATTTCTAACTCGTGTTCGAGAGAAAGTTTCGTATTTATTTGCCAGCAAATACGATTGCTATTTCAGATATGAAAGGGCTGCCCCTTCCCACTATCCTTGGATTACATACAAAGTAAAAAGCCCCGGTTTTAATGCCAGGGCTTTTGGTTTTCTCTAAGTTACTTTGGTACTGTTAATCTTCTTCCTCTGTCAGATTAATAGTATTGTTGCTACGATCAATATCGGCCATGCGCTCGGAGGGTTCTATCTCTATATGCTCTATATCACTGCCTGCATTATCAATGGTTAGCGTATAAGTAGGATTAACCCAGGGCCAGTCTTCTACAATGGTGCGGCTAACATCGGTCTCCCCTTGGGGCTTAACATTGTGCATTATTCGTAATGGGATATAAAACAGTTCCTGGCTCCCATCTTTATATGTTACCATAAGATCGATAGGCATGGGCATAAGATTATGCCTTTCAAGTGTTATTCGGGTTTGTCCTTCATCCGCAATTACAGAAGTAATTCCATAATCGATGGTTTTGGTTGTTTCGATGAAATACTGGTAGTACCAGTCAAGGATCATATTTGATTCTTCTTCTGCGATACGGAGAAAATCACGTCCGTCGGGATGTTTGAATTTCCATTCCTGAAAAAAACGATTCATGGTACGGTCGAGCGCTTTCTTCCCAATAATATATTCCAGCTGATGAAGGAAAATTGCTCCTTTGGAATAAGAGGCTACCCCATACCCTCGATTGGTTTCAAAATGATCCGCATGGATATCCAGTGCTTCTTCCATGCCGGCATCTACGATATTAAAATAGGAACGATAGGACCCTCTGTGTGGATTATCGCTCTCTCCATTATTAAAAAGCTGATTCATTGTTTTTGCCGATACGTAAGAGGTAAAACCTTCATCAATCCAAGGATACCGGCTTTCATTATTTGCAAGTACCCCTTGGTACCAGGCGTGAATAAGCTCATGGACACTGACTCCCACGAGGCTGCGCAGCGAGCGATTGCCGGTAATCAGGGTTGCCATGGGATATTCCATTCCTCCATCGCCTCCCTGGATAAAGGAGTATTTATCATAGGGATACTTGCCGTAATTTTTGCTTACAAACTGAAAGGCTTGGGCGGCATATTCGGGCAACTGTTTCCAGTTTTCGAGTAGCTGTCTCTGCTGGCGGCTATTTGCATTTTCGGCAACGGGATCAGTTTGGTACAAAAAGTGGAGGGTCGGTCCGTCGGGAATCTGTTTGGTCGTATGCGTAAAGTCGGGATCGGCACCCCAAACGAAATCATGGACCTTATCGGCCTGCCAGTGCCAGATTATTTTTTCGGAATCCGGTCGTTCATAGGTATCGGTGTAACCATGGCCAATTTCTTTCGGATTCTGCAAGTGACCGGTGGCGCCCATCACATAAGAACTATCAATATGGATTTTTACATCAAAACTGCCCCAGACACCATGGAATTCACGTGCTACATAGGGATTGGGATGCCAGCCATCTTCATCATATTCTGAAATTTTAGGATACCACTGGCTCATAGAAAATTCTACGCCTTCTTTGTTCATCCAGCCCGAACGGCGAATTTGCCGGGGAACCTGGCTGTCAAAATCCATGCTGAACACGGTTGATTCGCCGGGTAAAATAGGCTCATTAAGGTTAACTTCGAGGATGGTCCCATCAACGGTATACTCTACATCGCTGCCATCTTGTTGCAGACTGTTGATGTGATGGTAGCCTATTTCATCTTCCGGGAGCTGTTGGATACGGTCGCGAACACGGCTATCAGGATCTTCAATGGTCCGGGAACGCACATCCATCATGCTATTAGGCTGAAAGGCATTAAAGTATAGGTGGTAAAATACCCTCTGAAGGGTATCCGGTGAGTTGTTATGATAGGTTAAGGTCTGGCTGCCGGTAAATTGATGGTTTTCGGCATCTACATCAATCTCCATTTGATACTCAACCTCTTGCTGCCAGTAATTTTTATCTTGGCCATATAGAGCAAGAGAACTGAAAAACAGAACGAATGTTAATGACAGTACTTTTATCTTCATAGCGAGATACGTATGTGATTAATAGTTTTAAAAAGTGTTGCGGCTGGCAAATGCACGCCCAAGAGTGGCTTCATCAATAAATTCGAGCTCGGTACCCATCGGTATCCCATAGGCAATACGAGTAACCTTTATCTTTTCGTAAGGCTTTAATAATTTATTGATATAGTAAGAGGTAGCTTCGCCTTCCGAATCAGGATTGAGCGCCAGGATTACTTCCTCTAACTGTTCATTCTCGTCATTGACGCGCTGCATTAGCTGATTGATACGCACATCATCGGGACCGATGTTATCTAGTGGGGAGATGACGCCGCCGAGTACGTGATAACGTCCTCGGAATTCGTTGGTTTTTTCAATCAGAAAAACATCCTGTGATTCTTCAACAACGCATATTTGCCCAGTATGGCGCTTTGCATTTTCGCAAATTGAACAGGGGTCGCCATCACTAATAACACCACAGGTAGAACAGCGGGTTATTGATTTTTTGAGGCTGATTAAAGCGTTGGCCAGCTTCATAACATCGTCCTCATTCTGTTTCAGCAGGTAAAGGGCAATGCGTCGCGCTGATTTACGCCCCGTGCCCGGGAGTTTGGCAAGCTGCTCTATAGCCTGTTCAAGTATTTCCGAAGTTCCGTCCATATAAAATTGTTAAAAGTTGAAAGTTGCCGGTTGAAAGTTAACCTTGGACATATAACATCCAACCTTCAACAAAATATTACATTCCCAGCTTACTCAGGTCCATACCTGGAAGTCCGCCGCCCGGCATCATATCTTTATAGGTGTTCTGCATTTTTTCCTGGGCCGCTTCTTCGGCTTTGTCGAGAGCTTTATTAACACCGGCTACTACCAGGTCTTCGAGCATTTCGGCATCTTCCGGATCGATGACATCTTTATCCAGTTCAATACCCAGAATTTTGCGCTGACCGTTTGCTCTTACCTTTACCATGCCACCGCCAGCTTCGGCTTCTACCTCGAGTTTTGCTAGTTCCTGTTTCGCTTCTTCTACTTTGGATTGCAGCTCGGAAAACTTTCCGAACATGTCGGCCATATTGCTATTCATAATCTTATACGTTTTGAGTTAATATTCGTTTATAAATAACGGTTAACAACGTCCGTTCATTCTATCTATTGGTTTAGGTTGTAATCGAGTTCGGCGCCAAAAAGTTCAACAAGCGTTTTAATGGTCGGGTCTCGTTCCTGGAGCTTCTTGAATCGTTCATAGGGACTCATAGACTCTTCCTCAGTCGTTTCTCTTTTCTTAACTTTGCATTTTATGTTTAAAAATGCATTGAGTTGTTTCCCTAGAATTTGACCCAGCTGGCGACTGTTCTCTTCCACCACCTGCTTGGCAAAGTCATCATTGCAATGGAGTAGAAGGTCCCCATTTTCAAGTTTCGCTGGCTTCAGTCGCTGCATTTGAAAATAAAGCATTTGAGGGACCTCTTTGCGCAGATCGTCAATAAAGGGATCCCAGCAGTCTAATACCTCATCAAAAGAAATA